>JAJRVW010000115.1 GCA_024277115.1 Calditrichota bacterium
AGAAGAAAAAAGATATTTGCCGATTCAAAAAAAGTTGTCACCAGGCGCTTACTTATAAAATCCATCAACTCACCAACCCCACTGCTGGCTACAACCCTTTTGCCAATCTCATTTATAGTTTGTACCTGCAAATACCTTTTTCGAGCAGCCGGTCACTTTTGGTTTTCTCAGTTGTGTCATAAAAACTTTCGATACCACCAATAACTGAATTCTCAGAATCATACAAAACATTGGCATTGCGGTTTATATAGCGCATTTCCTGTTGCTTATTTAAGATTTGGCCGACAATATTTTGTTTTGACTTACAACTATTTTTTTGATCGGTACTTATAAGATGGCTATCAAAAACAAAAATTTCTTTAACTGTTTTTCCAATCGTCTCCGATTTCAGATAACCTGTAATCTTTTCTGCAGCTCCATTCCACGAGGTTATTTCGCCTTGTGTATTATAGGTCATTGTCGCATTGGGCGAGCTCTGTAAAACTGTTTCCAAATATTCCCGCGAGTGGTGAACATCTTTAAAAAGTTCTTCGAGTTCTGTAGTATATTTTTTTACGTCGTCCTTCAACCTCAAACGTGATTCTGCATTTTGGACCGAGTGCAATAAAACATCTAGGTCGACCGGCTTAATCAAGAACTCTGAGGCATTTTCTTTTAAGGCCTTAATGGCAATATCCATATCGCCATTCCCTGTCAAAACGATCACTTCGGTCTCATCATCGGTTTCTCTTATTGCGCTTAACAGGTCAAGCCCATCCATTATTGGCATCAGGATGTCTGTTATAATTATACGCGGGGATTGTGACTTATATATTTCGAGAGCCTCCAAGCCATTACTGGCCATAAATACTTGGTATTTTTTGAAGGATAAATATTTCTCGATCGTTTGCCTGATATGTTCTTCATCATCAACAACTAAGATAGATATTTTTCCAAAAAAATCATCTTTTAAGAAGGTATCTTGCTGATCTTCTTCAAATAGCTCTAACCAACCCATAGAATTTTTTCCATATTTGTTTAAAATATAATAATTCTATTTCGGCATTTTAGCAGTTTGCTTGATATTTGATAAAAAATTGGATAGACAAAAGAGAGGCCACTAAAGGTGGAAGGAAGTGTTTAAAATTGCGTGCGTATAAAGATTCATGATAAAATATCCTTGCGCCTCCTTACTATCAGGCACAAGGATAGGTATAAATTTTTAAATATCAACACCAATGGAAAAATAGTGCTTTGCTTTGCTGGATTTTTTCAAATCATACTCCCAGGCCAAATCGTACTTTAACAATAAGCCAAATATAAACAATCGTGCCCCGGTACCATAACCGACAAACAAATCTTTAACCTTGCCACTTTCAATTCCTCTAAAATTACGGGTCGAATTCCAGGCGCTTCCAATATCACTAAACAAGATTCCTTGTATATAGCCAAAACTAATCGGTGGCAACCCTAAGTCCAATCGGGTAATTAGAGGGAAACGCAGTTCTGAATTTACCAACGCAAAATTGTGGCCAATCTTTTCATAAAACCGTGCACCGCGTACAGGTGTAACAAATTCAGAAAAATAGACATCTTTAACCGAGTTTATCTGTAAATCTATATCCGGACTAAACTTACGGTTTATCCAATTTTCTGTTCCGCCAAAATAAAAATTTTGAGGATTCTCCCCAAAACTGGAGCCCGCATTCAGACGAAAGGCAAGACTGTAATAGTCATGTATTTTAACGTATTTTCTTACATCCGCTTTGATTGTTGTAAACTGCAAACTATTGCTTGTGTATTTTGGGCTGCTTGTTAAGGTAATCGCCCCTCTAAACCCTCTGTTCGGCCCTGTGCCCCACCATTCGGAGGTATCGTGTACCAACTGGATACTAGGCAAAATACTCCGTACCTCATCCGTTGCACCGCCTTCAATTAATTGTTCCAGGCTGGCATTGATCATATAGATGGAAAAATCTGCCCTCGAAAATTTATTAAAAGGGCGGGATGCTATGAACGCCGCTCCATAATTACGGAACCTAATATAACCGGAGGACCTGGAAAAATATGCATTTGCTGAATGAAAGGCAGAGATACCATAGTCCGTGCGCTCGGGCAGGTACCAGTACTGAGCGGCGATGTAACTATTACGCAAATCAAAAACCAAATTCGTCCCAAGATTAATTCGATGATTTCCGAGAACATCACTATATGCGATTTGAGTATACCCCTGAAATCCCCATAAAGTATTATATTGCGCTTGCCCCTGAATTATATCCGCCGAAAATTTTACTTTATAATTATGTACTTTAAAATTTCCATCGTCTCGCTTATAATCATCTTCCTTCAATTTAATATCAATTTTTTTCTTACGGGTTTTCCTGGTCAAATCGGCAAAAACATAATTACTGTAGTCTGTGGAGCGGGGTACTTTTACCGCTGTTCTCACAGAATCGGAATCGGTTCCATCTTCTTCGTTTAATTTATCTACCGTGCTTAGTAAACTTTTTTCATCATCAAGTTTCTTAAAGAACACTGTTTTCTCAAGCTTAACTTCCGGCAGGTCAAATGGGTTTTTAATTGTATACAGATCAAAACCTATCTCGCTAAAGGAAGTAAAAGCAAGGGTATGCCCTTTTTTATCTAAAGAAAGTTGAAATGCGCCGGACAAAAGATTTGAGACGGGATAATGTTCTCCCGTTGCCAGGTCATGGATATAAATATTTGAGATTCCGTTGGCATCACTTACGTAAAGCAGTTTACTGTCATCAGGTGAAAAAACGGGATCCGATTCCAGATATTTTGAATCCGTAATTCGCGTTATTATTTTTGTGTTTTTATCAACAACATAAATGTCTTTATTATCATAGTCATGCTCAGACATTCTAAAATTAGCCGGCACTTCTTTAGACGATAAATATTTACCACGCTCCGATACAAAAGCAATTTTCTTCCCATCATTTGACCAGTGGGGGTATGTATCCGAAAAAACATCATCCGTTATTTTATCAAGTTTTTTTGATTTAATATTATAGACATAAATATCACCCGCACCATTATAGTTTCCAACAAACGCAATCTCATCGCCCTGTGGCGACCAGCTTGAAGAGAAAAGTCCGTCAATTTCAAATTTGAATTGTTCTACTTCCTCTGTCGCTACATCATAAATATAAAGTGCATCCCTGTCGCCTGCTTTGGCAGAAAATGTTAACTGGGTCGCATCGGGCGACCAGCCCATTCCCGGGCTTAACCAATGCAATTCCTCAAAATCCACATCTGTCTCACCCTCAATAACTTTGGTTATATTTTCAGGATCAAGAATATCCATTATAAATATGCCCTGTTTGCCACCTCTGTTAGATAGAAATGCAACTTTATCCCCATTGGGCGATAAAGTCGGGCTGATATTTAAATAACTACGGCTTTCCTTATGGTCCGTAATGGCACGTGCAAATTCTTTGGATTCCAACCGATCGGCAATATCCGGCCAGTATTCTTTACGCATTTGTTTTTGCCAATTCTCCGCAAGGTCCTCCAGCTCAATGCCCAAGGCAGATTTGAACGCATTATCAAAACGAAAACTGCCTTTAATTTTATGGAGTATTTCACCAACTTTTTCATTGCCGTATTTCTCCGCGATATATCTAAAAAGGCTATTTCCACCAAAATAAGCACCATACGTGGGTAACGCATTAACCAAATATCCACCAATCGTTGCATCCCGCACCATCATATCTGTACGTGTGTTCCATCTTTGAGAAAAATACTCGGCCAGGCCTTCGGCAAACCAGGTGGGTACTTGTGCAATCTGGCCGGAAATAATGGACTGAACAGAACCGCCATAAAGCATATCGTTCATCACGGCGTGTACAAGCTCATGATGGATTACATGTCTAAAAGATGAATAGGAACCTTCAAACGGGACAACAACCCTGTTTTTATAAAGCTCTGTCACACCACCTATTCCCTCTTGCAGATAACTGAATACTACATTTGTTTGTTGAAAATCGTTATGGGATTTATAGAGGATTAACGAGACGCGTTTACTTAATTCATAATTAAAATCACGCTTTAATAATTTATAAGCATTTTCGGCAACATCGGCCGTAAAAACGGCAATATCATATCCACCCGGATAAAAGTATATATCAAAGTGTTCCGACTGTAAAAAGTGCCAATCAAAATCCCTGTATTGTACTTTATTTTTACCAAATCCTTGTGGGAAAATTGAAGAGACTAAGAAGAATGTAAAAAACAGGAAAAAGAAAAAATTTCGGAGTTTAAACATCCAAAACCTCCAGGCTTAAAGTTGATCTATTAATTTATAAAACAAATAAAGTTATAAACTATTGAATTTGTATCACAATAATTTATACATTTAAATATGAAAAATTACTCAAACTTATCAAATGGGCTAATCATTGTAATAGCTTGTACATTTTTGTATTTAAGTTGTTCATCAAAAAATGAGAGTGTATCAAAAAAAGAGCCGCTTGTCAATGTATTGTCAGAATTAATGACCATAGAACAGCTATCAATTTCTGATAGTTTAAAAGCCCTGAAAATTAAAAAACTTCTCGCAAAGAAACATGTTCAAATCGATTCTTTAAAAAATGTCATTTTATTATCTGATGAAAATCCAGAATACTGGAAATCAATTTTTAATCTGATAAAAGTAAAATTAAAGGATAATGGTCAAAGGCATTTAAAGAAGAAGGTAAACGAACCAAATCCTCGATAAAGTCCTGCTATTTTAATTTGACAATTTCCGCTATTAATTATTGCGGGTCTGCATATTTTTCAAGTTCAAAAAAGGCCCAGAGTAAGCAGGATAGTGAAGGTGTATAATCTTCAATTCCACTCTGAATTAAGTTTTCTGAATCAGAAAGTGCTTCTGGGAGGTAGTTTAGTAATCCTTGGGAGATGAGTTTTGGAAGAGTGCTAAAATATTGTTTTAATTGTGTTGCCTTTATTTTTTTATCTTCTGCATTCTTAAGGGAAGCAGACACATACAAACTAATTGTCCACGGCCAAATGGCACCGTTATAAAAAGATGACATCCTTCGGGTCAGGATTTTTGCTACAGAGGCGTTTGCATCATTTTTTGCTGATTTCAACCCAAAAGGTGTCAACAGATGGGCATCGACTTGCTTTAGTAATTTGCTTTGCAAGCTGTCGTCCAAAGGTGAAAATGATAAAGCCAGAGGGACGATTTGGTTTATTCTGAAATCCGTGTTTTTATTGCCATGTACAGAAAAATCGATAAGCGTGTCATCGTCTTGCACAAAAGTTTTTAGATAACTGTCTTTAACTTTTTCCGATAATTTTAAATATTTCGCAGCTTTACGCTTTTTTCCAAGTTCATTACTAAAATGCTCGGTAATTTTTATGGCATTATACCACAAGGAGTTTATTTCTAAAAGTTTACCATAGCGCATAACCTCATTATCCTCAGCAGTCAAAGGGATCCAGCTCGTAGAAGAAGATTTATTCCCGGAAAAAACCAGATTATCTTTGTCTACATAAATATTATTTAACGTACCTTTTTGATAATACTCAATTATAGATTGATAAGCCTGAAATACACCGTTGTTGAAAAACTCGATGTCTTTTGTGAGTTTATAATAAATGTAGCCCAGATTGATAAGCCACAAACTTAGATCGGCGGCACTATAATGGTTTTTTTTTCGAATTATCGGAGAGTGAACAGGCAGCAAACCTTCAGATACCTGGCTTATCAAAGTAAGATATTGATCTTTAAAACCGGCATAATCTTCATTTGCTAAAAACATACCTGGCAATGAAAATATCAGATCGCGCGTTGTGTAAATATTTTCCAGAAAAGAAACAGAAATTACGGGCGGCGTGGCAACCGTCATTAAAGATTTCTTAAGCGAGCTATTAATTTCAATGATATTATTGTCTTTTGTAAAGAAACCCTCTCTTGGGGTAATACGCCGTTCTTTTTCGGCCTTAAATAATGCCTCATAATTCAAATTGTCTGTTTCCAGTTCATTAGTGGAAATGTACAAATCCACAGCTTGATAAGGCACGAGGGTCGTCTGGAAGAAACCTGGATTGAAAAGGTGTTCAAAATTGGTGTCATTATACTTGCCACTGTCTTTGGGATAATGGAAATTTTTATACCATAAAGTTGTACTTACAAATTCACCGGATGAATAATAAACATAAATTTCCGGCATGGCCGGTTTAAGCGCCCAACGTACAAAATAATTACCGATATAGCTGTCCGTATTTAATCCTTGTAATTCTTTGGAAAGGTCTGTACTAAAACGGTCTGCAAGAAAAGGTTTTATAATTAAATTTAAAGGCTTTCCCTGATTTTTTAATTCATATCGTACAACCAAAATCGAATATTCTGACAGAAGGAAAACTGTTTTTTCGATAATCCTGCCCTCAATTTCAAAAATAGAGGTAGGAAACGGTTTCATTTTAAAATTTTTTAGATAGGTGTAACCGGAAGGAAATACGCCGCTGGAGTAAGTATTCGTAGATATTTCATGTAACCTGTTTTCAATAAAAATTGATTCCTCAAATTTAGAGAGGAGTACAACTTTTTTTTCAAGAGTCTGGTCTGGAACCACAAATAAGCCATGCTCTCGCCGGGTATTCATCCCAATTGCGGTCGAGCTTGAATAAATTCCCTTGTTGTTTTTTTCAAGCCATTCGAAACTTGAAGCTTTATCTAAATCCTGAAGAGTGCCCTTGTCCAGGGAGATTTCCATTGATAATTCCTTTTATGAGATCCGGGAATTAGACCTAATATAAATCCCGGGGGACAAACCTATTTAAATAATTCCTATTCATCAGGTGTGGTCTTGAAGAGAAAATAAAATCGTTGTTTTTTGCGAGATTGTCTAGTTAAAACTACTCATTGCTTCTTCCATCGTATCAAAAATATCAAAAATCCTGTAAAGCCGTGTTAACTCAAACATTGCGCGGACAGGTGCCTGCAGCCCAACTATCTTTAAATCACCGCTTTTCATTGTAGATTTTTTTAAGCCGGCCACCAAAGCCCCCAAGAATGAACTATCTACAAAATCGGAAGAGCTTAAATCCACGATTACATTTTGATTGCCTTCTTCAATTTTGGCCAGTAATTCTTCCTTTAGCTTTCCAGATATTTCTACCGTGGCACGTTGCTCTGTAATCTTTACAATGAGAATATTATTTTGAATATCAAAATTGAAGCTCATTCCTAACTCCTCTTTAATCCATGGCATTAACATTACTTATAATGGATTATGTTCGGATGTTAAATAAAAAAATGAACATTTTTTTTAAATAGGTGGCTTTTATTTCATTTTTATTAATTTAAGCTATTCTATCATCTTAGGAAGGTCACACAGAGGATCAGGGTTGATTTTAATATCAAACACCTTGTTGTAACGCTCTAAGGAAGCAATGTATTTTACTACCTCCACCGATCTTGCCGGTTCAACGATAATTTTACTGCCGCTCTTTACCAAATTTTTTATCCGCTCGGCAAGTTCAAAAAGACTAATTCCCGTCCCTGAGCCAACATTTGTTGGGGACTCTGCCGCTTCGCGGTTTGTTATTGAATCGATTAATACATCACATATTGTATGTATCGAAATAAAATCGATGACCTGTTTGCCACCAAAAATAGTAATATCTTTATCCGTCTTCACGTCATCAAGAAAAATAGGAATAACCCTACCAAAATCACGGCTTCCATAAACATTGGAAAAACGCAGGATTACCACTTCCATGTCAAACATGGATTGAAAAACCTGGCAGTATTTCTCACCGGCAACCTTGCTGGCGCCATAGGAATTTTTTGAATCTAACGGGTGGTTTTCTTTCACAGGCACAGTTTGCGCTTCGCCGTAGCTCTCGCGCGAGGAGCTAAAAACAAAACGTTTAATTCCATTTTTTTGAGCGGCCTTTAGCACATTATAAGTTCCGACAACATTGGTCTCAAAAGAATAATCAATATCTGTCACAGAACCCATCACATTGGATTGTGCCGCAAGATGGAAAACAACATCACACCCCGCAGATTTTCTTACGAGGGCATCGAAATCGCGTATATCGCCATTTACAAACCGGGCTGATTTTGCTGTAAGATGCCGTTCAATATTTTCTACTTTTCCACGAAACAGGTTATCAAAGATTATGACTTCATGTTTTTGTTCTATAAGTTTATCCACAAGATGGCTGCCTATAAACCCGGCGCCACCTGTTATAAATATTTTCATTTATTTCCTAAATTAATCAAGCGTAACTTCTTCGCCACGCCGCGCCGATTCATAGAGCGCATCGAGGACTTTCATAACATTTAAGGCATCCTCTCCGGAAGACATATTTTTTTCATCACCGTGTAATACTTTAACAAAATGTTTAATCTCGCGGCTATAAGCCTTTTTAAATTGATCGACTTTTGCTGTTTGATGAAAGGGTGACACATTCACCAGGTTATTGTGCATTTCTTTATGAATGCGCAGTGGATTTAATTTGGCCGCCCCATTTTTTCCAAATATATGGGTATACATTGTATCTTTTTCCAAATGCATTTTCCAGCTAATTTCGATGGTGATGGTTTGTCCCGACTTCGTTTCAATTAAAGCCAACGCCGCATCTTCAACATCCATATCCGGGTTGAGGTGATAATCATAAAGCCGTACTTTTTTCAGGTCAGGGAAACCGGTCACAAAAAAGGCCAAATCCATTAGCTGCAAACCAAGGTCCATTAATACCCCGCCACCGGCGTATTTCATTTCCGATTCCCAATCAGATTTTTGATTTTTTTCCCATTTCTTCAACCAGCCTGCTTTGATATAAAAAATCTCGCCCAACTCATCCTGGGCCAAAAAATTTCGCAGTATCTGAACATCGTCACGGAAACGGTTGTGCATGCCAACCATTAAAGTGAGGTTATTTTGGGCGGCATAGTCCGTTAATTTTTTTGTATCGGCGGCGTTAAAGGCAATAGGTTTTTCCACCAATACATTTACACCTTTGCTTAAGGCGAGTTGTGCCATCGGGAAGTGGTGTAAACTTGGGGTACAAATATGCAGGGCATCCAACTCTTCCCTTTTTAACATTTCGTCCAAAACAAAATACCAACGGGGAATGTTAAATTTTTCAGTTAAATTGCTTGCTTTTCCCTTGTCCACATCACAAATGGCAACAAGTTCTATGTCATCCATCTTTGACCAGTTTGGAAGATGGGCAACCTGTGCAATACTTCCTGCCCCAACAACGGCAATTTTCAACTTATCCATCGAACCTACTCCTTAATAAAAGCATTATAATTTATGGATTTTAATATTTCTACAGCTTCGGCGGCTTTTTCTAAACTTTCAAAAGAAAGCATAAAAACACCACCCTCTTTTTCCCTGATTTTTAGCAGCTCTATATCACGAATATCTATTTTTTTGGAAAACAGTGCATTTGATATTTTTGCAACAACACCTTTTTGGTCATCCACATAAACCAAAACATCGGTCAGTGGCGAAAGAAAGCCTTTGTTTATTTTTGGGATTAAACTTCGATAATCGTGTGCCTTCTCAAATCCGCTCTTCAGGTTGTTCAGGTTGGATTTTTCAACAAGTAATTGTTTGATAAAAGCATCGATGGCAGCTTTGATGTTTAAATTATTTGAATCAACAATATCCTGCCATATTTCCGGCGAACTTGCGGCAATTCGGGTAAGGTCCCTAAAACCGCCTGCGGCCAAATCGAAACAATGGGATATTTTTTCGTTCTGCTTCCCAACCGTATTCATCAATGCAACGGCAATCATTTGCGGCAAATGGCTGATAAAAGCCATGGTGCCATCATGCTCTTCGGGGCCTAGAAAAAATACGCGTGCTTTTATCGCCTCGAGCATTGGCAGTAGTTTTTTGGAAACTTCGTAAGGCAAACTATCCTTTGCAGCAGTCAAAATATAGACCGCGTTCTCGTATAACAAAGGATTTGCTGCAGAAATACCGCTTTTCTCTGCGCCGGTCATCGGGTGGCTGCCGATATAAAGGCCACTAAATTCAATTGCCCTGCTATGTTTTTCAATCTCGTCCTTCGTGCTTCCCAAATCCGTAACAACCGTATTTTTTGAGATTATTCCATTCAAGGCAGATAAATGGTCTTTAATGACTGCAATCGGTGTAGCCAAAATAATAAGGTCAGCAGCCGCACAATCCTCTGGCCAGTTTACAATTTTCCGGTCAATAATCCGGCTGTCCAAAGCTTGTTTTAAAACCGGGCCAAAATCATAGCCAACGATAGTTGCATCGAGCTTACTGTTTTTTATAGCGAGCGCAAGAGATGCGCCCATTACCCCCAAACCGGCAATAACTATTTCCATTCAATTCAATCCTAAGCTACCTTGCGGCCAATCACATCGGCAATTATGCGGATTTGCTTCATCAAATCGGCAAATTGCTCCAAATATAGAGATTGTGCCCCATCGGAAAGCGCCTTGTCCGGATCGTTGTGAACTTCAATCATCAATCCGTTTGCACCTGCGGCAACAGCGGCCCGCGCCATGGGGATCACTTTATTGCGCAGCCCTGTTCCGTGCGAGGGATCGGCAAAAATAGGTAAATGGCTTAATTTTTGGATAATTGGAATCGCGCTAATATCCATCGTGTTGCGCGTATAAGTTTCAAATGTTCGGATACCACGCTCACAAAAAATTACATTTTTATTGCCACCGGAAAGAATATATTCCGCAGACATAAGCCATTCTTCTATCGTAGCGGCAATCCCCCGCTTTAAAAAGACCGGTTTTGAAGATTTGCCCAACGCGCGAATAAATGAAAAATTTTGCATATTACGTGCGCCAACCTGGATGATGTCTGTGTAGCTCTCCACCAGTTCAATCTGGTCTTTATCCATCACTTCGGTTATCATGGCAAGATTATATTTATCGGCTGCTTCGCGCATATATTCCAAGCCCTTTTCGCCAAGCCCCTGAAAGCTGTAAGGTGATGACCGCGGTTTAAAGGCCCCGCCACGTAAAATTTTAGCGCCGGCCTTCGCAACACTTTCGGCGATCGTCATAATTTGTTCTTTGGATTCAATGGAGCACGGCCCGGCCATAATAACAGTTTCATCGCCACCAATCTCAACATCCCTAACCTTGAAAGTTGTATTTTGAGATTTGAACTCGCGGCTAACCAATTTATATGGCGCAGTGATTCGGTATGCCTCACCAACACCTTCCATTAATTTTATATCACGGATATCCAATTTATTGGTATTGCCGATCACCCCTAAAATTGTGTGGTCAATTCCTGTCGACCTGTGGATATCAAATCCTTCCTGATCCAATTTTTTAATGATGGACTCAATAACTTTTTCTTTCGTGTCCTTCTCGATTATAATAACCATTACTGCTCCTTTAAAATGCGGGTTTTATCCAAGTATGTTTGTAAAATATTTACGGCGGCAACCTGATCAATTATGTGGCGGTTTCGGCTTGCCTTTTTGCCCGTTTCCCTCAGCATTGTTTCGGCCAACTTTGTTGTTAAACGTTCATCAACCGTTTCAATGGGTGTATCTAAATTCTTTTTTAATTCTTCTGTTAGGGCGATTACTTTTTTAGTTTGCTCAGAAAGCCCGCCTTTTAAAGTATAAGGCATGCCCACAACAATTTTACTTATTTCTTTTTCTGTAATCAGCTTTTTTAAATCATTGATCAAGGTCGCACTGTTTTTCCATTTTAAAGTTACCAGCGGATGTGCCATAAACCCAAGTCCATCACTGATGGAAACCCCAATACGAACACTGCCTACGTCCAGGGCAATTATTTTTTTAACCATAATTTTGTTGGTAATTATGTACGTGTTCTGCAAATATCAACGATTGTGATCTGCATTCCCGCTATCAATTTTGAAAATATTTATTTTTTGGAAAATCTCCGTGGGGGGAAATATAAGAAAGATGAAATAAAGATGGAATTTTAAAAGTGTGTTTATAAATTAAATATTTACTTAAAAAAAGGAGCGAGGCCATTTATAAATTACGCATCACTATCCGGGTATTCCTTTTTTAGCTCTTCTTTTAAAATCTTACCCGCTTTAAAATGGGTTTTTCTACGGGCCGGGACATATATAATCTCTCCTGTCCGCGGGTTACGTGCTTTTGGCTTTGGTTTTGTTTTCTTCACTTCAAACACGCCAAAGTCACGAATTTCAATCCGCACTTCCGGATCGGCTTCACTCAGAACTTTACGCAAGGAGGCAAACACGGCATCAACAAACTTTTCTGCTGTGTAAATTTTAATGTTTTCGTCTGTGCCATTATTTAATTCCTGGGCAGTTCGTTTGGCAACGTCCTTTTTTGTTACCGTTCTCATCCACTCCTCCGCAAAGTTCAATAATCTAAAAATCATTTCTGATTTAATTGGGATTTCAAAAATAAAGCCATCTATTTATTAAAGCAAACTTTATATTTAACAAATACACTAATTTAAATCCTTTAATAACAGAACTTTACTTTAACTCGGCTACACGATTTTAATCTTTATCTTTATTCTAATTTTTCTAAAAAAAACCTCAATAGATTTTATAATCGCTTCATTTTGGGTTCATCTTTTTTTTCATAACCTGCAATCGGATGACCATATCGTTTTTTCAATGGTTGCATATTTTTTAAAACCACACTAACTTTACATGCAAATAATCTCAGCAGATTCCTACACCCGATACTTTAAAGGAGCAAAATGAAAAACATTCTCTTTCTTTTAAATATTTTAATTGTATTTATAATCTACAACGGCGTAAAAGCCAACGAGCAGAAAGCGGATGAAACGAACGCTTTTTATGTCATTAAGGTAGATAATAAGTACGGCTATATCGACAAAAACGGTACGGTGACGATTGAACCTCGTTTTGAAGAAGGCTTTGATTTTAAAGAAGGAATGGCACGGGTTAAGATTGATAAAAAGTGGGGGTTTATCAATAAAAACGGTGATGTGGCAATAAGGGCAGTATTTCAGAATGCAAGGGATTTCTCAGAGTCTCTTGCTGCCATTGAGATGGACGGGAAATGGGGTTTTATCGACCTGAATGGCCAAATAAGAATACCGGCAAAATATGAAAATGCTTTTAGTTTCAGGGAAGGAATGGCAAAAATTTCGGACTACCAGAATACATTGATCCAAAGATTATTAAAATGGGGCTACATAAACAAACTTGGGGAAGTTGTCATTGTCCCCCAGTTTAATACATCAGGAGCTTTCTGCGGAGGCTTGGCGGCTTCACCACAACGAATACCCTTCTTTCGTTCCCTTTATACGACCAGGCGGGATATATTGACAAACAAGGCGAGCTAATCTATACAAGATTTTCCAAAGTACGTTCGTTCTCAGAAGGGCTGGCTCAGGTTGAAATTGAGAATAAAATCGGCTTCATCAATGCTAAAGGGAAAATTGTAATTAAGCCTACCTACAAGTTAGCTTATCATTTCTCGAATGGATTGGCACGCATAAATATTAATAATCAAGTCGGCTATATTGATAAAACCGGCAAACAAATCATAAAACCACGTTTTGAAAAAGCAATGGATTTCTCAGAAGAGCTTGCTGCTGTCCAGGTTGAAAAAAAATGGGGCTATATCAATAAAGAAGGTAAAATAATTATCCCCGCCCGGTTTGAGAGTGCGGCAACTTTCGATAATGGCCTGGCCATTGTCCAGTTAGAAAACGTAACGGGCTATATCAACAAACAGGGTGAATTTATTTGGTCGGATGACAAATAAACGACTTAGTGCCTATCTATAAGGTCCTCTGAAGTTGTCATTCTGAGTCGCTCTATGACGCCTGCCCCGCAGAAGGCGGTGGAATAATCTTATTCTGGAACCACAAAGTACTGATTTAGAAGCATCGGATGCTTCGCTATAAAACACCTCAGCATGACAAATCGGATATTTTTCTAATTTTAAAACAGGCACTACTTTATCATCTGCTTTAATTCGTTTAGTTTTTGCAAGGCCTGCAGCGGCGTAATATTATTAACATCCACACCTTTCATTTCTTCCTCAATTTTATTTTTCTGCGGTTTATCAAATAAATTGGTTTGGTTTTTGTTGACCCGGTGCCCTGCCCTGCGTCCTGCCAGCTTAGGTTTTTTGCTATTGGGCGTAAGTTCATTTGCCTCCAAATTGGAAAGGATTTCCTTAGCGCGTTCGATCAGTTCTGCCGGTAATCCGGCCAGTTGCGCCACATAAATACCGTAACTGTTATCCGTGCCCCCTGCTACAATCTTACGCAAAAAGACAACCTGGTCTTCCCACTCTTCCACGGCCACATTATAATTATGGATGCGCGGATACAAAAGCGCCAACTCGGTCAGTTCATGGTAATGTGTGGCAAATAATGTTTTGGAACGGATTTCCGTATTATTGTGGATATATTCCACCACCGACCAGGCAATGGACAGCCCGTCAAAAGTTGATGTGCCCCGCCCGATCTCATCGAGCAAAATAAGGCTTTTAGGCGTGGCATTATTTAAAATATTGGCCGTTTCGTTCATCTCTACCAAAAAGGTACTTTCACCAAGCGCCAGATTATCGGATGCACCGACCCGGGTGAAAATCCGGTCCACAATGCCGATCTTTGCTTTTTTGGCCGGTACAAAACTCCCGATCTGCGCCATAAGCACAATCAAGCCAACCTGTCTTAAAAAGGTCGATTTACCGGACATATTCGGCCCGGTGATAATCCAAACCTGCTGGTCGTCCGTATCGAGGCGGGTATCATTGTCTATAAAATCACTTCCCGGCGGTAAGTTTTTCTCGACTACCGGATGCCGTCCTTCGGTGATTTGCAGCTCCCGGCCATCGGAAACCTGCGGTTTGATATAATTATTTTCATAAGCGGCCATGGCGAAGCTGCACAGGCAATCGATCTCAGAAACCAACACACTGTTCTGCTGGATTTCTTTGGTAAAACCGCCCACTTTTTCGCGGATGTCCTGAAAAATTTTATACTCAATTGTGTTGATTTTATCTTCTGCGCCAAGGATTTTCTCTTCCCATTCTTTCAATTCCGGCGTGATGTAGCGCTCGGCATTGACCAGCGTTTGTTTGCGGATATAGTAATCGGGCGCCTTGCCTTTATGCACATTGGTTACTTCCAGATAGTAACCAAAAACCTTGTTATAACTAATCTTAAGAGAAGATATGCCCGTTGCCTCCCGCTCCTTTTGCTGATAATTGAGCAGCCAGTCTTTACCGTGCTCGGCAATATCGCGCAGCTCGTCCAGCTCCTTATCAAACCCCGGTTTAATCAACCCACCTTCTTTTAAGGTTGTGGGCGGTGTTTCCACAATGGCCGCTTCGATCTCACTTTTCAGGTTTTCCAGAACATCGATCTGTTTAACAATCTTTGCTAAATTTTTAAATGGCTTTTGTGCCAGAAGATTTTTGATCGGTTCCAGCACGGCAAGAGAGCTTTTCAGATTGATCACATCACGCCCGTTGGCGCGCCCGGTAACAATCTTGCCCAGCAAGCGCTCCATATCAAAAACAGAACCCAGTAAATTTGCAAGTTCATCACGCTCATTTTTGCCTTTATGAGCTCTTCAACACTTTTTTGGCGGGATTCGATCTCTGCCTTGGAGAGCAAAGGGTGCTGCAACCATTGTTTCATCATACGCCCGCCCATAGCTGTGACGGTGTGGTCTAAAACAGAAAGTAAGGTGGCCGTTTTGGATTGGTCCTGATTGGATTGGGCGATTTCCAGGTTACGGCGTGTGCTCTCGTCCAACACCATAAAATCCGACAAATTGAGCACTTTTAGGCTGACAAAATGCTCCAGTCGTGTTTTATAATTTTCATTTATATAATGGATGACAGCCCCGGCAGCGCACACGCCCTTATCCATATCATCGCATCCAAAACCTTTAAGCGAATGCGATTTAAAATGATTGACCAGGTTCTCGTAGGCGTAATCGCGGTTATAAACCCAATCTTCCCTTTTGGTGATAATGGCGTTGAGCCGGTTCTGGATCAGCGTCTCCACAAACTCAAAATCTTTATTGGCGACAAGGATTTCGCGCGGTTGATAGCGCACCAGGTTATCCAGCAAATAATTAGTGGGGAACTCGGCCAAAAGAAAAGTACCCGTGGAAACATCGGCTACAGAAATGCCACAGATATTGTCATCAAAAGTAAGCGCCAGCAAAAAATTATTGGCTTTGCTGTCCAGGATTTTATCGCTTAAAGTCGCACCCGGTGAAGCGATCTCCACTACTTCGCGCTTTACGATCCCTTTGGCCAGCTTGGGGTCTTCCACCTGCTCGCAAATAGCCACGCGCAACCCGGCGTTAAGCAACTTAGGCAGGTAATTATCCAACGCGTGATAGGGGAAGCCGGCCAGCGGCACCTCGGCGGATTTACCATGTGCCCGCTTGGTGAGGGCGATACCGATTGTTTTGGCAATGGTCTTGGCGTCATCGTAAAAGGTTTCGTAAAAATCGCCCATGCGGTAAAGCAGCAGAACATTTTTGTACTCGGCCTTTATATTGAGGTATTGCTCCATTAAGGGCGTGGTGGCTTGCTTTTTTGACATGTGTTTAATGTATTATTAATAAATTTGGGTTTAAAATCAGGTGGGCAAAAATACAAAAACGGCGTATAAGAATCTACCTTCAAAGCAGGATTCTTTTTTTGTTCTTTTATCATTTACGTTATAAAGATCGTGTTTTTCAACGGGAGTCAGTCATTTGGGGTTTTATGGAGTGAACCGACTGTGTCGATTTGGTTTAATGCGCATTGCAGTCCAAACTAAAACAATCCAAAGCGACCTTCAAGGTTACCGCGTTGCAACCTTGAAGGTCCTCCCATTTGGACTGAAAGGGGTGATTTGAACTACTTTAGCAGCACCAGCTTTTTTGTGAGGGAAACCGCGCCTGCCTGCAAGCGGTAGAGGTACAAGCCGCTGGCAAGATCGCCTATATTGAAAGTCAGTTTATAGCTGCCGCTATTTTTAGTTTCGTCCAATAAGGTTTTTACCTTCTTGCCACTAATATCGTACAAATTTATCTGAACATGTTCTTTTTTGGGAATGGAAAAATTTATACTTGTTTGCGGGTTAAAGGGATTGGGGTAGTTCTGGCTAAGGGAGAATTGAACCGGTTGTATAATTTCTGTTTCCTCAACCGGGACAGGGTTGTCGAAGTCAAACATTTTTATGATGAGGTTATCTGTTTCATATTTTCCATAAATATAGGAGACGGTAACTCTTTTATTAATTAACTTTACTTTTGGCCTGAAGGGTGAATTTTTTATATCGAAAGGAACAATAATAAAATTATTCCCAATTCGGTTAAATAAAGGATCAAACCTTTGTCCCATTAACCTATTATCAAAAGTTTTACCGTTATTTTCATCCCACACAACAATTATATATCCTTCAGAATTCATTGAAATACTTGCATTAGTCAATCCGCCGGGAATTAGCTCATCATTAACTTGAAGACTATTTTCGACAACTCCATCAAGGTTAACTTTACTTAAAAAGGTATTACCTGACTGAGAGGAAATCGTCGTATATTTTACATAACAACTCAGAAAATTTGTTGAGTCAATAAAAATTAAATCTGTATTTCGGAATTTCACAGTATCTGTATTTATAGTAAAAATGTCTGACTGTGGACTAATTTTTTTATCAAATATTCTTCCATAAATTCCATCATTATTTCCCGAAGAGCGCCCGCGCCACGTAATTGGGAAATATTCAGCATTCTCGTTTATATCTAATTTTACTCTCCCAAGATCATTATATAATGAATCAGATAGTGTGCAATCTTGTTTTGCCTCATACAACTCATTTTTATAAATATTTACAACTTTTCCTTTTAAATGAAGTTTGTCGTTAACATTGTCATCAGCTTCTATTTGTGACCAGCATACAAAAAACAGACTATCATTTAAAAAGGAAATATCTGGAGTATGCCTCGAGATACCTCCCCCATCACGATTAATTTGATTAGAATTAAGTAAGAAGCCTCTAGAAGTATCAATTACACTACTGATAATCCAATCATCATAATCTGTTCTAAACCAGCGCCATGCTGTTACAATGATACCATTTCTCACATCAATAGCTGGGGATCTTGAATCACCAATTGTTGAAATAATAAATGCATCATTAACAATATTATTATTACTGTCTACCGAAACTAATTTAGGCCTACCGTCATCCCGTATCAAAACAAGTTCAAAATTCTTCGTATAATTATTAAAAGCTAAGTCTTGGAAGATTGCGTCATTGATAATAAGCGTATCATTAGTTTGTGCATAGCAAAAAAAAGTTGAGAGGAGAATAATATAAATTTTCTTCATGTGGACACCCTTTATCTAATAAAGAGGGAGAAAGTCCCCCTCTTTATTTATGTTTTATTTACTTATTTTAACAGCACTAATTTTTGTGTTAATTTTTGAGTACCTGTAGAAACAGAAATATAATAAACACCTGCAGAAACAGAGTTTGCATTCCACTTAAATTGCTGCATCCCGGGGTTTAATTCCCTGTTTTGATAATAAACACGTACACCTAATTGATTAAAAATAGCTATTACCACTTTTGATTTTTCAGGTAAATAAAAACTAATATTTGTTTCCGGATTGAATGGATTGGGATAAGCCGGATACAAGGTAAATTTCTCAGGCGCAGCAATCTCCTCTAAATCTAATTCCGGTGTTTGCCGGCTATTTACCCCTCCGGCCTTTGTTGACGCACTGTTTGATTTTGCCGACTCATTCCCTGCCAGGTCATAAGCGCTCACCCAGTATTTGACAATGGGATCAAATCGGCCATTGCCAATAGTGATTCCATTATCAGTGTAACTGGTTGTCCCGGTAGAAACGCTTGTTAAAAGGATTGTGGAGCCGGAACCAACTTTTTGATAAATTTTATAACCGTCAAGATCACCCTCTGTATTGGCATCCCAATGTAAAGTAGGGCTTTGTCCAACAGAACCGGTTATATACAAATTAGTTGGGATATCCGGGAATACCGCTTCCAAGGCTTTACGCATATTAATGCGGCCATAACCGGTATGGTTGTTCCAACCGTTGGCATCATCCGGGTACAAGGTCTGATCGATTTTATCCGTCCCTTCTTTTAAGATTTCATAAACATCTTCATTGGGGTCCTTTGCCATAATAAGGCTGGCCAAACCTGAAACGACGGGTGTTCCAAAAGATGTTCCATTTAACATAGTTGGCGTTGCATTATTAAAATGTGCGACCCAAATATCCCACGAAGGAGCAGCAAAATCAACGAAATCACCAAAGTTGTAATCAGTTATGAATACTTCACTTGTTCCATTCATTTTTGATCCGGTAATACTAACTACGCCTGAATACTGAGAAGGCCATGAGGCAAAAGGTGCAGGGCACATTGGGTCCCAAGAACAATCGGCACCCGAATTAAGAGTTTTATTTCCTGCGGCTGCAATAACGATTACACCTAAATTGATAGCGTCTTCGATTTCATCGGCAATACTCTGGTAATTATATGGCTGAACTGCTAGTCCCTTCCAATCCAATGGATTGGGACAACCTATTTCAACTAACTCATCAAACGGTATTTTTTCAACCGTAGTCCAACTTATACTTAATATGTCACTATATCGTGCAGCCAAATAAATCTTATTTGCTGTAATGTTCTCATCTCCTGTATGTCCAATTTTATATGTATTTAGTGATGTATTCCATCCAATACCTGCTACATCAATATTATTATTAGTCAGAGCTGCCGCAACAGAAGCCACAGAAGTGCCATGATCATTGGTTGCATCTCCATTCTCTCCATCACCACCAACAATTTTACTTGATAAATCATTATGACTTTGCTGCGTCCCATAATCTAAAATTGCAATCTTTACATTAGAGCTTCCATGAGTAATATCCCAGCCGGCGGACGCCTCAATCTTATCAAAATACCAATAGGGATCGGTTCCATCATCATAATAAGGGTCATTTGGATCCTCTAGTGTGGCAATCACAACAGGTTGTTCCGCATAAACTACTTCGGCGAGGGCATCAAAATCGGCCAATGTTGATTTTAAGGGAACAGGGTTGGGAAATTTAATTGTAAATATTTGTGAGCGCTCTTTACTTGTGAATGGAGCGCCCGTTCTTTTATTAATCCGGTTTACATCGCCCCATTTGGCATCGGGGAAAACTTTAATCAATTCCATCTCGCCATAAATCTCCGCTTTTTCCTTTAATACATTTTTAACAGGATAACTTTCAACCACATCGGTACGTGCCATCTTTGTTTTCCCATCCGGTACCGTAACTACTTGCGCGTTAAATTTAACTACAATTCTATCAACATAGAGTTCATTGTCTTTTGTATAATACTTTCCATCACTCCTAAAATCATCATTTACAATCTCGGTAAGCTGCGCAAATAAATTAACACTCCCCATGCACAATAAAATAAAAACCAGAATACTTCGTCGCATAATCCTATCACCTAAATTTTGAATTTATGAATTATGCCCCTATCTTTAACCTGTTCCGATAAAGCAGGGGCTTTGTTCTTGCTTGGTTCATCCGCCCGGGTAATGTTACCGCATCATCCGGGCTTTTTAATGTACCACATAGGCGCTCACCTCCTTTAAAATATTATAAACGAAAACAGTATTCCCGTCTACATAAATGTTGGCAAGCCATCCCTGGCGTTATTTTTCCTGTCCCCCTCAGAACAGATCATGGATTTTACAATGCGGAGTGGGCTTAACTTTTCCGCTAAAAGAAAATGATCAGTTTGGATTGTAAAACAATTACAGTACATGCAATATACGTAAAAAAAATAAAAGTATAATTTTTTTTCTTTTTTATGAAAGAATTTTGCAGTATTGGGGTGATATGAATTTTAAGAATAATATTACTTTGAGGTAGGATTTACAATCCTGCTAAAAATCTTCCCGAATCAAAATGATTTTGATTTAAGAACACCCATTAACGCATGTTGATTTTTAAAGTATTATTATAATATGGCAGGCAAATCTTTTAGGGCATCGTTACCGGCAAAGAGAAATAAAACGTGCTACCCTCGGACGGGACACTTTCCACCCACACCTTGCCACCATGCAGGGTTACAATTTCCTTGCAGATGGCCAGGCCAAGACCGGTCCCTTTTAAGGATGCATCTTTACCAGCTTCGGTTTGCTCATATTTATTAAATACTTTTTCCTGCTCGTCATAATCGATGCCCACACCCGTGTCTTTTACCCAAACATGGATCTCTTTTTGCAGCTCACCGGTCAGCTCGTTGGCCACGTTCACCAATCGGTCGCCCACCTCAATAACACCGCCAAATGTGGTAAATTTAAGGGCATTGCTAATATAGTTGGTCAATACCTGTTCTACGCGCATTTTATCAAAGGAAAGCAGCGGCACCTTTTTGTCGATGGCCAATCTAAGCACGATATTTTTCTTTTCTGCCAAAACTTTGTGGTTCTCAAAAACAGATTCAATCAACGTATTGAGGGCATTTACTTCGGGCGTAATTTGGAATTGCCCCACTTCCAGCTTGGAGGCTGTCAGGAAATTATCAATCAGCTTAAGCACTTTATAGCAATTTTCCTTGGCAATGGCCAGCAGTTCTTCCTGCTCGTCGCTGATATCGCCGACGACTTTATTGCGCACAATATCAATATAGCCCTGGATAATATTTAATGGCGAACGAAGGTCATGCACAATCATTGAGTTAAAATCGGCCTTTAAACGCTCGATTCTTTTTTGTGGGCCTAAATCGGAAAGGACGCCCAAAAAACCATTTTCCCCACCCTGTTCGTGGGCTTTGGTCAGATAAATCTTAAAATGGACAAATTTATTGTCATTGGCCAGCAGTTCAATCTCCAGGCCAAAATCATAGGTCGTATCATCTTTACCGGGATTGTTCACCCACAGTACATATTTCTCCAGTTCAATCCGTGATTTGTCCGAGGCCAGCTCGTACACATTGCGCCCGTTTAAACTGGAGCTTTCCTCGTAGCGCATCATGCTTGCAAAACTGGGATTATTATAAACAATCTCGCCATCAACGTTACAGGTTATCAGCCCCATGGTCATCGTTTCGGCCAGAGCGCGATACTTTGTTTCGGAGGTTTTCAGGCTTTCAAAAAGGGTCGCATTTTCCAACGCCACAGCGGCTTGATTGGCAAAATATTCCAGACTGCGTACCTTATCATCATTAGGACGAATCCTGTCCACCGGATCATTTACAGAAATAACGCCCAGCTCTTTGCCACGGCTCATAATGGGGATAAACAGCCAGTCGCGGTCGTTCCACTGTTTACCGATCTTTTTCTCAAACCCGGCAATATCAATTTCTTTGATGGCAATATTGGCAAATTTATGATCAAGGAAATACGAATTGCTCTGGCTAAAACAACGCCTTTTTAATTGGCCATACATAGTTTTGGGATATTTTTCCTGCAGCGATTTAAATACCTTTTCTTGAATACCGTAATAGCAGACATTCTCAAAAGTGCCTTCATACAAATTTTTACGGTGTAAAAGTACAATATTCCAACCCAGTGTGCGGCGGATCGCCGTAGCAATTTTGGGCAACAATTCCGTGATATGGCTTTCCAGGGTTAAATCTTTGCCCAACTCAAAAACACGGTCTAATTGCTTGATGGTCTGGTTGGCCTTTTTTATCAACCGACCTTCCATCAAAACGTCTGTCGCCTTACGGATTATATTTTCAGCCTCTTTTATTACCGTAGTTGAGAAGCGTTTCATACTGTTTTCATTGGCAGTAATAAGATACCCTTTAACTTCACCTGCAATTTCCACGGAAAAAATTAAAACCGAATTATACTTACCTCCGGCCAGCTCAGTCATTGCCGCCAAATCCGGGCGGGCATTTTTTGTGAGGTTAAAAACAGCGCTCATTTTCTTCGATTCCAGAAACTTCTCAAAGGTGGGATAATCTTTGGCCATTAAAACCGGTGGTTTGTCATCATCAAACAGGTTTAAATCTGAGTCCCTTTGGTAGCAATATTGCGGGTATAAAAAGCGAGAACCTTTATTATAGTTAAAATAAATACACACGTCCGTATCTAGATTTTCGAGCACCTGCTTGGTAAGATATTCAAAAATCTCATCATCACTATAACGATGAAAAATATCCTTCTTATCGATTTGTTGTATCGGCTGATCGCCAGACCGGTCGCCATAAACTTTGCGTAACTCAAAAATACGCTGGCCGGCAGAATTTACCAGCACAGCAAGGTCTGTTAATTCCCTGTTTGTCAAGGCGGATTTTACCGAACTCCCCGTGATGATTATACCGACATCTTTTTTATTGGCGGTTAAAGGCATTTGGTAACACACTTCGGAATTGAGCCCCATTGTTTTTAAGATTGTTAAAACTTTTTTATTGGAGATTCTTTCCGGGCCTTCATATTTATTTGAAAAATAGGTCTCTTTCCAAATGGGCTCGTCAAAAATATCGCTAATATTTTCTTTGCCTTCGGGGTTCTTGGTTATAAAATTTTTATAATCATAATCTGCTGTGGTAGGGTTATAGATTAACTGTAAAATAAAATCGAAGGGATAGTCATTATAAAGATAATCATCAAAAAGTTCACATAACCGGTTCAAATCATTTACAATGGCAATATTATATTGTATCTCAGAAATATTTTGAAGACGACTTAATTCTTTTTCGTAGGCAGCCTGTTTTTTCCGTATATCCAGGTGTAAGCGAATTTTTATCCGCAATTCCGTCAACACCGGATCGGCGGCAATAATATCATTGATGCCATTTTTTTCAAGTTCAATACGTTCATATAGCTCAAGATCACTGATCATCGCAATTACAGGGCTGTTCCTGCAAAATTTAGATCGTTTAATTTTACGCAAGATTTTTTTTGCATCGGCTGTCAGCGCCGCCCCCCATAAAATAATATCCGGCTCAATGCTTTTGCCAGGTTAAACGCATCATCAATAGTTTCCGCGATCATCACAGCAAAATCAAGTTCACGCAAATAGTCCGCAATTTTTTTCTTTATAATTTTATTTTTATGGATTAACAGAACTTTTTGTTTATATAGCATGCGTAATCTACTTTTCCAATTAT
Source organism: Calditrichota bacterium (assembly GCA_024277115.1). Taxonomy (GTDB): domain Bacteria; phylum Calditrichota; class Calditrichia; order Calditrichales; family J004; genus JABFGF01. The sequence goes on from JAJRVW010000115.1 coordinate 24,080, forward strand.
CTAACAATGATCAATTCTTTTTATTTCTTTCATAAATCAGGGCAATACCCTCAAGGCTTAGAAATGGATCGACTTCATCTATAATCTCCGTTTTTTCTGCGATAATTTTTGCCAGGCCACCTGTCGCAATAACTTTTGCCGATTGACCAAGCTCGGCGCGAATATCTTTAATCAAACCTTCCACAAAATGGATTGAGCCGCGCAGGATGCCGACCTGAATGCTTTCTTCTGTTGTCCGGCCAATGCAAAAATCAGGGATTTTCAATTCAATAAGTGGCAGTTTTGCCGCCCTTCGGTGCAAGGCACTAATCGATGTTTCAATGCCCGGTGCAATAAGCCCACCGAGGTAATCGCCATTTCGATCGATACAATCAAAAGTTGTGGCCGTGCCAAAATCCAACACAATAAGCGGTTTGCCATATTTTTTTATTCCGGCAACCGCATTGCACAATCGGTCAGCCCCAACAGTTTTAGGATCGCGGTAATTTACAGCCATGCCTAAATCCAGATCAGAGTTGATAATAAGTGCGTCAATCCCCAGATATTTTTGGCTCATCCAAACATAAGCCTGCGATAAATCAGGGACAACCGAGGAGATACAAACCCCTTTCACATCCGAAAACTTATGGCCGCTATGCGCAAAATAATCTTTTAAAAGGATGCCAATCTCATCCTCTGTCCGCGCCAATGAGGATGTGATCCGCCAATGCAGTTTAATTTTTGAACCAATCACAAATCCAAATACGGTATGCGTATTTCCAATATCAACAACTAAAATCATAAAAGTATCGCATTTAATTTTGAAAGCGTAAATGTAAGTTTTTTATTTGATTAAGTCTATAAAGGTAAAATCTTTTTTTGGGACTTTTAACCCGATTGATTTCTTATTATCTCGGCACTCTACAAATAAAATTCAATTACAGAAATGATTTTTACATTCACAGCCTAAATTTGAACTTTCATTATCATTATTGCGATCATAACCATACTCGTTTTTAGACTTTTAAATTTAAAGAATCGTAAGGCTTGATAAAGATAAAGATCATGATTGGGAGTAGGAAGATGGCGGATAAAAAAGGAGGGAAAAAATTAAATTCCTGCTATTTCACATGGAGCTTTATTTTTATTATGTTTATAGCTCGTCGTCCAACCCTTTAATCAAGGTATTTATGAAAACCGAACAAGAAAAAAACTGGCTTAATTTCATTAAAAAAATCCAGGCCGGGGAAAATATTGCGTTTGCGGAACAATGGGCAAAATACGTGGAAATCTATTCCGACTGGGATGAGAAAAATGGGCCACCACCAGCATGGTTTCCGGGAAAAGACAATTTAAACAACTCCAATATAACCCGGTTTATGCAAGAGCTGGGATTTAAAAACTATACGGACCTTCATCAATGGAGTGTGCGTAATCGTGCAGCTTTTTGGGAAAAAGTAATTGCAAAAATTGGCATTAAGTTTTACAAAACAACAGATAAAATTCTCGATTTAAGTGCCGGTGTCAAAAACCCTAAGTGGTTAAAAGGCGCGCGCTTTAACTGCACGGACAGCTGTTTCCAGGCTCCGTCCGCACAACCCGCGATTATTTCGGCAAAAGAAGAAAGTAAAAAATTAACTATAACCACTTATGCCGAACTCGAAGATCTGGTCAACCGAATTGCCAACGGGCTAATTGAAAATGGTTTTAAACAAAATGATGCCATCGCCCTGTATATGCCCATGACCGTCGAATGTGTTGCCGCTTACCTGGCCATTATCCGTGCAGGCTGCCGGGTCGTTTCGATTGCCGATAGCTTTTCAGCATCCGAGTTAAAAAAGAGGTTGGCCATTTCCAACAGCCGGGGCATCATTACAGTCGATTCTTATGCCCGGGCCGGTAAAAACATTGACCTGTATAAAAAAGTTGCAGAGGCCGGCGCGCCAAAATCAATTATAATCTCTTCACAAAAAAACAAAGCCGCCTTGCGTGATGGCGATATTTTATGGGACGATCTTTTATCCCAGGATACAGATTATGAATCCATAGCCTGTGAAGCGGATGATGTAATAAATATTTTGTTTTCATCCGGTACGACAGGCGAACCAAAAGCTATTCCCTGGACACACCTTACACCAATTAAAAGTGCAATGGACGGCTATTTCCATCAAGATATACACCCGGGCGATATTGTCTGCTGGCCCACCAATATTGGCTGGATGATGGGCCCATGGCTTATTTATGCCACTTTTATAAATAAAGGTACTATGGCTTTATACGAGGGCGCACCTGTTGGAGATGGTTTTATTGATTTTGTTCAGGCGTCCAAAGTAAACATGCTCGGGGTAATTCCATCCATTGTGCGTGCCTGGCGTTCCAGCGGGATTCTGGATCAGGATAGTTGGCAAGATATTAAAGTATTTAGTTCCACCGGGGAGCCATCGAACCGGGAAGATTATTTATGGCTGATGAGCCGCACACGTTATAAAGCGCCGGTAATTGAATATCTCGGCGGTACGGAGATTGGCGGGGGGCATATTACCGGAACCGTTGTTCAGCCGGCATCACCGGCCACATTTTCCACACCTGCGCTGGGCATTGATTTTATTTTTATGGATGAAGAAGGCAGGCCTGTAAAGGAAGGTGAAATGGGCGAGCTCTATTTAATGCCTCCGGCAATCGGGCTGTCACAAAAACTATTAAATAAAGACCATGAAAAAGAATATTACGCCAACTGTCCACTTGGCCCGGATGATGAAATCTTAAGACGACATGGCGACCACATGGCGCGTTTGTACAAAGGTTATTTCAAAGCCCAGGGCCGCGCCGATGATACCATGAACCTCGGCGGCATAAAGGTGAGCTCGCTGGAACTGGAAACGGCCATTAACCAGCATACTGCTGTTTACGAAAGCGCCGCAATCGCCTTTCAGCCCGGTGGTGAAGGCCAGGAAAAGCTGGTCTTGTTTATTATCCTAAAAAATGAAATTGAATTCGACTTGCTTAAAGGCGAGCTGAACTCAATCATATCGAAAAGAATTAATCCCCTTTTTAAAATTTATGATTTAGTCATAGTTCAAAGTTTGCCACGCACGGCTTCCAATAAACTTATGCGGCGTACACTCCGGAAAGAGTATCAAAAAAATAATCCGGCATAAGACGGTAAAATTTAATTTTTCTCTTTTTTATACAATTTTCCTTCGTATTTTATTATAAGTTTCTTTGATGCCCCACCTTACCGAAGAAATATTACAGAAGGTGATGATGAAAAAAAAAGCGCTCATTATTGGCTGCACATCCGGGATTGGGTTGGAGCTGACCTATCAGATGATTGAAGATGGCTATATCGTTGGCGGCACCGGGAAACGGGAAAATGTGCTTCACGATTTAGCGGCGGAATTTAAAGACAAATTTTATTGGTGTGTTTTTAATATCCATGATATTAACAGTATCAAACCCACCCTAACCCACTTAATAAAAAAAATGCATGGCATTGATATTTGTATAATTGCCACAGGCATTTTTGGAGACAACGAAAACCTGCAATGGGGGCTGGACGAAAAAATCATTTATACAAATGTCCTCGGTTTTACGGCCATTGCTAATTTTGCCGCCCATTATTTTTTAAAGAACGACTCTGGACATATTGTGGGGATTTCATCGCTTAATAAATATTCCGGGAGTGTAAACCACACCTCTTTTAATGCGTCGAAAGCATATATTTCCATTTATCTGGATGGCTTAAGGTTCCGCCTAAAAAAACACAATATCCATGTGACTGAAGTTTGCCCGGGATTTCTTAAAGTGCCGCATTTTGATGGTTTTAAATCTATGTTGTGGGTAGTTCCTGTTCGGAAAGCAGCACGAGAAATTTTGAAGGCGATTGAACGTAAGAAAAAAATTACATACATCTCAAAGCGTTGGCTTATTGGCAGTTGGATTCTGCGTGTAATTCCGCATGTTTTGAAAAAGCGTTTAGAATAATGCAGACCTGATCAACATTTATTTTGATTTTTGGCGCATAACCACACCAAGCCAAATATAAGTAGATGCTAAGGCCACCCCAAACAATGGTTCCCAATCAAAAAGATTAAAAGATTTGCCAATTACAATAATAGAAGTGATTATGGCAAATAAAATGGCATACCAGCCAAACGAATCAATTTTATTACTGCGCACTAAATGAATCCCAATCCCGGCGATCCATAAGCCAATCATAAACTCTCCAAAAAGCCTAAGTTGCATACCAAGCGCCGCAAAAAGCTCGTGAATAAAAATAGCATTTTCGGTTCCATGGGCAAAAGCCCGTGCAGTGAGCGGCGAGATAATGAAAAAGACAATCGAAGAAATTATAAGTAGGTAAAAACCGCTAAGCCCCACAAGATAAGACGCGGTGGCCATCGAGGATGAACGGCTGCTGTGCTGCTTAAATATCTGTGAGGCTGCAAGCGGAACGGGCAGCATTAATACAGCCATTAAGGCGTAGTGAACCCAAAGAATTGCATAAGCAAAATTATTTAGATTTATCCATTGGAGCAATGCTTTTGTATCTTCAAACATTTCCAGATCGAGCCCCATGCTTTTTAAGACAATAAGGATATAAAAGATTGAAGCAAAGGCAATAATCCCAGAAAAAACACTGAATGTCCCAGCCATTTTCACAAAATGCAGATTCAATTTCCGGTGTTCGGACCCCATAGTTTTCCTGCTTTTATTGATTAATCCCTAGAAGATGATAAAAAAATAGAAAATGAAGATAAGAAGAAAAAGTTAAAGTGTAAATATTTTCTATCACTAAATATTTATTGCCTGTATCGCCCCACCGATACGCATATCGATTTTATTTTGTATGTATAAGACAACACTTATATTTGTAGGCTCAAGGCCTTTGGGGACAATAAATGTGATAGAACCGGATCTGTCACGGGCCGAAACTTGACGAAAACGACGAACAACATTATAGCACTCAATTTTTTTCCCGCTGTTTTAACCGCTGTCAATTTTTATTTCACGATACTTTTCGATAAGGGCAATATTAAGTAAGCCGGGGTTATTTTTATTTAATCTATACGCCACCTTAATCGAATCGCCAATATGTGTGTAGCTGGCTTCGATTTTTATATTCTGTACAGGAGTTTTAGTTAAGTATTCAAAAATCTTTTCCTCACAAAGCGATAAATCAGAGCCAACAAATTCAAACTGGCCATTGATGACCATCTGTGGCGTATAAATATTCTTCTTGTCAAAAGCTCGGGCATACTGTTGTTGGCGTTCACTATAAGCCTCGTTACTAAATTTATCGATCCAATCCAGATGGTTCCAATAATCCACATGAAATGCAATGGGATATACCGGCAAGGCCTTTTGCCTGGCCATTTTTATAATTCTGCCCAGATGCTTTTCTGCTTTGGGACAGCTGGAACAACTGAGCGATGTAAATAATTCGATCACCGCAAAGGCATGGGGATTTATGTTTTGCGGAGGTTCGAGCGGCGTATTATTTGCTTCGGATGTATGAAATACAAAAAGCACAGAAGTTAGAAAGATTGCAGATATAAAAGAGATGACGATCCGTGACATTAATATTTCCCAAAAATTTAATTGAGGGAAACATAAAAAAGGCAGGAAACAAATTTCTCGCAGAACTATCAATTTTTATTAAATTTTAAAATAAAAACTTACCAAACAGGCAAATTCGTTTATTCAACATCCAGGTCTTGCAAACTGTCAACCTTATCCGCATCGATAATTTCACCATTAATCGAACTGCCATCCTCGATAAAGACAAGTACAATTACTTCACGGTTTTCATTGATTAAATCGCCCTGAACAACAGAACTATCTCTAATTGTGATCTTAACATTTCGTAATTTTTCAGGAATTTCATCATTATCAGATATTCTGATTGAGCCACGTATTGTAGAGTTTGAACGAACTGTTATGTCTCCAAAATTAGTGCTTACATCGCCATCAATTTTTACATGAACAAGTTGAATATCTCCGCTAATATTTGAAATTGATCCGACAACCTCCGAATTAGTTATATCAACTTCCCCGTTTAACGTTGATATGTCACCGTTCACCTTTACATTATCATAAATTGTAACAGCGCCATTTACAGTCTGGATTGAGGCATTAACATGAGTATCGTTTTTTAGCTCTATCGGGCCATTTACCGTACTTAGGTCACCTTCTACCATACAATGGGCACCAACATAAATCCCGCCATTTACAGTAATAAGGTCATTTTTTACCGTTGCATGATCTTCAATCTTAAAATCTTTATTTATATTTACATCGCAGGATACTAAAAGTAGAAAACCGATAATGTAAATATTTTTTAGGTTGGCCATTCAAACTCCACTTTTTCTAATAATAAAATCAATATAATCAATAATATATACTCATTTTTAATTATTTAAATTTAACGCATTCAACAATTTTTTCAAACCAAATAATTTGGTATCCGTTTTCCATCTTTATACTTACGATAAAGATACCCAAGGTTGCAAAGAATATTAAATGATCTTAATTTGCCGCCCTTAAAATGATAATTTTTTAACGTCTTATTTCTAGCGATGTTTGAGTCAGAAATAAACCATAACTTGGAGGAATGATTTATGCAGTTTTTTAGATTAGGCACGCTTTTATTATTAATATTTTTATTTTCATGCGAAAAACAAAGCGATCTTGCGCCGGAGAACCAAAAACTTAAAGAAGAGGTTTCACAATTAAAATCAATGGTCTCGAAAATGCGTGCCAGTGATGATAAGTTGATGTTTCTTGCTGGTAAATTAAGTGGTATTAAAGCCCGTTTAAAAACAGATTATGGCGATATCGAAGTAAAGTTTTTCCCGGAAGAAGCGCCCATCCAGTGTTTTAATTTTATAACCCGTGCTGAAAGCGGTTATTACGACAATACCCTTTTCCATCGCGTCGTAAAAGGCTTTATGATACAAGGCGGTGATCCCAACACCAAAACGGGCAACAAAGCAACGTATGGCCAGGGTGGACCAATCGCCATGGTTCCGCATGAGTTTAATGATATTAGCCACAAACGGGGGATTTTATCGACAGCGCGTACAAGCAATGTAAATATGGGTGCTGGGTCTCAATTTTTCATAATGCATGCAGACAACCCTCAGCTGGACAGGCAATATACTGTTTTTGGAGAAGTAACCAAAGGAATGGATGTTGTAGATAAGATTGCCAATTTAAAAACGGTAAACCAAATGGCGGTCAACCCGGCAAAAATCAAAACCATTGAAGTTTATAAGTAAGAAAAAAGATATTTTAAAAACCCGGCCCTCTCTTTGAAGAGTGTCGGGTTTAAATAACTATGGAACAGCCTTAATCTCATATCTTGTCTATTGTAAAATAGTCGAAACAACCAGCTCAGGCTTTATATCGGCAAGGCATTTATACTTTTCCTTCCCGCTATATTCGCAGCTAATTGACGAATTAGTCGATTTAAAAGGATACATCAAGCACGGACTGCAAGACAAGCCTAAATGGATTGATACACCAAGTTCACCAAAAGGGGCTGTTCGTGTTGGATGTGCCGGCCCGGTAATCGCAAAGCTTTTTGTATCCATTGCCACTGCAATATGCCCCAATCCTGAGTCACTTGTTAGAAACATCTCACACTTTTCAATTATACTGGCTACATTATTTAGATCAGCTTCCTCAACATGATGAATATCCCGTGGCTGCGCAAGGAAATCATCACGTATTGATTTATCGTCCGGCCCGAAAAAGAAGAGAGGCGCAATACCTTTTTCCTGAGCCATACGGGCGACCTGAAGATAATTTTCCAATGGCCACCGTTTGTATGTTTGCCCCTCATTACAGCCCGGATGAATTCCGAGAATCTTTTTGTCTTTTATATTCAGGTCTGATAAAAAACCATCTGCAAATTTCTTATTTTGTGGCGAGGTTGAAAATGTAACCTTCGGGTTCTCTGGGATGGGAATATTAAATGGTTGCAATAAATTTAAATTCTGATAAACATCGTGAAGGGACTCATCGAGATTAATTTTTATATTTGATAGAAAGCTTCGGGTTTTAAACGGGTTGGTTTTATAGCGATGGATAACACGGTCGGGCGTTCCCGTCCGGTAAGCAATTTTATTATAATTTGGCCGATTGGACGGGAACAGCGTTATAATACTGTCATATTTTCCATGTAAAGTTTTTAAAAATAATTTTCTATCCTCACGTCCTTTGGGCAGGATCAAGCAATTGTTTACACGCCCATCGTATTTAAAAACAGTGGCCATAGCTTTCGTCCTGAATAAAATATCCACTTTAAACTCCGGCCTTTCAAGAAATGCATTAATTGTGGGCGTTTGTAAAATCGCATTGCCGATTCCTGATCCACAATAAAAAAGGATTCTAGTTCCTGAATCTTTTATTTTAACTTTTTTCACTATGTAACAACTCCGTTATTGCGCTTGCTGCCCTGATAGAGGCGGGTGTGTCTGAAATATCCATATACTCAGGTATCCGGTCTTTTTGTAACTGTGCGAATGGGTTTTTAGTAAGTGCCGCATTGAACGCTTCTTCAAACTCGCTTTTAGAATTTACCACAGTGCCCATCTCCCAAAAACGATAGTATAAATTGTCCTTCCAATTTGCATTATGCGCATTGAGGAAAATACACGGACGGGGCTTAAGCGATACAAACTCGTAAACCAGGCTACTCACATCGCCGATATAAATATCGGATATTTTGATATAACTATTGTCCGAACTGTATGGGCTACCAAAATCAATATGAATATTATCACTTTCATGTTCACTAAAATTTAAATCATACTTATAATGCGTTTTCCAATGTTTTAATAAAATATGAGGGGCAAATATCAAGTTATATTGTTTATTTTTTTGAAAAAATTCTATGATATATTTTGAATAAGATTTATATGAGCTAAACCTGGGCTGCCAATGTGGGTTGTACAATACAATTGGGTTGTCGTTATTAAAAAGTTTATTTTTTATATCTTCAACTTTTACAGGCACGTCAAATTTGGGATAGCCAATTACCTTTACCTGTTTTTCGGAAGTAATCTTTTTGTCCAACATGATATTTCTGTGATAATGCCCTCCAACCAATACTAAATCAAATTCGCCAAAAACTGGATCGAATGAATATGCCCTGTCACCACAACCATGTTTCATAATTACAAGCTTTGGATCGGTAATTTTATACTTAGTTGCCATTGTTCCCAATCCATGAGAAGTCGTCACCAAAATATCAGCATTCTTGATATATTTTTTTGCCTTTTTCAACATGGCATTTACAGAGGGATGGCTCTTCTTTTTAAAATTTAAATACTTATATTTAAAAGTTTGTGGCAACTCGATAATTTTTACGCGTGAACATATATATTTGTCCTTTATTTTTTCCAGGACCTCTGTATGCTCATGGTTGCACGAGATTAAAACAACATTTATATCTCTGTTCATACAAGAGAACTCCATGGCAGTTGTTACACTGTGATAGAGTTGGTGCAGGCCATATAAATACAAAAAAACTACTGTCTTCTCAGATGTCATCGGCTTTTATACTTTTTATTGGGTGAATATAATCTTGATAGGGGATAATATATCTAAATTTCGTTCACCAAAAAATCACCCTTTGAAATACTTTCTTGAATATGTTTTCTTTTTTGAAGTGATAAATATCCTGTGTACAATTATCACTGCTTCTAAAATCCCACCCTTCTTTTACTGGTGTTTTCCAGTCTCCATAAACATAGCGAAGGTACGCATTATAATCTTTGGGAACCGTATATTTTTTACCACGGAAAGTTATTTGCGCCCTTTTTGCATGAAAATTTTTGGGCGTAGTTTTAAGATAGGATTTATTTCCGCCTACAACATAACTTAGCGCATCCTTATATTCTTTCTTTACAAAAACATCCATCAGCGAATGTTTTGCAAAAAAGAGTAGAAGACGTTCCTGTATTTTTATGATCCGTATGTCCCCTTTTTTATATGGCCCGGTATCCCGTTTAAAATAATACACTCTAAGGCGATACCCTGCGCGCCATAATTTCCATTTTAATTTGAGAAGTTTATCGACCTGATCATCGGTAATGCTAATATCAAGATCGGTATCCCACGGTAAAAGGCGGTCTTCGCGGATTATGCCAAGTAATGTCCCAAAATCCAAAACATATTCTACATTGTTTTCTTCAAGTATTGCAGTCGTGGTTTCTAACATTTTCAAGGCAGCGTTCGCAACCTTTCCTGTTAATGGCTTTTGCCCGGGCATTTATTTTCTTTCTTCATTAAAGTTTGTATTTAATTTTATAGGAATTTAACACGGAATCTGTGAGACAATCAGCGCAGGTAACCTTTTTTAAACCAGCTGTGATAGATAATTTGTGCTTTACGAAACAAATTAACCGGTTTGCCTTTTATTGGAAATTGGTGCGCTTGTTTAACAGTGGCGAGATAATTTATAATATTCTCACTGATTTTGCCATCCAATGCGGGGTTAATCTCTGCTAAATGTTTATGGCGGTTCTCTTTAAATTCTTCAGGGTTTTGCAAACATTTATCAAGGGCAGGTCTCAATTCCTTTACATCCAAAATATTCAAGCCTTTATCCTCCCGGCCTTGCGTCCGAAATGTTACCACCGGCTTGTCCAATGCCATAAACTCATAAACCACGGAGGAAGTATCGGAAACCATCACATCCGCGGCGTGAAGATACGGGGTAATCTCCACATTTTGCAAAACTTTACCTTTATGCGGGGCAATATTTTTAAACCTTTTTATACATTCGGCATCCATCAACTCATGAAATTTGAACAACCAAAACTCATCATCTTTTATTATTTTGGGGATTATATCTAATAATTCTGTTGCAGATTCGTGTTTCGAACTGAAAGTGGGCGCATACAAAATAATTTTTTTCCCCGATGGCAAGTCCAGGTTTTTGATATCCTGTTTTGGATAATTGAGGATATAATCAATTTTAGGCCAGCCTGTTTCCAATATTAGGAAATAGGGGTTCTTTTCCTGCATTTCTTTAAAACGCTTTGTTACATAAGGGCCGGATGTTAAATAAATATCAAAAAAGTGGCGGATTTTAAAATGGGCTTCTTTCTCTATCCCTAGTCCATGAAATAGTTGTACTTTTATTCCGGGAATTCTAAAATCAACAAAATTACCGGAACACAATACAAAATCGGCATTAAATTTTTTTGCAGAATTTAAAGTAGACAGGATTTTGCCACGGTCCCATTCTTTAGGGAAATTGTTTTTAACTTTTTGCGACACATAAAAAGCATACGCCTGCCCGGTCCTTTTCAGATGTTCCTCTATGGGAATAAATATGGGGATTGAGTAATTTTTAGCGATATAAAAGATGAATTTATTTTGAGATGGGTTTCCGACGGACATAATTTAAAATATTTGTAGTGATGCTTTAAATGGGGCAATAATTCCTGTTATTTTGCCATGTTGGTTTTTTTATTCTTTATTTCGTGTTTTATTTGCGTGGTCGAGATACCATCTGTCCGGTCGAGATAAACCACCTCGCACAGTTCGATGAGTTCATCAAATTTTCCCTGCCAGTCCGCCCCCATCACCAAAATGTCGATATTATATTTTTTAACATCCTTTTTCTTTTGCTCCCAGGCATCTTCACGGATTACCTCATCTACATATTTTATGGCCTCTACAATCTGTTTGCGGTGCTCAAAAGGATAAACACATTTTTTCCCTTTTATTGCATTAAACTCGTCTGAAGAAACGGCCACTACTAAATAATCACCGAGGTTTTTTGCCCTCTCAAGAATGCGTAAGTGTCCAAGATGGAATAGATCAAATGTACCGTACGTAATTATTTTTTTCATATTGCCCAAGTGTTTCAATTTAGTTTTTTAAAATTATCTTCCGGCCAAACGGATACAAAACCTTTAGGCGGCAACTATAAAGCAAAACTTTTAATTTACAAAATAATGCTCATATTTACAATTGAAATAAGACGATTTGGCAACGAAGGAAATCTAATAACATCAGCCTTTTTGCCTAACCATGGATGGTAAAAAATTGCTTAACACGGGTAAGGATGGCCGGGAAAACCCGTTTTATTTCCAGAAATATTTCTTTATAGGTTTCTTCAAAAAATATAGGATCGTGGCCGATGGGGTCGGCAATGGAAGGAATGAAAAGCGACTTTTCCCTTTTCCACTGCTTTAAGAGTATAAATTTATTTTTATGTTGCGGGTAGTTTTTTAGCAGAAATTTGTAATGATTCTGGGCCAGGCAAAAAATCAATTCGGATTCACGAACTATTTTGTCATTAATTGGCTGCGAAAAATGTTTTGTCAGGTCTACCTCATTTTTACGGCTAACATCAATGGCAAAATCATGCGCCTGTGATTTTGGTAAATTTAAAGTCCCTGCGCTCTGTACTTTAATCTGATGCCGGTACTTGGTCTTGCTGATCATCTTTTTCAGGATCGCCTCACCTATCGGCGACCTGCATATATTGCCGGAACAGACAAAAGTGATAACAAACTTTTCCTTTTTTGAGACAATTTTTTTACTGCCCAGGTGGTCAAGCAATTCTGTTTCCGTAACGTCGCCCTGGCGGGAAATAATATAGGGGACCTTCGTCATATCAATTATTGTAGAGCCCTTTGACTTAGGAATTGGCCCACCGTCTAAAATAAGGTCCAACTCCGTCCCAAAATGGGCAATCACATTTTCGATTGAAAATACATTCTCCATCCCGGAGATATTTGCGCTGGTTGCACTTATGGGCGAGTCAAACAAATATACGAGGGCGCGGCTGACCTTGTCCGAAGGAATCCGTATGCCCACTTTCTCCAAATAGGTACCCGGTTTTTTTACATTTTCAAAAATGGGCACTTTTTTTTGCAGACTGTTATTTATGATACATGTTATCCTGCCGGGAAGGATTTTTTCCAAATCTTCTTTTATTGATGGTGGAGAAAAACCGAAAATCTCTTTAATCTGCTGGATCGAGTTTAATAAAATTGAAACAGGCCGGCGCATATCCCTTTGCTTGACCATGTATAATTTATTAACAGCTTCCCGATTATACGCATCTACGCCCAGGCCATACAATGTATCTGTGGGATAAACGATAAGCCCGCCCCTTTCCAGGCATTCCGCGGCTTTCTTAATTATTTTTGGGTCGGGATTTTCCCGATCAATTTTATAATATTTCATCTAAGATATGGTTTATTCCGTCCCATAAATCCGGTCACCGGCATCACCAAGTCCGGGCAAAATATAACCTTTTTCATTCAATTCACGATCGAGCGCAGCCGTATAAATGGGAATCTCCGGATGCTGTGCATGAAAGGTATTTATCCCTTCGGGGGCGGCAACAAGGCATACAAAACTAATGGACTTTCCACCGTGTTTTTTTACAACATCAATGGCCGCCACCGCACTCCCGCCAGTCGCCAACATTGGGTCGATCACTATAATTTCCGACTCGGCCAGATCTGTGGGAAATTTAAGATAATACTCTACGGGTTGTAAGGTTTCCTTGTCCCGGTACAGGCCAACATGCCCCACACGCGCTTTAGGGATCAAACTTAAAATGCCATCGCACATGGCCAGACCGGCACGTAAAATGGGCACCAAAGTAACAGGCCGAGATAGCACAAACCCGCTTGTTTTTTCTAAAGGCGTTTTTAGTTCACGCTCTCTTAAGGGCAGGTTGCGGGTAACCTCATAAACCATAAGCCCGGCAATTTCGTTTAGCATTGTCCGGAAATGAAGGTTAATGGTGCGTTCGTCCCGCAAATAAAATAGTTTTTGCTGGATAAGCGGATGGTTTAAAATATGGACATTTTTCATTTTTACTCTCGATTATATTCAGGTTCAAATTCAGATACGACACTTTCCCTTACAGCGCGTACAAGATTATTTCTTTGCTCAAACTCGGTATGTTCGGTTTCGACCGGTTTTAAAAATTTTATCTTAACGGTACCTCTTTTTATCAGTTTGTCTTTTTTAGGGACGACATATTGTGTACCACAAATTACCGTAGGAATAATCGGAATTTTTCCGTTGAGGGCGAGGATAAAAGCGCCTTTTTTAAAATTCTGTATTTGGCCGGTGCGGCTGCGGGTCCCTTCGGCAAACACAATTACCGAGCATCCGTCCTTAATTGTTTTGATCGCTTCTTCCAATGTTTTTTTTGCTTCTTCGCTATTGCCCCTATCAATTTTTAACATACCCGAGTTACGCATCCCCCTGGAAAAAATCGGGATTTTAAACAACTCTTTCTTTGCGATAAAACGGGCAGTACTTGGGATAGCATATAGCATGGCCGGTATATCAAGCGCTCCCAGGTGGTTCGCAGCAAAAACATAGGCCTTGCCCGGCTCAAGGTTTTCTAACCCTTCCACAACTAACTTGATGCCCGTTAACCATAAAAGCGAGTGGCCCCATAACCGTAACGATCCTGTCGAAATCTTAGAAAAAGGGTTAAAAAAGCCCAAAACCGCTGCAGAAATTGAGGCAATAATTGTAGAAATTAATATGCACGGATAGGCAATAATTGTATGGATAATTTGTACTATTTTTTTCATTTAGTTCCTGGCCTGCTCAATTTTATTCTTCGGTTCTGCTTATCGTCGTGTTTATCCAATTTTTTTTGTGCCACGCAAATACGGATGTAATACTTCCGGAATTGAAATGCTACCATCTTCATTTTGATAATGTTCCAACAAAGAAACCATTAAACGTGAAGTGGCCAATCCCGATCCATTTAAAGTGTGGACAAATTCCGTTTTACCACCCTGTGCAGGCTTAAAACGGATATTAGACCGTCGTGCCTGGAACGAATCAAAATTACTTACGCTGGATGTTTCCAACCATTTATTATCAGCCGTCGACCATGTTTCGATATCATAACATTTACCCGCGGCAAAACTAATATCACCGCTGCACAACAAAAGTATGCGATACGGCAAATCCAAGAGCTCAAGTATTTCAGTAGCTTCTCTCAGCATTTGTTCATGATATTCTTCCGACTTATCCGGGTGTACAAAATTAACCATTTCCACCTTATTAAATTGATGAACCCTTTGGAAGCCCCGTGTATCTTTGCCATACGACCCTGCTTCCCTGCGGAAACAGGCTGAATAGGCCACATACTTTATAGGTAGTTCACTTTCGGAGATTGTTTCGTTGCGATGTAAATTTGTTACAGGTACCTCTGCCGTAGGGATCAGGAATAAATCATCCTTGGTGGCCAGGTACATATCGTCTTCCATTTTTGGCAATTGGCCGGTGCCATACATGCTATCACGATTTACAATAAAGGGTGGTAAAATTTCGGTATATCCGTGATTCTCAATATGCAGGTCCAACATAAAATTGATCAGCGCCCTTTCCAGTTGCGCACCCTTGCCCTTGTAAACGGCAAACCCACTTCCACTAATCTTTCCACCGCGCTTAAAATCTAAAATGTCATGCATCTCGCCTAATTCAAGATGGTCCTTTGCTTTAAATGTAAAATTTGGCTTCTCGCCCCACTCTCCAACCGTTTCATTAAAAGACTCATCCCGGCCGATAGGCGTTGTTTTATGCGGCAAATTTGGGATCCGACTCAACTCATCAAAAGTTTCTTTTTCGATTTTGTGAACCTGGGCATCCAATTCTTTTATTTTAATTGAAATTTCTTTGGTTATCGCGATCAACTCTGACGCATCTTTTTTCTCTTTTTTATATTGCGCGACTTTTGCGGAATTTTCATTTCTTTGCCGTTTCAGGTTCTCAACTTCATAGATTATATCTCTGCGTTTCTGATCATTCTCAAGGATAAAATCGCTATTTCCTTTTTCATTTTTATTGTTAATTGCTTCTTTAACAAGTTCAGGGTTTTCCCTTAAAAATTTTACATCAATCATTTAATTCACAAACTCCGTTTATATTATATTTTTTACTGATTCTCAATTTAGGTAAATGTCTAAAAATATCATAAAATAGTATCGTTTATTTTATGATTATTTTATCTGTTTAAAAATCATTTTTTTATCGTAGAATAAATTAAGTAAAAATTTACACTTATCCTCTTTTTAAGGCAAATAATCCCAATAAGGGAAAAATTTCCCTCTTGCAATACCTTTCTAAATTCGTTATCATTACGACAATTAATTATTCTTAGCCATAAATGGGAGGGTCGCTCAGAAAGCATTGTTACCGTTTTTTCATCTAAAATAAAAATTAGGAGGAAGTAATGATGCAGAACCCGCTCAAAAATCATCTCTCAGATGATGCCTTTCAATTTCTTGTCGAAAACAATCTTCTGCGCGAAAAAGGCATTCGCGATTTCCATATCCGTAAACTTTTTTACGATCTCAAAACCAAACATCCGACCTATATGGTCATCGAAAAAATTCAGGATGAATACCCTTATTTACAATACGAAACAATCCGTAAAATTATTTATCAAAAACCTGAAACGAAGACAATTGATATTACAAGTTTTAGCGTTGTATGATCTTGTTTACGATCTCTATGGGTGTCTTATTTCTTATCTTGGAGAAAAGCTGTGACGAGAAGTTCAACATCAAGAAAAACAGATTGGTTTTTTAGATAATGAAGTTCATATATCTCGTGCATTTGTTCATTCTCAATCTTGTGGGAATTGATTTGTATAATACCTGTGAGCCCGGGTTTATACTCAAATTTTGATGATTGTAATTTATCCAAATAAACAGGTGCACCAACAAATGAGAGCTGTCCCCTCCAAACATTTACCAGGTTAAGGAAAAAACGGAATGTACCCGCCCTTGGGCTTGTAAATATTTTATATTTTTTTAGGCCTGTCATCACAAACTGTTTTTTTATTTCCTTTCGCCAAACTAAAAGCTGCATAAGAAAAACAGGGCTTCCTATAATTAGTATCACAGTCGAGACGATCCAATCAAAAACCCGTTTTACAAATCGGTTAAAAATTCTCCCATACGCATAGTCAATATCAACAAGTGCTACGGAGTCCAAACGCTCGATGTTAGATTTGCCAACCATGAACTCCAAGTGTCCCGGAACCATTTTAAACTCAACCTGTGTATTTTGCAGGCTGGTCATTGTTGAAAAAACGGCTTCATACGAAATATTATGGGTAGAGAAAATAATCATGTCTATTTTTTTTAAGCGGACAAATTCTTCGAGTTGATCAAGTGACGTGACAAATAAAAACCCGCCGACTTTATCACCAATCTGCTCACGATTTGCAGCTACCAAACCCAAAATATCCATGCCCACTTCCGGCAAGTGCTTCAGTTTGTCTAATAACTTTTTAGTCTCGTTATCTTCCCCAACAATCAAAGTTTTTTTGCGGATAAATTCTTTACCTAATGCACTGGAATATTTGGAGGCATATTTATTAAAAAAGACACGCCAGCCGATCATCAAAACACTGCTTGCAATGGCAGCAATCAAAACGACAAAGCGAGAGAAAGCAAATTGGTTAAAAAAGAATGTAAGGGCAGCTACAAACAAAAAAGTGGAAATTAGAACTTTAAAAACCTTTTCCGGTTGAAAACGGTCTTTTTTACTTAGGTCAAAAAACAATGCGCTGATAAAATAAATAACAGAGGTAATGACATTTATTACAATATATTTTGAAAAAAAATCATCCAGCAAAAAGGCATGTTTTAGTTTGTACCGTACAAAAAAACTCAAAAACAAAACCGTGTTTAACACAAGTAGATCGAGTAATAACGGGTAATATTTTTTTACAGAATTCTTTGTATAGATAACGATTCCACGAAAAATAACACCCAGTAAAATAAACCATTTAAAGGGATAAAAATATTTTTGCTGGTAATGTTTTTTATAAAACTGATACAGCGAACGGTTAAACGTGATTACATAATCCAGGTTATTTGCTTTACTACTTTCACCCTTATAATGTACAATCTGCGTGTCCGGTACATAATAAATCTTGCCGCCCTGTAGATTAATGCGGTGGCAATAATCAATATCCTCACAATACATAAAAAAAGTTTCGTCCAGCAAGCCAATCTTATCAACAACCTCTTTTTTGATCATCATAAACGAGCCGGAAACAGCCTCGACAGGATACGTTTCATCTTCATCCAGATAGGTTAAATTATAGCGGCCAAATATTTTACTTTTGGGAAAAACCTTATTGAGGCCGATCAGTTTCCAAAATGCTGTAGAAGGCGTGGGTATACTATGTCGGCAATCTATTGAAAATGTGCCGTCCGGGTTTAAAATTTTGCAGGTTGCCGCCGAGGCCTCAGGCGTTCTTACAAAAAACTCAAGCAATTTGTAAAAGGTATCTTCCTGCACCAATGTATCGGGGTTAAGAAGAACAATGAACTCGCCAACAGCTTTAGTTAATGCAAGATTGTTACCACCTGAAAAACCAAGGTTCTCTTTGCTGGCAATAACCTGCACATCTTTAAAACGGCTCTTTAGCATCTGCACCGAGCCATCGATGGAATTATTATCTACAACAATTACCTCGGAAGGGATTCCTTTTAAAGCCCTGTTTACAGATTCCAATGCCTGTTCCAAAAAGGCTTTGACATTGTAATTAACAATGATAATGGAAATTTTTATTGGTTCTTTTTTCATACAATTTGAGTTAGGAAACGACATGCTTTTCCTTTTAAAACTTATTGGTCAATATAATAAACAACGATCGCAATAATATCCTAAAATCAAAGGTAAGCGACATATTCTCAAGATAAAATAAATCTTGTTTGTATTGCTCTCTCTTTGATTTTAAGGAATCATCATATCTATATTTTACCTGCGCCCAACCAGTAAGCCCTGGCCGGATTTGAAAACGCCGGTTATAAAAGCGGATTTTTTCGCTGTTTTCTGAGACGATTTCCGGTGGTTCAGGACGTGGCCCCACAAAACTCATTTTGCCAATAAGTATGTTAACCAGCTCGGGAAATTTATACAAATTACTTTTGTAAAGCATTTGCTGGATTGTGGAGTTTTTATCCAAAACATTAAAATTTAGCATCCCGAATATTTGTGCGTTCTTTCCCACGCTGTTCACAATATTTAAGCGTGGGTTTGCACCGCTAATAAGTAAAATAAAATATATTAAAATGCCAAGTGGTAAAAATACCAGAAGCAGGATAATGGAAAAAATAACGTCAAATGTACGCTTAAGCAACCATTGCCACAGGTGCATGTGGTCAGGAAACAGGCGTATCAAAGGATGCCCAATCACCTCTTCTGTTTTATGGCCGGAAACGACATCATAAAACTGTGGGATAATCTTAAAAACAACCTTCATATTTTTTACCGAGGCAATGATCGACAATATTTCATCGCGTGATCGTTCGTATATGGCGATTATAACTTCCATAACGCCGTAGGAGCGAATAATTTCCGGGATATCATCGTATGAGCCCAGGGATTTTAAATCACTGAAATTTTCTTTTTGCCCCTCTTTGCTCACAAAGCCGATCACATTATAAAGTAAGTGGCGGTTTTTTCGGATATCTTTTAAAAGCTTACGTGATTTTTCCGTTGCGCCAATCAATAAAGTATTTTGCGGGGCGTATTCCAAAATGGAAAACTTTTTCTCCAGGCCAATGACCAATAAACGCCCTAAATTTACAAACCCTATTAACAAAATCGCATAGAGCACAATAGTCAACCGGCTTTGGGAAATAATATGGTCATTATCCCAGGTGGCAATAAAAAATATTAAAATGCCAAACAAGATTGTTTTGCTTATGCGGCGCGCCTTATCGAAACGCGATATATCCCAGCGCATCGTGTATAGATCGTTTAATACAAATAAAATCAACCAGGTTAATGTAACCATTAGCAGCGGTTGCAGAGATAAAATCTCCTCAAAAGTTTGGGTCGTTGTTGCCATTAATCCAAACTTAAAACGTATCCAAATAAAAACGACCATCGAGAGGTTTAAGGTGATAATATCACTTACGCCTAAAAGAATGCGGTGTAAAAACCGTTTGATTGAAAGCGGCGCCAGTTCATTTTCTACAAGGAACGAGGCGTGATCCCCATAAACCGTTTTACCTTTTCGCGCCTCCAGGTACCCCAACCTTTTTAAGCCTAAAACTGAAAATGCTATGGAAATGATCAGCATAACAAAACCAAGTATCTGGATATTTAACGCCATTAACAGCGCTGTAAGCCCGTAGGCAAAAGAGAGCATATAAATGATCTGTACGGCTTGTTTGTGGGTAAGGCCAAGATAAATAAGGCGATGGTGCAGATGGTCTTTATCGGGCTTAAAGGGATGTTTGCCTTTGTTTAGCCGCCGAAAAAATGAAACGGCCGTATCGCCAATCGGGATGGCCAACGCGATTAGTGGCAATAGCATGGCAATTTTACTTGAGCTGTTTTCAAATGATTTTAAACTCAGAGTCGCCAAAATAAAACCTAAAAAAAGTGAGCCTGTATCGCCCATAAAAATCGAGGCCGGATGATAATTATAACGTAAAAAACCCAGGATAGCCCCGGCAAGAGCAATCCCAAAAAGGACGCCGGTAATATTGCCGGTAACAAACCCCATGGTTATCAAAACCAGCGAAACAATAAAACTAACGCCCGCCGCGAGGCCATCTAACCCATCCAATAAGTTTACCGCATTTGTTACGCCGATAATCCATAAATAGGTGATGGGAATACCCATAATGCCCAGGGGCAAATCGGGGCCAAAAGGATTGACAATTACATCAATGGTACAACCGGATAAAATGACCAGCGAAGCGGCAATTATTTGTCCCAAAAATTTTTGTGGCGCATTTAACCCTTTAAAATCATCATAAACGCCGATGACCACGATTAAAAGCGTACCCAAAAGGATGAAGAAATAATGTGTGTTGATACTGTCAGCAGGAAATAGAAAATAACTAAGAAGAAGGCCCGCAATAAACCCTGCATAAATGCCAAGTCCGCCCAATCGTGGCACAAATCCCGTGTGTACCATGCGCGCATCGGGGAAGGAGCCGATTTTATGCTTTACGGCAAGCTGCCGCACATAATATGTAACAATTAAAGCAACACCCGCCGAAAGCGCTGCAATTAAAAATAATAATGGAAAAGAAATTTGGACCAAAATGTATTAACCGGAAAGTTTACTTTTAAATTTCTTAATGCTGTTTTACAGACCACAGGGAGTTAAAGGCACAGCATCAATAATTAAACAAAAAACCAAAATGGAATTCATTGCGTTTTTTACGGATATTTTTGTTCTCTGTATTGACCCAAATATACGAAGCAGAGAGATATAAATCGTTAAAAACTTCGTATTGCAAATAGAGCTTTGTTGAGAGCGTGGTCGTTAAATCACCTTCAAGAAAAGTGCGTGTCTCTTTTGGTACCTCCTGGCCAAAGCCTAAAATATTCCGCCCCGTCAGTAAATCACCTCCCACATTCAGGCTGTCTGGATTGGCGCCTTTTTTAAAGCGCATTACCTGAACGCCAGCTTTTAAACGGGCATGAAACTCTTTCATCAGATGGAAATAAAACACCTCGGAGTTTGGCCCGGCCCAATGGCCAAGCGAGCGGCCATCCGATTCGTAACGGTTTATTTTAAATTTGTGCGTGTACACCCAGGGCATGATCGCAGAATATTCCATACGCAGCTCCAGGTTTGGCAACCCAAATGGATCGGCAATATGAAAACCGCTCTGAATAGCCTGCTTATTGCCCCACCAGTTTGTCCCCAGCTTTTCAAATTTCATCTCATCGAGAAAAACGGTGGTATATAATTTTAACCCGTTTACAGGGATGTATTCAAAATCCAAAGAAATGGTGGCATTGTCACGGTCGCGTAATTTATGCTGTGCCGCGCGGTAAAAATTAAATGGGATCAGATAAGCCCAGTCGGCATAGCGGTTGCCATAGATAAAAACCTCGTTCAGTCCAATAGTAAAATTGCCCCAGAGCGCTATTTCCAGCCGGTGCGCCGCCACCCATTTATCCGGATAAAAACGGCTGCCATCACTTAAACTATCCGATTGGAACGACTGCAATTTGCCATGCATGGCCGTAAACTTGCCCCAGCCCCAATCTTTGGAAATTTGCAAATAAGGGTACTGCTCGGGATAATTGGATAGAATCAATTTCCCGGATTCGCCCTGCCCCCAACTGATTTCCTGCTGTGCAAAAACTATATCCATATATTTTGTGTGCCAGGCCAGTTCACCGCCGGTTCGGTCTGTAAAAACAATGTCCCCTGTCTCGCTTTCCTGACGGAACCCATTTTTTATGATCGGGTCCTGCTCGCGGTAACCTTCATCGCCACGGATACCCTGTAAACTGATCTTAACCTGGTAGGCAAAATCATTTTCGATGGTTCCCCTAAAAATATAGGACTGCTCGTTGGCATTACGGCTTAAATTATCCGAGCGGCCGTCAAATGTAAAAAGCTGCTCATAATCAAAATAAAAATTGTCCGCGCCCTCTTCCCACACAACCACGTGGTTTTCTTCTTCCGGGTATTTTTGGTTCAAAACACGCCAGAAATCATTTTTAAAATTTTGCCAGCCCGCCAATGTGCTGTACCAAGATTTATTTGCCGGAATAAGCGCGTGTTTCTTTTCCCTGGAAATTTCAAACCTGAAATCAAGCAAAAAATCATCCAGCTTTCGTTTATCGATGGAAGTTAAACTTTCCCTCCGGGCAAGTAGTTTTTGCAGGAAGCCCGCAACGCGCGCACGACTATAAGGCTTTACACCATCCAAAAGGTTTTCAACTTCGCCCAATGTTTCCATCCGTTCTAAAAAACCATACACAGGATGATTGAGCGGGACGGATGCCGGATTTTGGGCAAATATGTTTTGCCCGGCTGTAAGAAAAACAAGAAACAATAGGATATTTTTTATTTTCATTTAATTTAAGGGATTCATTGGAGAGTTAATATTGTTGGAAATTTTTAACGGGCAAAAGTAAGCAGATACGCTGATTTATACAAGCCATATTCTTTGCCACGTTATCTGTCCTGCATATTTTTTGCAGAAGTAAAATGATTTATTTAAGTTCGGCTTTATAGATTTAATAACATAGTTGTGCTAAATAAATCAATATGAAAAATGTCTTGTTGTAATTATTGAAGTTAAGGGTTAAATACTTAAAATATTCATTTGAAACCCCAAAATTGATAAAAGATCGGGTTGAAAATTACAACCAAAAGATTTGCTGTCTCAAGCCATAAATACACAAAAAATTACACTTCGTGAATTCGTAGCTAAATGTACATTGTTCATTATCCATTTTGTTTTATTTTGGCAGATGTAATTTAATAATTAACCTAAATAAGATTCTTCATCAAAATATAGCGATGAGTGACAAACACGATGGTTTTTACAAGCGAGCACTAGATAGTGTCTGTCTATTAAAGGCCCCAGTTTATGTCATTCTAAGTTGTTCTTTGAAAGATTGCCCGCTTCTATTTGCGGGGAAGAATCCCCATGGTTTTTCTTTAGCTTATTACTGGGAGGATGCTTCGACACGCCTAAAGAACGGCGGCTCAGCATGACAAACTAACAAATATCTATTTTATAAACGGACACTAAATAAACCAGGATTTACAAAAACGTGCATATAATTGTTATTGGCGCAGGCCAGGTAGGCTACAATCTTACAAAACTGCTCTCTTACGAAAAACATGATGTGGTGATTATTTAAAAAGACCATGATAAATACACCCACGCTGCCGAAGCGCTGGATGCACAATCGATCCATGGTAGTGGAACAAGTTACAAACTGCTGGAACAGGCCGGGATAAAAAATGCCGACCTCCTTGTTTCCGTAACCAGTAATGACGAAGTGAACCTGCTGGCCGCCCTGCTTGCCAAAAAATATGGCGTTTCCAAAACAATTGCACGGGTTAAAAACTATGAATTCCTTCAGGAAGACTGCCCGCTAAATGCCCAGAAAATGGATATCGACATGATTATCCATCCTGAATCGGAAACGGCAATGGGCGCTGTACGGCTGTTAAAACAAACGGCCGCCAGCCATCTAATCGAGTTTGCCGATGGGGAAATTGTTCTGCTTGGCATCCATCTGGACCGTGACCTGAATATTTTACGCAAACCGTTGATTGAGCTTGGGAAGGAGTTTTCTGATGTGGAGTTCCGTACCGTGGCCATCCAGCGTGGCGATACCACAAAAATCCCCGGCGGCGCGGATATGTTTTTGCCTAATGACCGTGTTTTTATCGTCATCCCAAAAGATAAGGTAGACCAGGCCGTGAAGATGTTTGGCAAAGAACATCAGTCTATGGAAAATATTATGATTTTGGGCGGTGGCCAAACCGGTTATTTAATCGCGCACGAGCTGGAGAAAGAATTTAATGTTAAGATCATCGAATCGGATACAGATGCCTCAATGGACCTGGCCGAAAAGCTGCCGAACTCGCTAGTAATAAAAGGTGACGGGCTGGATTTGAACCTGCTGGCCCTGGAAGGTATCATCGATATGGATGCTTTTATTGCCGTGACGGGGGAAGACGAAACAAATATCGTGGCAAGTTTAATGGCCAAGCACCTGCGTGTGCCAAAAATCATTTCCCTGATCAATAAAACGGAATACACGCCTATCATCCCGACCATTGGGATTGACGCTTATCTTTCCAAGCAGATGATCACCGTAAACAGTATTTTAAAATATATCCGGCAGGGGCAAATCGTAAGTGTTGCGTCTATTCCCGGCACACCGGTCGAGGCGATTGAGCTAATCCCGAAACAAGGTTCAAAAATTACACGCAAAAAACTAAGCGATGTTAAAATCCCAAAAAATGCACTATTAGGCGCCGTACAACGTGACGACCGGGTTTTTATCCCAATGGGCGACACGCAAATTATGCCGGGCGATAAAGTGGTCTTGTTTACTTTGCCCTCCGCCATCCACGATGTGGAGAAAATATTTAATTGAATGTAAGATTTAAAGATTGAAATAATGAAAGACTGACGACTGTTTCTAACATTTTTTTTTCTATATTTAAAATTGGATACCCTTAAACTACCTCGATAATCGATGAGGATAAAATCAAACAAACACACTGAAAAGCTATAAATTTAGGAAATAAAATCTTTCAGTATTTAAATCTTAAAATATTTCAATCTTTATGATCCATATAAAAGTCATTCTAAATACCCTCAGCGCGCTGATTATATTTTTAGCAATCTCATTAATTCCACCGGCAATAATTTCCTGGTACTATGGCGGCGGAGATTTTAATGCTTTTGTTTACACGATAATTGCCAGTGTGAGTGTTGGGATAATCCTATTTTTTACAACCCGGAACCATAAGCAGGAATTACGGGCCAAGGACGGTTTTATCATAGTCACATTTGGCTGGGTTTTATTTTCCCTGCTGGGCGCGTTGCCCTTTTTTCTCTCTGGATTCATCCCATCGTACACGGATGCTTTTTTCGAGACCATGTCCGGTTTTTCAACAACAGGCGCTACTATTTTAACAGATATTGAAGCCCTGCCGCACGGCTTATTATTTTGGCGGTCGCTGACCCATTGGCTTGGTGGCATGGGGATTATCCTGCTTTCGCTGGCTATTTTGCCCTTGCTTGGCGTAGGCGGGATGCAGCTTTTTAAAGCCGAAGTACCGGGCCCCTCGCCCGACAAACTGACTCCGCGTATAAAACACACCGCCGAGCTTTTATGGGGTGTTTATGTGTTGCTCACAGTTGCAGAAATCATTTTGCTTATGATGGGCGGAATGGGCTGGTTCGATTCTGTTTGCCATAGTTTTGGCACCCTGGCCACTGGTGGGTTTTCTACTAAGAACGCCAGTATTGGCCACTATAACAGCGCTTATGTTGATTATATTATTACCATTTTTATGATCCTGGCCGGGTTGAATTTTTCCCTGCATTATCGGGCATTAAGGGGCAAACCACGGATTTATTTTAAAGACCCGGAGACGCTCTTCTTCTTTGGGATAATTGGCGCGGCGACCCTTTTTGTAACATTTAGTATTTGGCACCAAACCTCCCAGGATATTGCGTTAAGTTTTAGACAGGGATTTTTTCAGGTAGTCAGTATAATCACCACCACAGGTTATGGCACCGCCGATTATGAGACCTGGAGTTCCTCTTCGCGCATGGTTATTTTTATCCTGATGTTTTTTTGTGGCTGCGCCGGTTCTACCGGTGGCGGGTTAAAAATTATCAGCTCGCTTATTTTAATAAAATTCAGCTTAAACGAAATTAAACGTCTTATCCACCCACAGGCGGTATTGCCCGTTCGTGTAGGTAAGGTAGTGGTTAGCCGTGATATCATCGCCAATGTGGCCGGGTTTTATCTTTTTTATGTTTCTATTTTTGTCTTTGGCGTTCTTTTTATGAATATCCTTGGCCTGGATTTTGAAACATCTCTTGGCGGTGTGGCGGCATCGCTTGGAAATATTGGCCCCGGCCTCGGCGATTTGGGCCCAACGGATAATTATGGATTTCTGCCCGATTTAGGCAAATGGTTCCTGTCCTTCCTCATGCTGGTCGGCAGGCTGGAGATTTATACAGTCTTGATTATTTTCACACCTATGTTCTGGAAAAAATAGGTTCTTAGAACCCTCTCTTTACAAATGCTATTATTTTCCTTATGTTAGGAACGCTTCCCACACCCAACTAAAATCGACTACATTTTAACCGGAGGGTGTAATGCGTATATTTCTTTTTATTTTATTAACCCCGTTTTTCTTGTTTGCCCAATATCCCAAAATTATTGACATACAGGGCATGACTAACAGTGAGGGAAATACCTGGCTGGTTTATAAAACCAATTCTTCTTTTTCCCAAACCCCGCTCAATAAATTTAGCTCGAATATTTACTACTTTAATTCAGGTACCTGGGAGGACAGTTTAGTTTTCTCAACATTTATAATTCCAGATACTATTGGGATTCCAGGATATGGGGACTATGCAGGCCTGCTTGCATTTTGGGACAATAATCCTTTTAGATATCTCCGTTTCGCATCCGGATTTGGATCTGATTCATGGATATTTTTAGAGCTCTATAACCCCAATGGCAGGAAATTTGTAAGCTTTGGAGGACCTTATGGGGATGAGCGATTAATTATCTCACAGCAACAATCCAACAATATTTATTTTAATAATTTCCAAACATCTTACTTTTCCGCAGATAGCGGAAGGAACGCACGCGTTTTTAATGACTCGCTTATTATTTTAAATGTAAACCCATTTGACAAAAACCTCATTTACACAACCGGGTATAACCATTTTCTGATTATTTCTCCCGACCATGGCACAAATTATTCCATTGCGGACAGCTCCTATAATTGGGGCTCAAACACTGAACTCCATTTTGATAAAGACCGCAAACACGTCTATGCCGTTCTGAATAATGAGACCGAAAATTTAGTTCTTGTCTCTTCTGATTCGGGCAAAACGGGAACGTGGACAGAAGTTTTTAAAAATTATATTGATTGGCGTCCCCTTCAAAACACTACGTTGGCTGTAAACGATTCAATTTCCGGCGAAATTTATATTGCCGACCGCAACCGGATTTTAAAATCAAGCGATTATGGCCAAACCTTCAACGAATTAATCCAGGCACGCTCGCATATACGCGGTTTGTATAAAACGCCGGGCGATGGCACCCTGTTCTATGCCACAGCGTACCGGATTTATTCTTTTGATGATAACGAATCAACATCAATAAAGGAATTACAAAATGATTACCTTGCATCTTTCTATCCATTAGGCCTGGGCGATAAATGGGTTTACAGAGTTGCCAGCCAGCCGGACTCTGCAAGACAATATGAGCTAATACGGGAAGTTGTGGACACTGTTAAGTTTGACTCCATCACGTACATGAAGGTTTCTGAAAAATCAAGCGATGGCCTGATTTCAAAATTTCGTTTTTTAAGATATGACCCAAATCAAAATAAAGTATTTGAATACCTTGATGGTTCAGAACCCACAATAATAGAGTTCTTCGATTTAGAAACCATTCCCGGTGATGCGATCCCAGGGCCGCATTTTGTCCAAACATTCAACAAGCTTGCGCAGGAAACCTGGCTCGGACAAAAAAAACCAACCCGGACTTATACAAGCAACACACCAATTGATTCTGATATTTACAGATTAGCTTTTGGCCTCGGAATAGTCTCTCAGAACGATAGATACGAATTTAACCCTTTAAATTATTCCCTCAGGGGAGCTTCTATAAACGGGGAAATTTACGGTGATACCACAGTTCATAATTTACAATACTACCCGTTTAGAAATGGGAATTATTGGGTTTATAAAAACAGCTTCTCAGAAGTCTTTATTCAGGAATATTTATATTCTTTAAAAGTCATAAAAGATACTTTGCTTAACAACAAAACCTACAAAATTTTAAAATATACAAGTAATTATGAGAACAAATATTATTATGAACGTATTGATAGCAGCTCTGGATTTGTTTATCGTTATGAGCCCGGGTGTGACAGTACACAAGAACGAAAACTATACTTACTGGCTTCTCATACCATCGATATAGAAGATAAATGCTCCCCATTCAAAGTTTCAAACTTTTTAAGAGAAACTTCCAATATATTTGAGACCAATCGTAAGAATATTGAGTATACTGGCCAAATGTATATGGAAAGTTATGACCGGGTTTCTTTTATTGAGAATATTGGCATGCTTGAAAGACACTATTTTATCGGAACTGGGGACATGAGCGACGAACTTCAGGGTGCAGTTATTAACGGCGTTGTTTATGGCGATACAACCGTCACGTCCATAAAAGACAATCCTGTTAAGCCCATACATTTCAGCCTTTCCCAAAACTACCCCAATCCTTTTAACCCGCAAACAGTTATAAATTAT
>JAJRVW010000116.1 GCA_024277115.1 Calditrichota bacterium
GCCTTGCTCCAGGTGAACAACAAGTACAGCCCCAATAAGAACAGGTATTTGGAGCAATGCCGCAAATCGAGTCAGTAAACCAATCGCAAGGCATAACCCGCCTAGTAAATGAGAAATAGTAATATAGGAAAAATACCAATACTGCTGGTCTGCCCTTGCCAACTCTGTTAATGCAGCAGGATCCGAAAACAGAAACCAGCCACGAATAAACAAAGCCGCCCCCAAAAAGATGCGGATAAATGAATAAGCCAAATTATGGTTGACTTCAAACCAATCAAATGTTTTATTAATAATACTCAAAACTCCTCCTTATTGGATTCTGAAAAATTTAATATTCATGGGTAAAATAGGTTGGCACAAATCTTTAGAACCTCAATATATTTAGTAATTTCTTCGATGTCAAATAACTGTTCTAATTAAAAAAACTACTATTTTGATTTAGGAGTTTGTACTCTTTTTTTATATATTAACTGCACAGAAAAAATTATATCCGCATTAAAATGAAGCAAAAAATTAAAGAAAATTTTATCGTTTTCCTCACCTTGTACATGGTGTTAATTTCCTCCGGGATATTTACAACTATGGATTATTTCCATGCGGAAAATGCCTTCTCCAAAATCCCATCATGTGATATGAGCGAGACAACAGACGATGCCTGCACCTGCAGTTGCCAAATGCAATCTGCAAAAGATTGTAATTGTTGTTCTGTAAACAAAGGCAAATTAGAAACAGGCACTACCAACAAAATTATAATTAGTGGTTGTACATGTAGTGATTTACCCGGCCATGAAGCGACTTTTATCGCCCTTAAATTTATCGTTGAAATAGGATCGGGACATAAATTATATCCTGATCAGAAAAAATATATCCAGGTTCAGGATAGCGTTGATCAAAATTTTATACCCTCCATTGACCGCCCGCCTTCATTTGGCCTCTGCTAGAACAAATATCCTTTAACAAACCATCTTTTTTATAAAATTAATATTCCGGCGGATACGAACATCCGTTGCGGGAGACATGCGTCAAATAATATTACTTTACAGCGCACAATTTTTCAGGAATAGCAAACGAAGACATCAACAACAATACTTCTATGAGCACTAATCTATATTCCATAAAATAAAATTGATGGCAATCAACCACATAATTTTTAATGAGGACAAATAGATATAATGAAAACTATTATTTTAATTATCAACACATTTATTCTTTTATTTTTTTTCGCCTGTTCGGAAAACAACGCAACCAATTCCGATGAACCAATCACTTACACCAAACTTAGCGCAGGTTTTGACAAAGCTACAAAAATTGAGATCTTTGTAAAAAAAACACCGGTTGTCGGTTATAATAAATTTTATATCTCCATCTCCGATTCGCTTACAAACGAGCGTATTGATGATGCAAGGATCACATTTGCACCACTCATGGATATGGGCACAATGATGCACGCCTGCCCTTTTGAAAACCCTGTAAGCAATAAAGCTGTTGATGGGCTATTTCCCGGGGCACTTACTTTTATCATGTCCGGCATGTGGCAATTGGACGTCAATTTTAATCGCAATGATACAGGTACGGAAGGCACAGTACATTTTATGTTTGAGGTTGAAGCCAGCAGTCTTGTAAAAAATGTAGATGGCAATGATGGCAAAAAATATTTTGTTACACTCATTCAACCAGAAAAATGGCAGGTCGGGACGACACCAATAGAGTTTTGTATAAATTCCCGTGCAACAATGATGAACTTTCCCCCAGAAGAAAAGCTCTCTATTTCCATGGAGCCCTGGATGGATATGGGCGAAGGCCAGGGACATGGATCAAGCGAAAATATCAATCCTGCACATATGGAAAAAGGGCACTACAAAGGGCAAATCCATTATACGATGACAGGGAGCTGGGACATCAACCTTTCGATAAACAAAGGTGATTCTTTATTGGTTGAAACAACCTTTGAGGTAACTGTGGAATAATCAAAATATTCTGTCCGTCACCTACTCCTCTGTGTGGCGGACAATGTAATCTTGCAAGAATGTAACCGAATTGGACCTCCGGGAACCGTTCTTGCAAGATTTTATTTTTAATTGTTTACCCGAGGGAAAAATGAAAACTTTTATAATAAAACTAACCCTGTTTATTCTAATTGGCAGCCATACTTTTTTAACCGCGCAAATTCAGGAGCTTAACGGCTATATTCTTGATAATAAAAACAACCCACTCGAGGCTGTCAACATATCCATTGCCAACACTACAGGGACGACAACCGATAGTACAGGTTTTTTCCGTTTAAGCTTAAAACCCGGAAACTATACATTATTTATCTCATCAATGGGCTATAAAAATGTCTTCTTCCCGGTATCAATCACTCCAAATAGAAAAGCGCCGGTACAGATAAAAATGTATCCTTCCATTTTGGAACAGAAAGATGCCATCATTATTTACGGCGATTATACTTTGGACCCTTTGGATGCAAACCGCGATAAATGGCTGAACTCCACCGATGACATTTTAAAACGTTTTGCCGGTGTGGAAATGATGCAACGGGCAAATTTTGCAACTGAACCGACCATCCGTGGGAGCAGTGCAGGCCAAATTGGTGTTACCATTGATGGCATGAAGATTTTCCATGCTTGCGTTGACCGTATGGACCCGGTTTCGGCCTATGTGGAAGTAGAAAACCTCGAAAGCCTGGAACTTTCCAAAGGGTCGTTTGACCTCTCCAACCAGCAAACTATTGGCGGCTCATTAAATTTTGTCACCCAAAAAGCAAATTACAAAAGCCCGTTTTACATAAATATGGAAAGTGGTTTCGAGTCTGTTTCTCGGCTAAAACGGATGCGTGGAAAATTAAATTTCAGCTCCGGCCTTTGGGCATTGCGGGTTTCTGCTTCTCTAAAAAAATCATCCGATTATTACGCGGGCGATGGCCGGCAAATCTATAATTCGGGCTATTCAAAAAATAATTATGCCCTTAACCTGTCACGCAAAATAGGGGAGACATCTTCACTAAAATTTAATTATATCGGCGACAATGCCTGGGATATTGGCTATCCGGCGCTGATTATGGATGCTACCAAAACCAAATCGCACATAGCCAGCATTGATTTTAACAAGACAGATATTTCAAAACATTGGAACAGTTTATCAACCAAAATTTATTACACCCGTGTAGAACACTGGATGGACGACTATGCCCGCAGTGAGGAGGAAATAAAAAAGCGCGAGATAATGCCCAATATGTACATGCCCATGTTTGGCAAATCCGAAACAATGGGGCTGATCCTAAAATCGACTTTGATGATCAGTGATAATCAAATCTTAAAACTAACTACGGATTATTACAGGCTGGCCGCCTTTGCCGATATGAAAATGTACGCCCTGGATAATGCAATCGCACCCGCTTACCTGGTAAATATCCCCCGCATTTACACAAATAATTACGCGTTGACAGCCGATCATCAATGGTTTCTTTCACAAAATACCCGGTTGCGTACAAACTTTCGTTTAGATTATTCTACACGTACCTTAGACGATGAATTTGGTAAACGCTTATTAAATGCATATTGGAACAAATCCAATCTTGATAAAAACTATTTTATTGGTGGGATAAGCGCCAATATCGAACGCATTTTAGATGCATATAACACTTTTAACCTGAAACTGGCCAGCAGCCAACGCTTACCTACCCACATGGAAAATTATGGCTACCTGCTGTTTAATGTTTTAGACGGTTACTTTTACACAGGCAGCCCGAATTTGCAACCCGAGCATTCTTTACAAATTGAGACAGATTGGAAATTCAACTCATCAAAATTTAACAGCAAAACAAGCATTTATTTCTCGCGGATCAATAATTATATAAACGGAAAACTACTGGATGATGAGTTTAAGGTCTACGCCAATTTTGACCATGTTTACATAAGCGGCATTGAAAACAGTTTTGCCATAAAGCTCAACAGGCGCCTTAACCTGAACAATACCTTCAGCTATACTTTTGGCTATAACCCCGTTCTTGATGAACATTTACCTTACATCCCGCCATTTAGTGGAAATTTCTCTTTAAGCTGGCAAGCTGATAATTATTGGCTTGAGGCAGCTACGCGTTATGCCGCATCACAAAACAACATTGCGCAAAAAACCACACGGGAAGATGTAACGCCCGGTTTTGTCCTTTTTAATATCCGCAGCCGGATTAAGTTTTTTACAAACTGGGAGCTTAAGCTGGGAATTGAAAATATTTTGGACAAAAAATACCACGATCACCTGAGCATAAACAATTTACCGGGACGTGGACGAAATATTTACGCCGGGATAAGTTTTAATTATTCCGATTTGTAGAATTAGTAACCTTCAAGGTTGTATTCTACCTTGAAGGTTGCTTCTATTTGTCATAATTTTCCGACATGGAAAAAGACCGCTTCTTTTATAAAGATACTTTTCACCATCTCTACAATCGTGGGGCAAATAAAGAGACTATCTTCTATGATCGCGAAGATTATATTTTCTTTTTACGTAAAATCCGGCTTTACAAAGAAAAACATAAAATTTCAATTCTTTGCTATTGTTTGATGCCAAATCATTTCCATCTTTTCGTAAAACAACTCACTGATGAGATGCCTGTTGGAAAATTTATTTCAGATTTAACAAACTCCTATACTAAGTCGATCAACAAAAAGTATAAAAGAAGCGGCGTTTTGTTTCAGGGACGGACACGTAATAAGCATATCGATAAACAAGAGTACTTTATCTGGTTATGTAAATACATCCTCTTAAATCCAATTAATGCAAAATTAGTAAATAATATAGAAGACTGGGAATTTTCTTCAGCCAAAGACTATTTTGGGTTAAGAAAAGGATCACTGGCTGATAAAAACGAGATTATGGCTAACTTTCTTTCACAAAGGGAATTTATAAATTTTATTAAGGAACCCACCGAAAAATATGAACACACAAAATTTAAATAAGGCTAAAGTGACCTTGAAGGTTCCTTCACAAAGCGGACCTTCAAGGTCGTCAGGCAAAGAGAGTAACCTTGAAGGTATTAAAGAACAAACCTTCAAGGACAGATTGCAAAAACGCATCCTCGTCCTCGATGGGGCCATGGGCACGATGATCCAGGCCTATAAACTGGACGATGCCCAATTCCGTGGCGGACGTTTTAAGGACCATCCCAAAGACCAGCAAGGCAATAACGACCTGCTCTCTATCACGCAGCCAAAGGTAATTGAAGAAATCCACCTGGAATATCTCCATGCCGGGGCGGATATCATCGAGACCAATACCTTTAACGCCAATGGCATTTCCATGCGCGATTATGATTTGGTGGACCTGGTTTATGAAATGAACCTGGAATCAGCGCGGATCGCAAAAAAAACGGCACAGGAAGTTACTAAACAGAATCCAGATAAACCGCGTTTTGTGGCCGGCTCGATGGGGCCGATGAACGCTGCCCTTTCCCTTTCGCCCGACGTAAACGACCCTTCAAAACGGGCCGTAAGCTGGGAAGAAGTCGTGGAGGGCTACTACCATCAGGTACGTGGGCTGGTTGATGGCGGCGCGGATACCCTTTTGGTGGAAACAATTTTTGATACGCTTAACGCCAAGGCCGCCCTTTTTGCCATCGAAAAATATTTTGACGAATGCGGCAAACGAATCCCAATCATGGTCTCTGTCACCATAATCGATATGAGCGGACGGACACTTTCCGGCCAAACTTTGGAAGCTTTCCTGATTTCTGTTAAACACGCCAACATTTTCAGCATTGGCCTAAACTGCTCGCTTGGCCCAAAACAAATGCGCGCTTTTATCGAGGAGATTTCCGCGCTTACACCCTATTATGTAACCCTTTATCCCAACGCCGGCCTGCCCAACGAATTTGGTGGTTACGACGAATCGCCCGATGAAATGACCACCGTGCTGGAAGAATATGCCGAAGCCGGATTTCTAAATATTGTCGGCGGCTGTTGTGGCACAAACCCGGAGCACATAAAACGCTTCGCAGAAAGTATGCAAAACCATACGCCACGCAAAATCCCCCAAATAAAAACCCAAACACAGTTTAGTGGATTGGAACCGTTGACCATCCGGCCTGACTCTAATTTTATAAATATTGGCGAGCGCTGCAATGTGACCGGCTCGGCCCGTTTTGCAAAACTTATTTTAAATGACGACTACGAAACCGCCCTAAGCGTTGCCCGCAAGCAGGTGGAAAACGGCGCCCAAATCCTGGATATAAACATGGACGAAGGTATGCTCGATTCAGAAAAAGCCATGGTCCATTTTTTAAAACTGGTCGCCACCGAACCGGAAATTGTGAAAGTGCCGCTTATGATCGATTCGTCCAAGTGGAGCGTGATCGAAGCAGGCTTAAAACATATCCAGGGCAAGGCCATCGTCAATTCCATCAGCATGAAAGAAGGCGAGGCAACATTTTTAGAACATGCCAAACTGGCCATGCGCTATGGGGCCTCGGTTATTGTGATGGCCTTTGACGAGGATGGCCAGGCCGATACTTACGAACGTAAAACCCAAATTTGTGAACGCGCCTACAAACTGCTCACAGAAAAACTAAACTTCCCGCCGGAAGATATAATTTTTGATCCCAATATTTTTGCCGTGGCCACCGGAATCGAAGAGCACAACGAATACGTCATCTTTTTTATCGAGGCCGTCCGCTGGATAAAACAGCATTTGCCCCACGCGCGTATTAGCGGCGGTGTGAGCAACCTCTCTTTTTCGTTCCGGGGCAATAACACCGTGCGCGAGGCCATGCATTCGGCCTTTTTATACCACGCTATCCAGGCCGGGATGGATATGGGCATTGTAAACGCCGGACAAATTGATGTATACGAAGAAATTGATCCGCAACTTTTAAAGCTGGTGGAAGATGTCCTTTTTAACCGCGATAAAAATGCCACCGAAAACCTTGTCGCCTATGCCGAAACCGTAAAACAAAAAGGGCCAAAGAAAAAAGAAGATGATGCCTGGCGTAGCGACCCTGTTGAAAAAAGGCTGGCCCATGCCCTTGTAAAAGGCCTGGTGGATTTTATCGAAACCGATGTGGAAGAAGCGCGGCAAAAGTACAAATCGCCTATAAAAGTGATCGAACAGCCTTTGATGGATGGCATGAACGTGGTCGGTGATTTGTTTGGCGCGGGGAAAATGTTTCTGCCGCAAGTGGTGAAAAGCGCGCGGGTAATGAAAAAAGCCGTCGCCTACCTGATGCCCTATCTTGAAGCCGAGAAAGCGGAAAATGCCTCCAGCTCTGCCGGGAAAATCCTGTTGGCCACGGTAAAAGGCGACGTGCACGATATTGGTAAAAATATCGTCGGCGTGGTACTGGGCTGCAATAATTATGAAATTATCGATATGGGCGTGATGGTGCCGACTGATAAAATTTTGGAAACCGCCCGCGCAGAAAATGTGGACATGATTGGTCTCAGTGGCCTGATTACGCCATCGCTCGATGAAATGGTGCACGTGGCCAAAGAGATGCAACGTCAAAATTTTGAGCTGCCCCTGCTTATTGGCGGCGCAACAACCTCCAAAAAACACACTGCGGTTAAAATCGAGCCCCAATATAAAGGCCCAATCTCGCACGTCCTCGATGCCTCACGCGCGGTGGATGTGGTCAATAAATTGCTCAACCCGGTCAGCCGTATCGAGTTTATCCGGGCCAACCAGGATGAGTTTAGACAAATCAGGGAAGCGTACGAAGCACGGCAAACGGCCACAGAACTTGTTTCTTTAGAGGCGGCCCGCGCCAATAATTTTAAAATCAGCTGGCAAGATTATGACATCGGTGCGCCCAATAATCCCGGTATAAAAGTTTTTAAAAATTTCCCACTGGAGGAGATACAAAAGTTTATTGACTGGGGGCCGTTCTTTTCTGTTTGGGAGCTTAAGGGCCGTTTCCCCGATATTTTAAAAAACGAGCAGGCCAAACAGGTTTATGACGATGCCCAAAATATGCTTGCCGAAATTATTAGCAACAAAAGCCTTTCCGCCAACGCGGTGATCGGCCTGTTCCCGGTCAACAGCATTGGCGATGATATCGAACTTTTTACCGATGATGAAAGGCATGGCACGCTGGCTATAATCCATACCCTGCGCCAGCAAATGCAGCGTAGAAATGAGCGGGCAAATTTTGCCTTGTCCGATTTTATTGCGCCTAAAGATAGCGGCGTAAATGATTATTTGGGCGCTTTTGCCGTCACGGCCGGTGTTGGGCTGGAAAAGCTTGTAAAAGGTTTTGAGGCCGATCATGACGACTACAAAAGTATTATGGCCAAAGCCATCGCCGATCGTTTAGCAGAGGCCTTTGCCGAATTGATGCACCAAAAAACCCGCCGCCATTTATGGGGTTATGCCGCCAATGAAAAATTGGATAAAAACGATTTGGTCAAAGAAAAATTTCAAGGTATCCGCCCCGCCCCGGGTTATCCGGCCTGCCCGGACCACACGGAAAAAGAGACTTTATTTAAGTTGCTGGATGTAGAAAAAAATACCGGGATTAACTTAACCGAGTCTTTTGCCATGCTGCCTGCCGCTTCGGTTTCCGGTTGGTATTTTGCCCACCCCGAGTCCCAGTATTTTGGCCTCGGGAAGATCGGCCAGGATCAATTAACTGACTATGCCCAGCGCAAAGGGATGAGTATCAAAGAAGCAGAGAAATGGCTGGGGAGTAATTTGTAAAATCCGAAAATTATTATTCCCGCCCCCAAACAAAACGTTCCCTCAAGTCGTTATACCATGATTTTTCAATAAGACCATCGTGTTGTAACCGCCCAACAATAATACCAGGATGAATTCCTATCTTTTTAGAAAAGCGTAAGATGTCATCTTTATAGAAAGAGTGGATAGCCTTGAACTCATGATAATCCTTTGGAGGAATAAGTCTGTCACTTGCAAAAATATCTGCCTCTTCTTCTTTTCTTCTATCGGTCATGTTCTTATTTTCCAAAAAGACTTCCTGTGTACCGTGTAACAGAAGATGGCCAATTTCATGGAATAAACTGAACCAAAACATATCTGCCCAACTGCCCCGGATCGTTAGTAAAATAACAGCTTTGTTTTTATTTTGCCAAAATGTGGCTCCATGTGCATAAGTTTTGGGTAAGTGTATTAATACTGAGAAGGCAACACCCGCATCCGCAAACAATTTTGTTAATTTGTCCTGAAAG
Organism: Calditrichota bacterium; assembly: GCA_024277115.1. Taxonomy (GTDB): domain Bacteria; phylum Calditrichota; class Calditrichia; order Calditrichales; family J004; genus JABFGF01. Next base: position 9,177 of record JAJRVW010000116.1, read on the forward strand.
AACTGCGGTGGTTCCAGAGTCATAGTTCGTATGTCATCAAGTGATTTGATTAATTTTTGTTTATTGAATAGTTCACAGGGAATTTTATGTGCTTCGAGTTCTCCCATACGCAACCAGGCAGCAGTAGATTCCCAGGCTCCCTTGTCCCTCTTTTTCTCCCAAACCCGAAAGGCCAATTTATACCGGTTCAATTTTTCTACTGTTTCAAGAGATGTTACACCGAAAAATCGTTGCAACTCCTTAACTTTTTCCGTTGCTTTGGTCTTGGCCTTAACATACCCTAACTTTGTTAAATCCCTGTAACAAAACTTAGTGACAAAATGCTGCTCATTTTTAACTCTCACTTCCTCGGCAGCCTGTTGTTGTTTTGCAAGGGTTAGACGATATTCAGATTCCAATCCAGTCCAAACATGGGCAGGCACACCAACTACCTTTTCTAATTGCAAGGCAGTATCCGGTGTAATGGCTTTATCCCCCCTAAAAATTGCACTTAATTTCGCGGCAGGCCTATTCATGCGCTTTGCCAGATCGGCCTTATTCATACCAAGATCGGTAATTACTTCCTCTAAAAACTCACCTGGCGGTATTGCCAAATCGGAATGATAAGTTTGTTCAGTCATCATAATGTTTGCTTACCTCCTCTATACAAGCAATTTCTAACTTTTGTCCTTCAAGGGTAAAAATTAGGCGGTAAAAACCAGTTAGTTTAAGAGACCATTGTCCCTGTCGTTTTCCTTTTAATGGATGACAGCGTAGCGCTCTAACCTGGATCAGTTCATCGATATTCTGTACAGATTTAATGATATTTACCCGCTGAATATATCTTCTACCTACATCTCTACCAAATGCCTTAAAAGCTGCTGAAGAGTTTTCATATTGTCTCTGGAGTGTTCGTGTGTGAAAGCGAATATTCAATAAAGCACCTCTCTATGCCCCCCATCTTATTTTACCCTAAGGGTAAAATAAGATGGGGTTCCAATAAAAGCAATACTATTTTACCGTTAAGGTATATTTTTAATTATAATTATTTTGGATTCAGATATTTAAAACATGGAGATTATATAAATCTTATGTTGCATATACAACACTCAGTAATTATATTTTACACAAGCTGACGAAATAAAAAGCAAAACTATGAAATACAGACCCGATGAATGCATCGCTGGAAAAATAATGCGCTGCAGCCGAATGATCAGCGCTGTTTATCGCAAAAGACTGAAACCATTTAATGTTACACCCAGTCAATTGGGAATTTTAATGATGGTCAATGCCTATCAGCAGGTACCGCAATCGCAGTTATCCAAACAAATGCACTTAGAAAGATCGACACTTAGCCGGGAGCTAAAAAGATTGATCGATAAAGATTACATCATTAAAACAGGTCCGGCAACACGCCCTATTCTCAGTTTAACCGCTTCGGGAAAAGAATATTTTACATCCTTGATCCCCGCATGGGAAAAAGCTATGGACGAATCAACACAAATTTTGAATGAAGAAGGCCAGCAGGCCCTCAACTTAGTTTTAAAACAATTATCGCAAAATACATAAAAAAATTTAACCACATTGTTGTATATACAACAACAATATAAAGGAGAAAGACTATGCAAAATTTAAAAGAAAAATACGGGCCCTGGGCGCTTATTACAGGATCATCATCAGGGATAGGCGCAGAATTTGCCAATCAACTTGCCGCGCAAGGTTTAAACCTGGTATTGGTAGCGCGCCGCGAGGACCGGCTTAAAACCATGGCTGCACGGTTGGAAGAAGAATTTTCAATAAAAGTTTTAACCGTCGGCGCGGACCTTTCAAAACCGGATTTTATTAAAACCATTAACCACAAAACAAGCGATCTTGAGATTGGCCTGCTTATTAACAACGCCGCTATGATGTACATAAATAATTATCTGGATGCCCCGATTGAAGATGAATTAAAACTCATTGACCTAAACATAAAAGCGCCGGCCATTTTAACCCATCACTTTGCAGGGAAAATGATCCAAAGAAAAAAAGGGGGCATTATTTACGTGGCATCAACACTCGGATATATGGGCACGCCCTACTCTTCGGCTTATGCGGCATCCAAAGCGCACGAAGTAAGCAAAGGCGAAGGGTTGCATTATGAGTTTAAATCCAAAGGTGTGGATGCTATGGTGCTAAGCCCTGGCTTAACCCGAACAGAAATGACCGACGGATTGGACTTTTCGCACATGCCGATGAAACTTATGGAGACGGAAGATGTTGTCCGCGCCGCGCTAAAAGGGCTTGGTAAAAAATCCCAGGTGATCCCCGGCGGTATGAACAAGATGATGGCCTGGATGAGTAAACGCATCATGAGCCGCGATATGATCACAAATATGATGGGAAAAATGATGAAGATATCTGTTGACAAAGCGGCTGCGTAGTTTATGCTTTTTTACGAGGTGGTCTAGGCCGAACGCTGCCGGACCACTTCGTATAAAACCACAGCAGTGGCCACCGAAGCGTTAAGTGACTCAATCTTGCCAAATTGCGGGATGGTGATCCTATCGGTACATAAACGGGTAATATTTTTTCGGACTCCCGGCCCTTCGCTGCCAACAATGATGGCCACAGGTTTTGAAAAATCCTTTTGATACATGCTGTTTTCGGAACCGGGCATTAACGCGCCGGTAAGAATATTTTGATCGTTAAAACTTTCAATTACACTTTCAAGATATTGCACCCGAAAAATACTTAGATGAAACAGGGCGCCCGCCGACGTTTTAGCCACGGTTGCGTTTAATTGGGCAGACCCCTTTTCCGGTAAAATGACCGCATCAACGCCACTGATTTCAGCCGTGCGTAAAATGGCGCCCATATTGTGCGGGTCCTGCACCTGGTCCAGAATAAGAATAAACGGGTTTGTAACCGTCTCTAAAAAAACATCCAGATGATTTTCACCTTTAATTTTTAAAGGCTCCATCTCCGCCGCCACACCTTGATGGACCACAGGCCCACTCAGTTTCTGGATTTCATTCTTATTAACTTTAAGGATTTTTATATTCCCTGCTTGTGCCAGACGTTCAATTTGTGCAACAACTTTACCTTGCAAATCGCGGGCAAGCCAGATTTGGTTAATTTTATATTGGGAGCGCATCGCCTCTATTAAAGGCTGCCTGCCGTACACAATAAATTTTTCTTTTTTATTCATCAAAGATCAATCTTTCAATTATTTATGATAGCGGATAATTTCCACTTGTTCCAAAGTCATCAAAACGCCAGCGCCGCTCTCATCAATCATTTTTTCGATGGTATCAATGGCCAGGCGGATTCTCTCTTCGATGTCAACAACTTCAATTAAAATAGGTAAATCTTGTGAAAGGCGTAATACTTTTGCTGTGCGGATTTGCCGACTGTTTCCACCAAATCCTTCAATACCGCGTATAACCGTTGTACCGGCCAGGCCAAGGGAATGCACTTTTTTAACAATGGCCTCATACAACGATACACCATCAATTTTGTCCATTTCACCAATATAAATTCTTAGGAGCTTACCAATGCTTTCATTTTTCATGATATGATCTCCATCGATTAAACCATCCGTGCTAAAGAAATACCCGACCAGACAGCCACGAGGGTTACAACAACATTTAAACCCATATTTAAAAGAGCCTGCCTGTAAAGGTTTTCTTGCAACATCATAAATGTTTCATAAGAAAAGGTAGAAAACGTAGTCAGCGCGCCCATCATGCCGATGGCAATAAAACTGCGCCAAAGTGGCGAAAAGGAGAAACGCTCTTCGGCCAAAATCAGAAAAAAGCCTAAAATAAAACTGCCAAGAATATTGACGGCCAACGTGCCATAAGGGAAAGTAGAAGAAACCAGTTTGTGTACCCATCCGGAAATAGCGTATCGCAAGATGGCGCCAATAAAACCGCCCAGGCCAATGATTAAAATATTCATAGCGAGTAATTTAATGTGTTTTTCGATGCGGTCAAAGTGTTATGTAAAATTCTAAAGTACAAGTATCAAAAACCAAATAATTTCCAAAACACAATGTCCCTTTGGGGAAATCTTTCAATCTGCTAAATTCCACTTTAGCAATTCAGGTATTACTCAACCCAATTTTTTATCTTTTTAAGATTTTGCTCTAAATGGGGCACAATAAAAGTCTCGCCATGTTTGAGAACTTTAAATAATTTTTCATCCAATTTACGAAAACTGACTTCCTTCATTAAAACTTTCGGCGGATCGGTTATCGGCTCATCGGAGAGTTGAAAAGTGCCCCAATGGATTGGCACAAAATATCTGGCTTTTACATCCAGGTACACGTCAACCGCCTCAATCGGATCAACATGTACCGGCGCCATAAACCAACGTGGTTTATATGCCCCGATTGGAATTGCCGCCACATCAAAAGGGCCAAAACGCTCGCCTATTTCTTTAAAACCGGGAAAATAACCCGTATCGCCCGTAAAATACAACCGAGAGTTGTTACCAATAATCGCCCAGCTGCACCACAAAGTCCGGTTACGGTCAAACATAGTCCTGCCGGAGAAATGCTGTGTTGGTGTGCAAACAAAACGGATACCATTAAAAGTAATTTCATCCCACCAATCAAGCTCCTGATAATTTGTAATATCCAAATCTTCCAGGAAACTGCCAATGCCAAGCGGTATAAGATATAAGGGCTCGTTGCCAAGGGCTTTTAAAGTTTCTACATCAAGATGGTCATAATGATCGTGGGAGATAACAACAACATCAATGGGCGGTAAACTATCGAGGGCAATGCCGGGCTGTGTTAAACGCGGCGGCCCGATGAAACTTACCGGCGAGACCGTATTTGACCAAACCGGATCGGTGAGGATATTTAAACCTTCTATCTGGATAAGCAAGGACGCATGTCCAACCCAGGTGATGGAAAATTTGTTTTGATTTTTTTGGAGCCAGGCAGGATCATTTTTTGCCAATTCAAAAACAACAGAGTCCGCTTCATTACTTTTTTCATTTTTAATAAGCCTGTCCCAAATCAGCCATTTCATGAGCTCCTTCAATCCTTGTTCTTTATATCCGGGATAGGGGTTTTTAAACCCTGAACGGGCATGATGGGCATTTTCCGGCATGGCATTATCCTGGCTAAGTAGTGGTGAGAGCATTGCTAAAATCAAAAACAGTAATAATATTTTCATAGAATTTATTCTAAAAATTATAGGATATTTTTTATCTAACAGAAAGCAGGTACGGTTTTTAAAGAGAACAAGTTTCTTTCATAGCCAACTAAAATGATCCAACGTTTTTTTAAGGGAGCTTACAATCGGGCCTAAAATTTCTTTTGGGAATTTTCTATCTTTTAAAACAAACTTTTGGTTAAGCTCAAGTTCGACGCCCAAATATTTTTCATCCGGATACGATTTTCTAAAATGGGCCGTCAGGCCATCGGGCTTGCCGCGGTACGGGTAATTGAAACGTATACGCAAATCCGATGCGTCTTTCTTTAAGTTTAATTTCCATTCTTTGCTGATTTGTTTTTCATTAAGCCGTTCCGGGTTATACAAAAGGCCAATGTCGGTTGTCCTTTCATGACCCTTCAGTACGGGTGTAAAGGAGTGTGTGGCAATATGTAAAATTTTCTGCCCATTGGAAATATGATCGTCAATATAGGCCGCAATCCGTTCCCGGTGTGGATAATAAAACTTTTCCAGAATGATTTTTTTTTGGTTTTTTGGCAATGGCTTGGTTATTTCCGAAAAAAGTGTACGCCGCCATAAAGAACGGTTTACATCTACTAAAAGACGGGAAACATCCGTTTTAAAAAGCTGCGCACCGAAGCCCTGCGCCAGGCTCTCGGCCAAGGACCAGGCGCCAAGATCGTGCCCCCTGTGCGTTGCCAGGAGCTGGTCATGCCCCAGAAAAAGATTTTTATATTCGGACGGTATTTTGTAACCGCCATGCTCCGATGTAAAAAGTAAGGTTGTCGTTCTCATTTAAAACAATCCTGGTCTCTAACAGAATCAGACAAAAGCCAACTTATTAAAAACTGCCTTTTTAAACACAATTTTTTTTTACGGTCTGCCCAATACAGGCTCTCTTTTAACCAATAAAGATTGAAATTATTTCTGTTGCCAATTCACCTTCAATTACATATATTTTTTAATATAATTTTTTAAGTGATCGATACTAAAAAAATGGTACAAAATTCCCCCACCAGAAAAATTTTTGTGTTAGCTTTCACTGCACTGCTATTTGCGTGCTTTAGTGATGCCCCACGCAATAATCCGCTTGATCCCGAGAACCCCGACACCAACATGGAGGATATAAATGGCAGCGTACTCACTTACCGCGTGCCCCATCAGCTGATCTCGGATATAAAAATTATCTGGCGGGACGAGCGGCTTGTTTATACAAATGAATCCGGAAAATTTAGTTTTACGAATATCGAGCACGAAGATGGCTGGTTGGTGTTTATATCGCCGGATTATATAATCGACTCACTTTATATAGATTGGCGCAAATATAAACCAAATTTTGAACATTATCTAAATGCCCGTCCCATTTTAAGAAATATTCTCTTTTACAGCAGTATCGAAAATGATTATCCGGAGCGCCAAGATATAAGCCTTATTTTTAATGTGGATGTTTTTGATCCGGACAACGATATTGACAGCGTTTTGGTACAAAGTCCCTCCCTTGGGATTAGCACTTTTCTTGAATATGATTTTAACCAACGGACTTACAGGCGTATTTTAGAAATGAGCGATCTGAACATTAATTCTGCGGAAGCGGTAATTGGTAAAGAGTTTCAGATTAGCGTTAAAGACAAATTTAAAAATATCATTCCACTTTCAGGGCAGATTGTAAAACGGATCATCAAAGAAGAGGTACTTTCAGACAGAAGTGAGGAAAGTGACACGCTTTCCGTGAAGCCCACCTTAAAATGGGAACCCATCAATCCTGGTTTCCCGTTTGTGTACATGGTAGAAATTTACACGAATAAGCCGAATAAAGAATTGGTTTATCGCCGTGAGAATATTGCACCAACCGTAACTTCAATTACTTTGGACCAAGCCCTGCCAGAAGATAATTATTTCTGGATCGTTTGGGTAATTGATGAATTTAACAACCGCTCTGCCTCGAAACCAAAATCATTTTATGCCCGATAAAACCAGCTTAAAATCTTCACTCCAATCCCTGCGCCAACTCAGCACCAATCAATATAATGTTTTGTACCAGGTAACCCGTTTGCTAAATGCGCCGGTTATGCACGAAAGCCTGATCGAAGAAGCGCTCGACCTGGTTATTTCCGTCATCAATGCCGAGCGGGGTATTTTTGTGCGCTATAATTTAAAATCCGATGATTTCCAGATTATTGCGGCACGTAATGTACAAAAAGACCAGATAAAAGATGTGGCGCTTTTTTCATCAGGCGTTCTGCAGGAAGTGATTAAGACAAAATTAGCTTCACTTTATCACGATGTTCAGAACGATCCACATATCTCGCAATTTGAAAGTATCCAAATCCAGCAAATTAAATCGATCATCGGTGTGCCCGTTTTTTACCACGAAAATATATGGGGTGTAATTTTGGTGGATAGCATTAAAAACCGCCAGGAATTTACAGATGAGAACATGGAGTTTTTGCATTTTTTTTCCAGTCTTATTTCCCTCGGCCTAAACCGCATAGAACATCTGGACAAACTACAAACCGAGAACCTGCAACTGCGCAACCAGCTGGAAGCTTTTCAAAACATTCCCAAAATGATTGGCGAAAGTGCAGCCATGAAAAAGCTTTCGGCACTGATACACCGTGTAGCGCAAACAGATGCGACCGTGCTCATTACCGGAGAAAGCGGCACAGGTAAAGACCTGGCAGCCCGGGCAATCCATACCTTAAGCCAAAGGGAAAGCCAACCTTATCTCGCGCAGTTTTGTGGTTCTATCCCCGATACCCTTTTAGAGAGCGAACTTTTTGGTTACAAAAAAGGGGCGTTTACCGGGGCAAGTGCAGATAAAAAGGGCTTATTTGAAGTAGCCGACAAGGGCACTTTTTTTCTGGATGAGATTGCCGATATTTCCATGGCTTTACAGGCAAAATTATTACGCGTAATCGAAAACCAGGAAATTATCCGTTTGGGGGAAATACAATTTAAGAAAGTAAATGTCCGCCTAATTGCAGCAACGAATAAAAATTTAAAAGAGCTTTCCCAAAAAGGGCTTTTCCGTGAAGACCTGTTTTACCGGCTCAATGTCTTTCCAATCAAAATCCCACCTTTGCGGGAACGGGTAGATGATGTTGCCTTACTTGCCAATTTTTTTATCCAAAAACACAGCCAAAATAAAATAACACTCACAAGCCCCGCGTTAAAAGCGTTGCAAAATTATAACTGGCCCGGGAATGTGCGGCAACTCGAAAATACAATCCAGCGTGCCTTAATTCTATGCGATTCCAACAAATTGGATGCAGAGCACATCATCATCGAAGACGAAGAGAGAAAATTTGACGAGTACGGTGGAACCCTGCGCCAGTTGGAAAAACAAATCCTGCTCAAACGACTGGAAAAGTTTAAAGGAAACCGGACACACACGGCTGAATCGCTGGGTGTTTCTGTACGATGGATACAAAAACAACTCAAAAAATATGAGGAACATGAAAAATAAAATTAAAATTTCACTGCTTTGTTTGCTGGTTGCCCTATTCTGGATTGCACCGAACCCTGCCAACGCCAATAACGGGATGTCCGGCATTGGGATTATAATTGGCAATCCGACCGGGATCAGCTTAAAGTTTCCCAACGATGAGAAAACACATTTTAATGCCGTTATTAGCTGGTCTTTAAAGAATGACCCGGACATCTACCTGCACGTAGATTATATCTTTAAAACATTTGCGCCTATTGCATTTACACAACAGTTTTCCATGACCCCAATAATAGGAATTGGTGGCAGGCTGGAATCAACACATGGTAATTCGGGCATTCGGTTGCCGTTTGGCCTGACCCACAAATTACAGAAAAACCCTATCGAATTTTTAATAGAAATTATACCGGCCCTGGATGTTTTTCCTGCTTCAGATTTTAATGTGGGTGTTGCCTTTGCCGTGCGCTATCTCTTTTAATCAAAATTATACTGAAATGAAAACCTATTTAGAAGGGACCTACAATGAGATGTTCTTTATGCCTATTCCTCTTGCTCGTATCGATTTTATTTACCAGCAGCTGTGTTAGTTACAGTACCCTGCAAACCCCAAAAGTTTTAGAAAAAGATGAGAAAATAGTCGGTATAGGCTTAGGCACGCCATTTGGCGTTGAAGAACTTGTGGTTATCCCGGAATTGTATGCACGCTGGGCCGCTTTTGAAGATATTGACATGGGTACAAAAATTACCGGCGTTCCTTTTGTTTTTGGAGCGATTGGGCTGGACGTAAAATACCAGGTTTTGAATATTGACTCCTCTTTTTATGTTTCCCTCGACTTTGGATTTTCACACTCCAGTGGTGATTTTGGGACGACACTCGGCTATTACCCGGCAATTTTTCTTGGAAATGAAAACATTTTTGGCGGGGCAAAATTAATTATTGCCGATGTGGACATTGACTTTTTTGGGGAAGCCAGAGGGACAGGCTACATCAAAGAGCTATTTATAGGCACCTCTTTGGGTGAAAATTTTCGGGTCTTGCCTGTGATAAATATGCTAATTGCAGATGACCTCAGCCAAAGTTTATTCCTTTTTAATTTGGGGATAGAATACAAATTTTAGATGCTTTGCGATTTACCATTGGGAATAATTTAAGCGCTTAATCTTTATCAATTCATACTCGTTCTTAAGTTTTAAGGCAACCGGAAGGCAAACTTTTTATTGGCACGTTGTGTTAAGGTTGAAGCCCAAAAGGTTTACAATCGTATCTCGGCCATCTCAACAACTTTTTATATTTTGAACAATAAATAAAAAGCGAGTAAGAATAAGATAACGAGTATGACTTGTATATCTGAACAATATTAATTTTATTTATAAACAATAATTTTCACCCACACAATTTCATATAGGGCCAAGTTTTAAATGTAATCCTTAATAATAGGAGGATAAAGTGAAAATAAATTTTACAAAAAAACAATTTAAACAATTAACAAAAATGTTAGAACTTGCAGACCACATCTTATCCATCACAGAACTGGATGACAAACACGTAGAGCTGTTAGATTACGTGTACAAACATGCAAAAAGTTTTGGCCTGGACGATCTATTTGAGTATGATGAAGAAGAAGATTTTTACATGCTTTCCGAGAGTTTTGAAAAAGAGCTTAAAACAATAGAAAAAATGGAAGAATACAACAATCATTTTTTTTGGGAAACATTGATTAACAGGCTTGCAGAACGCGACTACAGGAGGAAAAATAAATTGGATACCGATGCGCCTCAAAATTTTGAAGAATTTTTCAAAGGCATGGTGGGCCAGCGTGAAAAATATGAAGAAGAGTTTGAAGAGAACGGTATTGATAATCTTATTATATCATACCCGGCACCAAACCGTTTTAAGTTACATTAGCTAATTTAAAACAAAAGCCGAGGGGATTGTAAATTCCTTCGGCTTTTGTTCTTTAATAAGGCATGCTCGGTGTTTTACCCAGCATGCGCGCATAAACCGCCAACGATCCGCGATGATGGGCCGTGTGGTCCACAATAGCGGAAACAATTGAAAAACGCGGCAGGCCGGTCATGATTTCCGGGTCGGTGATAGGCTTGGCCCATTCTTGCATATCTTTTTCATTGAAGGCGTCCACAGCCTGATTAAAAGCATCATTTAAAAATGTACATGCCTTTTCCAACGATGTAAATTTTACAATTTCTTTGGCTTGTTCGGCAAAATCCATATCAAAACCTTTTTCCGAGAAAGCGCCTTCCAGGAACCACTCAATTGTATGCGCTGTATGGGCAATCTGCTGCGCCACGGTATACATCGCCTCTTTGGGCTTAAAAGTAGAATCCTGCTCTACCAGGCAATCAATACTTTTATTAAAAAACTTCTGAGTTACTTGTAACTCGCCAATAAATGCGTGCTTATCCATTTTTACTCCTATTGTTTTTGGTTGAGATCAAGTATAAACAGGACAGATGACAACAGTATGTCAGCAGTAAAAAATCTTTTTATTTTGAATAATGCGCGGCAATTTGCGTGGCGTGGGCAGAAAGCAATTCTTTTAAACGGGCAGGCTTTATGATTGTGATCTCTTTGCCAAAAACAAGAAAGTCCGGGATGAGCCATTCCAACTTCGGCGTCGGGATTACAAGCTCGACGCTTTTTTCCCCAACCTTTTCCGAAAGGATTACAGGAAAACGTTCTTTGAGCATATAATAAGTGGGCTTGGGAACACAGATGGTCACCTCGATGGGATCGTCCGACCTGGCAAAATGGTATAAATATTCGTCGAGTGAAAAATCATGGTGCAAGTCAAAATTTTCCATGGTAATTTTTACAGATTTTATACGGTCTGTCCGAAAATCACGCTGTGCATCTCGCAACCGGCACCAGGCGATAATATGCCAGCGACCCGCATAATAAACTATGGCCAGTGGTTCAATCTTGCGGATATTTAAACGGTCTTTCGCGGCCACATAATATTCAATTTCAAGTACCTGTTGATTGACGACAGCTTCCTGGACCTTCAATAAAACATCATCACGAAAACCCATCGAACGGCTGGGATGCTTTGGCAGGGCCATTGTTTTATCAAGCTTTTCCAACCTGTTCTTTGAGTTTTCGGGCAAGACAGATTGGATTTTTAACATGGCCGAACGCGCGTGGGTTTCAATGGAACGATCGGTGAGTGTACCCGCTAATTTTGCCCCGGTAAACAACGCGTTGGCCTCATCTTCGGTAAACATGACCGGCGGTAAGTGGTAACCGGAAATTATGCTGTAACCAATTCCCGCTTCAGCTGCAACCGGCACACCTGCCTCGCAAATAGCATTGATATCGCGATAAACGGTGCGTAGGCTTATGCCAAAATGATTGGCAATCTCTTTCCCGGTGATGACTTTTTTAGATTGGAGCAAAACCATCATGGCCACAAGGCGGTCGATTCTATTCATAATTTTTTACTGGATATAATAGCTTACACCCATTGCAAAAACTACATAATCACTTTGAGAAGTATAATGACTTCTGCCAAATCCATCATCTGGGTTATTTAAAAACTTATGATCAAAAACATTGATAGACTTCTCGTAGGTTAGAATTGGTTCGAAGGATAAAAAGTCAGTTAGAAAAATTGCAATGCCCGCCCCCAAAACATATTTATCTGAATTCGTAAAAAAACTTGAGTTTGAATAAGATGATTTAGAAGTCCATTTACTATTCGAGTGACTATATGCCGCGATAAAAAACGGGAATGTTGTCTCATTTAAACTAAAATAGTATTTAAGAACCGGCCCAAAATAAAAGCTATTGGCCTCATTTTTACCATTGACTTTAGAGTTACGGGAAGACGAATTATAGGTGACACCTAAACCAAAAGAAAAATTATCTATAAAAAAATAGGAAACGGATGGGTTTATAGTCCAATAAGTACGATTTACTTCTGTGTCCCCCCTTTTTTCACTTCCGGTTTGAAAGCTTAACCCGCCACCAACTTGATAAGTACCCTGTTCAATTTGCCCAAAAGAAAAAGATGCCAATGCGATCACAATAAATATTACCTGGCCCATATTGTTCACTCCTGTTAGTTTGGTAAAATCCGCACAAATTTACGTTTGCCCACTTTTAAAATATGTTCGCAATCATTTTTAACTATGGCAAATGGATCGGTAATTTTCTCTCCATCCAGCGAAACGCCGCCACCTTGCACCAAACGTCGTGCCGCGCCTTTGGACTCAGCCGTTTTTGTAAAAGCCATCACATCAATAATGCGCATTTCTGCTTCGGGCAGGTGTGTTTCGGGCATATCATCGGGTACATCTTTTTTAACAAATAAATTTTCGAACGCTTTTTCAGCGCTATCTACTTCACCCTCACCATGGTACATGCGCACCAGTGTCCTGCCCAGGTATTTTTTCAGGTCACGCGGGTTCACCAGATTTTCATCCAACTGCTTTTTAATATTTTTTAACTCAGCCGCATCCACATCGGTGATCAGCTCAAAATAACGGTAGATCATTTCATCGGGGATTGACATGGTTTTGCCATAAATTTCATTGCCCGGCTCATCGATTCCGATATAATTTCCGGTCGATTTGCTCATGCGTTGCTTGCCGTCCAAACCTTCCAGGACGGGTAAAGTTAAAATACATTGCGGTTCCTGATCGTACTCTTTTTGGATGCTACGGCCAATAACCAGGTTAAATTTTTGTTCGGTTGCGCCCAACTCCACATCGGATTTTATTACAACAGAATCATAGCCTTGCATAAGCGGATAGAAAAACTCATGGATGCTTATCGGCTGTTGGCCGGCATAGCGTTTGGAAAAATCATCGCGTTCCAGCATACGCGCCACGGTAAACTTCCCGGCAAGGTTCATCACTTTCTCAAAACTCATTTCTTTGAACCATTCGCCATTAAAGCGTACTTGAGTTTTCTCCTCGTCCAAAATTTTAAAAAACTGATCCTGATAGGTTTTGGCATGGGCCATTACCTGCTCGTGCGATAATCGAGGACGTGTATTTTTTTTATCACTCGGGTCTCCGACCATCGCCGTATAATCACCGATAATCACCACCACCTGGTGCCCCAAATCCTGAAAATGTTTGAGTTTACGGATGCCGACCGTATGCCCCAAATGGATGTCCGGCGCGGTTGGGTCAAATCCCTGTTTAATAACAAGGGGTTTTTCTTTTTTGATAGAGCGTTCAATTTTTTTGACCATTTCGTCTTCGGGCAACAATTCTACCGTTCCCCGCTTTATGTGGTCCATTTGTTCATTTAAAGATGGAAATTTCATTTATACTCCGCTTTGGTTTTGGGTTTGGATTCTTGGTACTGGATGCTGGATGCTGGATGCTGGATGCTGGATGCTGGATGCTGGATGCTGGATGCTGGATGCTGGATGCTGGATGCTGGATGCTGGATCGTAAGCCTTTATCATGTTTATTCCAAAAAATTAAAATTACAGATTATGTTTGAGTGAAACTGATTGTATAAATTTATCTTCTCAGCCTAAAATCATAAGGTATTGTCATTGTAAATCTTTTTTCGCTACCTGTATTGTTTTTTATTGAAAACTTGCTTTTAAAAGCAGCTTCAATTGTGGCCTCACTTAGAATCCTATCGGGAGATTCAAGAATTACCGCTTCAACCACATTGCCTTTTTTGTTTATGACAACCCTGACAATTACTTTTCCCTCAATCCCTTTTTTACGGGCAATGCGCGGATACCGAGGAGTTGCTTTATAGATTAATTTAAGATCAGAAACCGGCCTTGTTGCTTCTTTAGGATCGGAGTTAAACCCGTTAATATACGGATAAATATTGTCACCTTTAAGAAGATAATATTTAATAATCAGCGAATACTTAATTGGCTTATCATTTTCTTTAAGTGCCTTAAATTGTGCACTTTTAATGGATTTTAATGCCAAAGAATCAAATACCGGAACTGTTGGATCAATCTGGAAAATGGATTCTAACTCACCATTCTCATTAATAAAGATTTGAAAAGCACTATAGGTAAATTCACCTATTAACGAATCAATATCTTCCGTAGGGATTGGATCAATTTCACTTAAAACCTCTTTTATCGATTCAATATTTTTTAATAATACATAGCTATATTCCTGCTCTAAGATTCCACGGTCTAAATTATCTTTATTATATAATAAGACAGACTTATTTCCTAAACATGACATTGTAATTAAGTCAAGTCCTAAATGTTGTGTACTTTGTTCTTCCAGCGGTTTAAGTTCTGATGAAGCGTAGCGGAATCAGAACTTAAACCGCTCGCGCCAGTTTGACCCACGGTTCAGTTTTATTTTTTAGTATTTCCATATCCAAA
>JAJRVW010000117.1 GCA_024277115.1 Calditrichota bacterium
CTTTCACTAATCCTATATTTTGATTTTCTCTTTTTGCCATGTTTTTTCCTTTGTTTTTTTGGTCAAACTAAATTTAGGAAGGACATGGCAATTTTTCACATATTTGCCTTTTTACACAAATTTAAGGACGCAATCGAAAAAGCATTTAAAGGAGGCGTTATGTACATAAATATTCATTTATTAAAGGGAACCGCATTCTTCTTTTTGTTTATTAATTCTTTTTTATTTGCGGAAGACGGAAGTAATATAAATTTTCAATCTATCGAAAGTGCAGATAGTGTTTGGGTACGCCATTATAATTCCGGCCAATTACCAGGCAGGGCACAGTTTAGCGATATGATCATAGATAATCAGGGAAATGTATATTGTACAGGTGCAATCAGGAATTTGGTTTCTGGTGAAGATTACATGACCATCAAATATGATGCAACGGGTGTTGAACAATGGAGAGCAATCTATAATGGGCCCGGCAACTCATATGACAAGGCAAATTGCATTGCCCTTGATGGAGATGGAAACGTATTTGTAAGTGGTACCAGTAATGGTGGTGAGACTTATGGTGATTATACGACTATTAAATATAACGCTTTCGGAGAAAAACAGTGGGTTGCCCGCTATGATGGCCCGACAAGTGAAGCCTGGGATGATGCATACGCCATGGCAATAGATGATTCTGGAAATGTTTATGTGACCGGGGGAAGCGACTCTTATTCCAGTGAAGATTATGCAACCGTTAAGTATAATAGTGACGGTGAGGAACAATGGGTAAAGCGCTATGACGGGCCGGCAAGCGAAGGCAGTGATCGGGCAAAGTACTTGGTCCTTGATAAAGCCGGAAATATTTATATCACCGGAGAGAGTGAAGGAAACTCTTCGAAAGGTGATTTTGCCACTATTAAATATACACCGGATGGTACAATGTTATGGGCCACCCGTTACGATGCGGTCTATCACCAAAAAGAACAACCGGGTGCACTTGCCGTTGATGATTCCGGTAATGTATATGTTACGGGCAGCAGCGTTAACACCAGTTATAAATGGGGGTATGCTACCGTTAAATATAATTTGGATGGTGTAGAACAATGGGCTAATCGTTACGATGGGCCAGCAGGCTCCAATGACAATGCCAAAGGGTTGGCCATTGATGATTCCGGTTATGTGTATGTTACAGGAAATAGTTACGACAACACAAACTATGATGATTTTGCGACAGTTAAGTATGGCCCCGATGGTCAAGAAAAATGGGTAGTCCGTTATAACAGCGGCGAAAAGAGTTCGGACAGGGCGCATGTTATTACCCTTGATGCAGATGGCAATATTTATGTTGCGGGGCAAAGTGAAGGCGCCGCCATTGTAAAATATAATTCTGCCGGAGAACAACTATGGAAAACAAATTATGAAAATGTTTATCTAATTAATGCGTTAAGATTAGATAACGCCGGCAATATTTATCTGATCGGAAATTCGTCCTCGTACGAGCAAGTATGTGCTGCGGTGAAATTTAATAATCAGGGTGTGGAAGAATGGGATGTAATTCAGAAAGGCCCTGGGCTGGGTTATGAACACCCTGAAGAGATTGCTTTAGATGATAATGGGAATATTTATGTAGCCGGGTATACTCAAAACCCTGAAACCTGGTTGGATTTTTCTCTGATAAAATATGATACAAGTGGTACAGAACAATGGGTGGCATTTTATAATGGCCCTGATAATGGTTCAGATCAGTGTATGGCAATGGCGATTGACAATCAGGGAAATATTTACATGACCGGAAGTAGCAGTGTGTTCGGTTCGGATACAGACTGGGCCACCGTAAAATTTAATAGTGAGGGTATACAACAGTGGGCTGCCCGATTTGACGGTGGCAATAAATTTAATGATGTAGCTGTTGATGTTGCTGTAGATGCAACAGGTAATGTTTTTGTAACGGGATATGCGTCACGAAATACGAATACTTTTAACTACGATTTTGCCACGATAAAATATAATTCATCCGGTACTGAAGAATGGGTCGCATTCTATGATGGCCCAGCCTCCACAACTGATGAAGCAAAAGCAATTACATTGGATGACTCAGGCTATGTATATGTAACAGGATACAGCGCGGGGAGTACAACCGGGAACGATTTTACGACTATTAAATATGATCAGGATGGAAATGAGAAGTGGGTTGCGCGTTATAATGGGCCGGGAAACTACAATGATATCCCTACGGCTGTTGTGGTTGACAGGTTGGGGAAAATAAATGTTTGCGGTGCTAGCACAGGCGATGGAACTGGTTTTGATTATACAGTAGTTCAATATAATTCAGCTGGTGTGGAACAATGGGTGCAACGTTATAATGGCGCTGGAAATGGTTGGGATTGGCCCACGGATATGGCTATCGGCAGTAATGGACAAGTCTTCATTACCGGTTATATTAAAGCAAGTTCAGGTTATAACGACATGTTGACAATAAAATACGACCAGGCGGGTGTTTTTCAATGGTCATCCACTTATGACGGACCTGCATATAGCAACGATAAGGCAACTGGTTTATCACTTGGTGTTGACGATGTTGTTTATGTAACAGGCATAAGCCAGGGCCATGATAAAAGTTATGATTATGCGACACATAAAATTAATAAAGAGGGATATCGTGATTGGGTGATGCGCTATAATTCCAAGAATGATAATGCCGTTGCGGTGGTAGCTGATGATAAAGGAAAATTCTATGTGACAGGATTTACGCTATTTGATAATGACACGGAATCGCGGGCAACTACAATAAAATATTCTGATCCAACCGTAACCGGCCTCTCTGGTGAATTCAAAAAACTTCCACAGTTTTTTAACTTGGGGCAAAACTATCCCAATCCATTTAATCCGTCTACAACAATCAGGTATCAGCTGATAAAAAGTGGCCTGGTAGATTTGAGCATTTTTAATGTCTTGGGTCAAAAGGTCGCTACGCTTGTTTCAAAATCGCAACCGGCAGGAGATTATCTGGTTAGTTGGGATGCTTCAAAATTTTCTAGCGGCCTTTATTACTATAAACTAAAAACAGAAACCTCTGAGCTTACCTATAAAATGCAATTAATCAAATAAAATTATATCAATAACCAATAGTGTTCCCCCCAGAAAAAGGTCGGCAATTTCTGTCGGCCTTTTTTATTTTGATTTGCTTACCGGGCGCTTGGCCAGGATGAAATTCAATAAAAAATGTTTAACGCCCATAGTGCAGATGCCGGTTTACTGGAGCTTGGGGGGGTAATCAAGTTTCAATAGGAACGTTTGCGACTGTTCAGGATAATAACAGCATAAAAATGATGGCGTGAGAAATGGTAGAATTTAACTGATTCGAATACGCCGATATGCAATGTGTTTGAAGCTATACCCAAGCCTATAGGAAATATTATCCGGTCGACTATTCAATTACTACCGCTGTCCCAAAAGCCAATACTTCCGAGGCATTGCCCATAATGGCGCTTGTGGCAAAACGGACATCCACTACAGCATTTGCGCCCATATTTTCCGCTTCGGCCTTCATTCTGTCCAGCGATTGTTCACGCGCTTCAGCCATAAGTTTTGTGTATTCTTCAATCTCCCCGCCAAAAATATTTTTAATGGTAGCGGTAATATCCCGACCAATATTACGTGCCCGGATGGTGTTTCCTTTTACCAGGCCCAGTGTTTTTTTTATTTCTTTGCCTGCAATCGTGCTCGAAGAGAGAATAATCATCGTTGTACCTCCTTATATGGATCGGTTTTTCGTATGTGTAATTTTTCCCTGATAATGGAGAGGGTCAATGCAAATAATCCCGAAAAAACAGCGGTAATCCCGATTGTGATTATGAGTGGGATGTTAGGGGAGAGGTAAAATTCCTCAATAAATTTGTATGTGGCAAACCCTAGGATTAACAGTGTCCCAAAGCTTAATAAAAGCCAGGCCAATCCGCGTTCCAGCCGGTTGTAAACATTATTCCAATACATGTCCCATTCCTCCTGTGTTGGTTCGTATAACTGAACTTTGTCCGTTACTTCTTTCAGCTTTTTAAATTCTTCCCACTCTTTTTTATAGATTGGATTTTGGGCAATCAGCGTTTCAAATGTTGACTTCTCACTTTCACTCAGGTCACCATCTACCGCTTTCATGACCAAAGCCTGAAAGCGGTCTTTAGAAATGTTATCTAATTTTTTCATACTAAATCTCGTCCGAAAAATACGTTGTTAATTTTTCTTTTAAAGCTTTGCGCGCACTATATAAACGCGACATCACCGTGCCTTGCGGGCAATTTAAAATTTCCGAAATCTCGGCATAGGAAAAGTTCTGGAACTCGCGTAGCATTAATATCTCACGCTCATTTTCTTTTAATTGGTTGATTGCCTGCCAGACGGTTTGCTTTAATTCATCTTTTTCAATTGATCTTAAAGTGTCCATCCCATAGTCTTCAATATCTTCCAAGGTGTTGGTGTCAACTTGCGAGTAGGGTTTTGCCGATGTTGATATTTTTCTTATTTCGTTAATACAGGAGTTTTTTAGTATTGTGTAATACCAGGTGAAAAAATTACGGGAAGCATCAATTTTTTTTATTGCCTGCCAGGTTTTTACAAAGGCTTCTTGTGATAAATCCATAGCCCGCTCGTGGTGATGCACAAATCCGAGGGCCGAAAAATAGGCCCGTTTTTTATAGCGGTTCACAATAATCCCAAAGGCATGCTTATCACCTTTCTGCGACCGTCTAATTAGTTCCGTTTCTGTAAGAAGCGTCAATCTGTTGTCCTGCTCAATGGTCTTTTTATAATGATACAAAAATAACAACAGTTTATTCAAAGAAAATTAATTATCTTTTTTAACCCTATTTTCAGGCAAGGCAGGTTTGGCTAATTGAACGTATTGGCGGCAAAATCGAATCATAAAAATATTTGTAATACATCTGTTTAAAATTGAAATTGGAAAACTTTGTCTAACGGGAAAACAAATGAAAAAAATTATCTTTCTTTTCTTTTTTTTACCAATCCTGGCATTTTCACAGGTGGAGTTTAGCAGCGCCTTCAAACAAACAGTGGAAACTATTGCCAAGGACCACACACGCAAAGCGGTGATCAATTGGCTGACTGAACAGGACCCGGTTTTAGGCATTATTGGCCGCGATCTAATCGGGCAAATAATTAATTCTGCCGATCAGGATGAATTGGTTTATTCCCTAACCGATGTACTCACAACTTCGTTGTTTATTTACAATTTACAGAGTTATATAAAACCTATGATCAGGCAAAATCCGCAGATTTTATCACAGGCAGAATTAGTGGGATGGAATGAACCGGAATTGTTGGCCTATTCCAGCCTTTACTTTTATTTTTCGGAACGGTTAAAATACAATCTATTTATAACGCCTTACATTTTTGAGCTGCAAGATGAAAAAAATAAAATTGAATCACTTAAGCTGGGAAATAAAAAATGGCGTACGGTGGTTTCCCGCGAGTTGGTTGTAAAAAGACGTGCCGGCCATGCCGATATTGATGTAAGGGTTTTTAACATTTTCCAGGCTGCCATGAACCATTACCTCCGGAATACAGAAATTAAATTTTCCGTAAACGATTTTCTTTTGAACAAATTGAAGAAAGAATATGCGGGTGACATAAATTTGAGTTGGGTTAAGGCGATAGACTCGAAAAATGTGGTGAAAATAAGTGCGACGATGTTAACCTTGTTATACAAAAATGTTAGCAGGGATAAGAAGGAATCGCGCAGTTTTAGTATTGAACAGATCAATGAATTGGTGCGGCCGTATCTTAATCTTGTATCAGAAAACAATTTATCGACCATGCGCACCGCAGAGTTTAAAATACAAGCTATCCAGGTGGTCAAATCATCTTTTGGTAAATGGCTGGAAAAATACCAGTCTGATCAGTTCCGGTTTGATTACTCTTTTATGCTCGCTTCCAGCTATATCGGCCAGGATGATAAAGTCCGTTTTATCGTTCAGGACCAGGTACGGTTTGGATATTTCTGGAAAAGTTCGTGATTGTTTCTTTATATTAGTGGTTTCATCGATCCACTTTTGCAAGAGGCTTTTTCCGAAGACAAAAAATACTATTTATCCGGATTGGGTTATTCGTACAACGGTTTTAACCTTTCGCTTGGCGCTGCAATCCCGTATACAAATTTCGATAAAAGTAATATCCGACCCTCAATTATTCTGGCTTACGAACTGGCTCTTATTGAGTATTTAGATTAAATATCCCTATCAATTTTTTATTTATCCTTTAAAGCCTTCATCGACCAATTTATCCGATGAGCTGCATGCGGCCACAGCCAAATCATCGCACCGCTCATTTTCAAAATGCCCTGCATGGCCCTTTACCCAGGAAATTTTATAAGGATGCTTCTCCAGTAAATCCAATAAGCGTCTCCATAAATCAGGATTTTGCGCTTTATCTTTTTTATTGCGCATCCAGCCTTTGGCGCGCCATTTTTTTGCCCAGCCTTGATTGATGGCATCAACGATATATTTTGAATCGGAATAAATTTCTAATTGGAAGGTTTCTTTTAAGGATTCGATCGCGGCAATTACGGCCATCATTTCCATGCGGTTATTCGTCGTCCGCTGATAACCTTGTGAGAGTTCTTTATAGCTATCGCCAAACTTTAAAATAGTACCATAACCGCCCGGCCCGGGATTTCCTGAACACGCGCCGTCTGTATAGATCTCAACTTTTTTCATTTTTACCTTTGTTATAAAATTAAAGGCGATAAAGCTCGTGCATTTCTGGGATAATTTCAAATAAAGTTTTGGCTGCTGTTATAAAATCTAAATTGCTAAAGCACAATTTAGGAAATCACAAAAATAAGAATCAAATAACAAATTAACCCTAAATTCAGTTTTTAAACTTTCGCCTGAGAGGTGAATGGTAGTTTGATATTTAAGTTATTTTTCTTTTGGACTTTATTTACCGTTTATTTAGAAAAAATAACCATTCACTAAAACGCGCTGTTTATTGCCTGTAAATTATTCGATTATTGTCCCCAGAGAGAGTGTTGAATGGATGAGGGACTTTAATCCCCTCGCCTTGTTCATTCAGGCTTTTGAAAAGCGACGGTACTAATTGTGGGCTCAATACCGTCGCTTTTCTTTATTGCAATCATCTTATATCTGTCATTCTGAGCCGTTCCTTGGTGAAGAATCCCATTTTGGAATGCAAGGTCTACACCACAGAGAACACGGAGTTCTTTTTGATGACCTTATACGGTTTGCAAATCCTATAAGGTCGATCGACGCTCTTACTGAAAGGGATACTTCGAAAAAGCGCCTCAGCATGACAGCGCGATGGAATATCTCTGCTGTCTAAAAAAAAATCTCCTCAAATTTTTTACTTTCAAAAAGATTGAATATTTTGTGATACAATCGTGTTATACAAAATTGGAAATCAATCGGGACAAGGCTTAACTTGCCTCCTTCCAAAAATAAAATCAAAATATACAAATATAAGCCTGGAGCGGAGATGTCGTCATCAATTAATCTGGAATGGAAAAAAGGAATCTGTGGAATCTGTCCGGCGGGCTGCTGGATTGAAGCGGGTATGAAAGATGGAAAAATGGTCGATATCCGCGCCGATAAAAGCCATCAGCTGGGCATGATTTGCCGGCGGGGCGAACATGCGCCGGAGATGATCTATTCCGAAAACCGTTTAAAATATCCCATGAAACGTATCGGGCCCAAAGGCAGCACCGGTCCTGAAAATTTTGAGCGTATCAGCTGGGACGAGGCCTACGAGATAATCGTTGAAAATTTAAATAAAATCAAGGCGGAGTCGGGCCCTGAAGCGGTTTCCATTTATACCGGGCGCGGCTCTTTTGAGCTCTCTCTTTGTGATATGTTCCAGCCTAAAGGCGTGGCTGTTTCCTCTGCCTCCAACGTTTTATTTCCCTTTGGCTCGCCCAACACGATGGGCGTGGGCGCGCTCTGTTATGTCTCCTTTGCCATGATCGCCCCGCATGTTACCATGGGCCGCATGCTGGTTAATATGTTCACCGATATGGAAAATGCCGAGATGTTGGTTGTCTGGGGTGCCAACCCGGCCACCGATTCCCCGCCGCTGGATATGTACCGCCTGGAAAACGCGGCAAAAAGGGGTTGTGATCTGGTCGTAATCGATCCCCGCCATACGGAAACGGCCACACGCACCGGCGCCGAGTGGGTTGCTATCCGGCCAGGCACAGACGGCGCATTGGCCTTGAGCATGATCGAAGTGATGCTTGATGAGGAATTATACGATGAGGATTTTGCCGAAAACTGGACGCATGGTTTTGACGAACTGAAAACCTACACACAACATTTCCGGCCCGAGGTGGTGGAGAAAATCACAGGTGTCCCCGCGGAGAAAATCCGTGATTTGGCGCGCCGTATTTGTAAGGCCACGGGGGCTGCACCGGTCATGTATACCGGGTTGGAGTATTCCAATAGCGGGATTCAGGCCATCCGCGCTGTGCATACTTTGTTTGCGCTTGCCGGCCATCTGGATACGCCGGGCGGGATAGGACTGGCCATGAACGATACGCATTTTCCCATCAACCGCTCCTGCAACCAGGAAAACCCCAATCTGGATTTGGCCGTTGCCCGCGACAAGGTGCCCATTTACAGTGATTACCGGGGCGAATCCCACGCCAGTGGTTTGGTGGACGCGGTTCTGAATGAAGACCCTTATAAAATACGCGGCCTGGTAATCCACGGCGCTTCCTTGCTTACGAGCTGGCCGCAGACACCCATCTGGCGGGAAACCCTCTCTAAGCTGGATTTTCAGGTCTGTATCGATCGCCAAATGACCGCCGATGCTGCCTATGCCGATGTTGTCCTCCCGGCCACAACTATGTTTGAGATTGATTCCTACATGGTTTACGGGCCCATTTTCAGGCTGCGTGAAAAACTGGTGGAACCGGTCGGGGAAGCGCGCAACGATTATTTGATCATGGCCGAACTGGCAAAGCGCCTGGGCTATGGTCACCTCTATCCGCAAAGCGAAAAAGAGTTGCTGGATTTTGCCCTTCAGGGATCAGGTTATTCCGTGCAGGATGTAAAAGATGCCGGCGGCTGGGTGCAGGGCGATATTCCGATGATGGAATATAAGAAATGGCAAAAAGGCAGCCTGCGCAAAGATGGCAAACCCGGTTTTGAAACTCCGACAGGCAAATTTGAAATATTTTCCACCGTGCTGGATGACTATGGCTACGAGCCGTTGCCCAAATACACCGAGCCCATCGAAGGGCCACAAGCCGCGCCCGATGTGGCGAAAGATTTTCCACTCGTGTTTAATTCCGGCGCCCGGCCGCACACGGATTTCCGCTCGCAGCACCACGGCATAAAAGGCCTTAATAAAGATAATCCCGAGCCAACTGTGGAGCTTAATGCGAAAGATGCCCAAAACCGAGGCATTGAAAATGGCGATTTAGTGGAAGTGCGCACGCCGCGCGGGGCGGTTCCTTTTAGAGCGCGGATTTCTGAAAATATCATCAAAGGCGCGGTGGAGTGTAATATGGGCGGTGGCACACCGGTTGGCCCCAAAGCCTGGCAAAAATGGAATGTAAACGAGTTGACTGATCTCTCTAATTATGATGAAATCTCCGGGTTTCCGGTTTACAAATCACTGCTTTGCGAAGTGGTCAAAATCGAAAAGGGCAGCGAAGAGATAAAATCGCGTTTAAAAGAAAATGAAAATGTGTGCGGTGTACAGTTTAACCTCGGTGGCAATGGCCGTAAAAAATCAATAAATCAGAAAAGAATCTACCTGGACAATAATGCCACAACCAGAGTGGCCGATGCGGTTCGTGAAGCGATGCAGCCCTATCTGGATCATGTGCATGGCAATCCTTCCAGCATTCATGGCGCAGGGCGGGATGCCAAAGACGCGGTGGAAAATGCGCGGCGTTCTGTGGCAAAACTGCTTAATACCAAACCCCGGCGGATCGTTTTTACGGGCAGCGGCTCGGAGGCCGATAATATGGCCTTAAAGGGCATTGCTTTCACACATCGCGCGGAAGGCCATCACATCATTACCACAAAAATTGAACACCCGGCCATTTTACGCAGTTGTGAATTTCTCGAAAAGATCGGCTATAAAGTCACTTACCTGGATGTGGATCCGCATGGTTCTATCACGCCGAAGGTATTAAAAGCGGCCTTTACGGATGATACCATTCTTGTTTCGATAATGATGGCCAATAATGAGACGGGCACCATCCTGCCTATCAAAGAACTGGCCAGGGTTACCCACGAGCGCGGGGCGATTTTTCACACGGACGCGGTGCAGGCTGTTGGCAAAATAAAGGTGGATGTGGAAGCTTTGGATGTGGATTTACTCAGCCTTTCCGCCCATAAATTCCACGGCCCCAAAGGGATGGGCGCTTTGTATGTAAAAAAAGGGATTACGCTGGAGCCGCTTGTTCACGGCGGCGGACAGGAGCACGGATTAAGGGCGGGAACCGAAAATGTGCCGTCGATTGTCGGGTTGGGCAAGGCCGCCGAACTGGCCATCCTGGATATTGAGAAATCAGCCAGAATGCAAATGTTGCGCGATAAATTGCAAGAGGGCATAATGCGATTAATCCCCGAAGCAAAGTTAAACGGGGCGGTTGAGGAGCGCCTGCCCAACACACTGAATATGATCCTGCCTGATTTAAGGGGCGAGTCGTTAGTTGTCGCCATGGATCAGCACGGTATTTCTTTTTCATCGGGATCAGCCTGTAAATCGGGATCGCCCAAACCAACGCATGTATTGATGGCCATGGGGCGGAGCGAGGAAGAAGCCCATTGCGCGGTACGGCTTTCTTTAAATCATGAAACTACGGAAGAAGATATTGACCGGGTGCTTGAAGAGTTAAAACATGTTTTGGATGAGATCGCTACAACCGTACGGTTTTTGCCATGCAAGTAGAATTGTTTTAGTACCCAACTTATCTCTGTCTTTAAAGTCCTATTTTTGATGCCATGCCGAGGAACGAAGCATCCCCCTCGAGTATGATATCCTTCTCTCCATAACCTGGCTTAATCCCGGTGCGGCTGAGGCTGTAAATCCCGAGAATCTGGGATGACAATAAGCTAAATATGCTCAATCCGAGAATGTTTTGAGTTATGGACAGGTACTAACTAAAACTGTCTCAATTAATTTAATATATATTGAAAAATTGAATTATTGAGAAAAAACTCGGTTCAATTCTTTTGATTAAAACCATAACTCATATTTAAATAAATGCTGAAAGCATTCTGTAAAGGGTTAATGTAAATTTATTTTGCACAATGCCTTGAAACAGAAACTTACGCGGCATTAATATTCTTTATGTATTGCCGGATTCGTGTCCCCGGTAATTTCATTCTTTTAATTATTTTTCCATACGCTCCTGTATATTTTTTTGCATTAAACTATTTTATTTATTAACATACGCATCCGTATGGAAAACGAGTAAAGATATGCCTGTAAAAAAAGTAACACGAAAAGAATGGCTCTGGATCGGCGTAACATATTTTGCCAAAGGTGGTTTAAAAGCGCTTAATGTGGAAAAAATGGCTAAATCGCTTAAATGTACCAAGGGTAGTTTTTACTGGTATTTTAAATCCCGTGAAGATTATATAAAGCAATTAATTGATCTGTGGGCGGCAGAAGGAACTGAGTCATTTATTGATAATACGGGGTCCGAACAATCGCCTAAAGAAAAATTGAGAAAACTTATAACAGAAGTGTTTAGAGATCGCCGGGGTGCTGATTTTGAATTTTACCTGCGTCATTTAGGGCAAAAAAAGCCGGAGATAAAAGAGCTTATTTCAAAAACAGAAATGCGACGAATAGCCTTTATGGCCGGTTTGTTAGAGGAAGCGGGTATTGAGGATTCCCGGATGAAGGCCGAGATAATGTATTTTTATTATTTAGGTTGGTATGAGCATAATAAACACACTCCTGCAACAGATATAATTATTGCAGAGGCATTGCAGAGAATTTCATTTATTTGTGGCCTGGATTTGTGAACCGATATGTTTTTTTAAGCTTGGCCGACTGGATTGTGTGGGCACGATTAAGATAATCATTTTAAGGATGAATTTGTAATATGGATATAAGTAAAGACTGGGATAAAATTCGAGGACATTTCCGGATTTGTTTTAAAGCAAATTTCCATGTGGCGATTGCTTCTGTAGATGCGGAGAATAATCCTACTGTCACCCCAATTGGCTCTCTCTTTTTAGGCGAAAACCAGGCCGGTTTTTATTTTGAGAAATACCCGTCAAAATTGCCAAAGGCTGCAAATATGAACAATAAAATATGTGTTTTGGCGGTCAACAGTGGACGCTGGTTTTGGATAAAATCTTTGTTATCGGGAAAATTTAAAAGTTATCCGGGCTTAAAGCTTTATGGCCAACTTGGAGAGAGCAGGCAAGCGACCCAAAATGAGCTTCATCGATTGCAACGCCGAATGCGCATGAGCAAAGGGATGAAAGGCCACACCTATTTATGGGGAAATGATATGGATAGGGTTCGTTTAGTAACTTTTTCCAGGGTAGAAAAAATAAATTTAAAGAATATGACAAAAGGGTTATAAAATGGAATGGATGACAATCGCAGGTATTTTGATCTTTGGGTTTCTTAGTTTGCTTCACTTTTATTGGGCCTTTTCCGGACAACCGGTCAGCGCAAAAGTTATACCCGTTATTGAGGGGAGAAAATCTTTTGAGCCGGGCATGTTTCTTACAATTCTAGTGGCGCTGGCGCTCGCTGTTTGTGGGATGGTGCTTTGGGTGCTGGGATTTTACTCTTCGGATAATTTTCCATTTTTTGATTATGTTGTCATTGCAGGCTGGGTTTTGTCGGCGATCTTTTTACTTCGGGCCATCGGTGATTTTAATAGCGTTGGGGTGTTTAAAAAAAATAAGAATTCTGAGTTTGCAAAGTATGACACACTGTTTTATTCGCCTCTTTGCTTTGTGCTAAGTATGATGTTTCTTTTGTTGTTGATATAATAAAAGGCAAAACAATATAGATGCCATCACTTAAAGTGCTGGCATCTTTTTAGCTTGTTTACAAACTGAGTTTGTGAACGAGATTGCTAAGAAGCTTGGCTTCGGAAACTTTGTAGGTAAAAACGAAACAAGGTTTATGTTCAATTGCATTCCAAATCGGGCGATTTGGAACGAGGGGAAAGACCATAAATTAAAAAAAGGCAGCTGCCTAATATCTTCAGACAACCACCTTTTTATATAAATTCAAAGATTCAGTAATTCAATGCACGTGTTCTTACTTAAACGTGTCTGCCGAATTAATAATATTTACTGATTTTACGTTCAGTTTATAATTGGCCACTTCATCATCCTCGGCCAGTACCTCGGCAGGCAAGCCTGATTTAACAAGGTTGGAGTAACTCATCGGTGAAGGCTGATTTTCAAGTAAGCTCTTTGCCAAAGGTTCTGCTTCGCTCTCATCGGTAACAATCGTGACAAACATATTATCTGTCTGCCAGTACTTTTTAATGGCATTGTTAACATCTTCCAAAGTCAGTTTTGCCAACAAAGCATCTACCTCTTTCAGATAATTTTTACGGCCATAACAACGAGAGTCCATCATCCAGCCCAATTGTTGTGCCGGAGTTTGTGCGTATAATTTAATATAGCTGCGCAGGAAGTCACGTGTCTCTTCAAAGGCCTTTTCATCCATCCCGTTTTTGATCATTAAATCAAACTCACGGATGGCCATTCTTAGTGCAAAATGGGCGTGGCCGATATTAATATCTGCCAGTTCCTTGTACTGTCCCTTTAATTGTTTGGCAATTTGTACAGGCCGTATCCAAATCGAAAAATAATTAGAGCTGCGCGGCACGCCGGACGCAGGCAACATATTACCGCCACCATTGTCGTACCATTCAATATAAGAATAATCACCATAATTCATGGAACGGGTTTCACGTATTTTTTGATAAAGGCGCGAGTAGGATTTACGGTGCTCGCCCATCCAGGAGTTGGCCACCATCAATGCGGAAAAATCATCATTTGCACGGGTGATGGAAAGTGGTGCGCCCGTAAAAATAGCCGAGCCGAAAGCGCCTTTTTTAGAGATTATTTCAACTTCTATACCATCGGGTGTGCGTGCCTTGCCCGGTGCAGGGATTACAGGTTTCGTATCCGGCAGTGTGCCCATGTCTTTTTTAAGGCGTTCTAAAAATGCAGGTGAATAATTACCGGCAATGCCAATTGAAAGGTTGTTTTTGGTAAAAAAGTTTTTATAATGATCCTTAACATCGTCCAATGTAATCGATTTCACACTTTCAGACGTGCCTTGCTTCATGTGTTGATAATTGGTGCCCCGGAACAACAAATCTTCCAACGCTTTTTTACTATACTCTTCATCCGATTGTGCGCGGATGCCTTGATCAACATAATTTTGTTGATTGGTCATAACCCGTTTAAAGTCATTTTCATCAAATGCCGGGCTCAAGATTACATCATGTAAAATGGGGTAGAATTCGTCGGCAAAATCAGCGGGCACCTGAAATGTGAAAACGGTAACCTCTTTATCCACGTTCGCACCGTATCCTGCGGCCCATGGGTAAAGTTTATCCTGGATTTCGCTAAAACTTAAATCTCCTGCACCACCGCCGGAAAGCATGGAAGCGGTCGCCACAGTTAGGCCTTCTTTGCCGGCCGGGTCACTAATGGAGCCATTTCGGAACATCAACTTTACAACTATTTTGTTACTGTTTGGCATTTTCAGCTCAACAACATCTTGTTTTTTAGCACACGAAAAAAAGATAAAGGTGGTTGCTAAAAATAGTGCGATCATTTTGAATTGTTTCATTTAACACCCCCGTTCTTATCTTCAGAGATTGTTGCAATGGTCAAGCCATCGGCAACAAAATATTTATTGGCCACCATTTTAATATCGTCTACAGTTACTTGGTCGTAGAGCGTGTAAAGCTTGTTTAACGATTCAGGGTCGCCGGTGAGCATAATGTAATGGCAAAGAGAACCGGCCAATGTACTGGGATCATCGATACTCATGGCAAAGCGGTATTTTAGGTTAGATTTTGTTTTGGCCAGTTTATCGGGATCAACACCGTTTTGTTTTACATTTTCAATGGCCTTTATCACTTCATCCTTAAAATATTGTAAATCGTTTTTGTCGACAAGCGATCCTTGGATTGAGAACAAATTCGGATCACGCGAATCACCCGCACCGCCACCTAAAAAGCGTGCTTTACGCTCTGTGATAACCAGTTTTTTGAAAAGCTCTTAGGTGTTCGAGAAAATAATTGAAGAGAGGACATCCAGTGCCGGCATATCAATTTCATTATCCTTAAAGGCCGGTCCTTTGTAATTAAGGCTTATATAAGGTGGGATTTCACCGTTTTGGAGATGCACATATCGTGTCCCTTTTTGCTTCGGCTCTTCGGGCACAACAGAGATATAATTTCCCGCTTCCCAATCACCAAAATACTTTTCGGCAAGATTGTTTACTTTCTCAGCTGTAATATCGCCCACTACAACAACGGTACAATACTCCGGCCGGTAGTAGCGGTTGAAAAACTGGCGTGAATAATCATACTGATTGGGCATGTCTACAATATCTTTAAAAAACCCCATGGTTGTGTGTTTATAAGTGTGTACATCAAACGCAGCATCCTGCATTTTTTCGCGGATACGCTGATAGGGGCTGGCATAATTTTTTGTGTATTCGCCTTTAACTGCGCCGGCTTCTGTTTTAAAACCATGCTCGGAATAATTAAGGTTCATAAAACGGTCGGATTCCAACTCGAACATGGTTTCCAGTTTCTCGGCATTCCCGGTAATGTGGTACATGGTACGGTCTTGCGTGGTGTTGGCATTGGCCGATGCACCAGTCGATTTTAACACTGCGCTGTATTCGCTTTTAGAATATTTATCGGTCCCACGGAACATCATGTGTTCAAAAAAGTGGGCAAACCCGGTCACGCCTTTTTCGACTTCGTTGCGCGCGCCAACACGCACTACGATATAAAAAGCGACCAGTCCGGGGCTGTCAAAAGGGACGGTGACAACATTTAGGCCATTGTCCAGCTTATGTTGATAAATGGGATATGGTAATATTTTATCTGAAGCGAGGGTGCTACCGATAAAAATAAAAGCCATAAGAATAGCGGCATAAAATCTATGCTTCATGCTTCCTCCTAAGGGGTATTTTGATGGATTGGATTTATTGTTTTGATTTGACCTCCCACTTACGGTCTTTAGAATCAAAAAGTTACATTTATTATTGAGGAAATCTATTTAATTTAAAGTTTATATTTTTACTTTCAAATAGAAAAGTAAATCTAAAATTTGTTTGGGATGATTAACGCAAAATTATTATGTTTGATTACTAGCCGGCTGAAAATAATTAAAGGCCTGATCCTTTATGTTGATAAAAAGAACTGTTCTAATCTTGACCCTTTGCTTTGTTCCACACCTTTCCGGGCAAACAGGGCATACGGTTTTTGCCGCAACGGGCGTAAACCATACAGCTGTTAAAAATTATCAACTTTCACCCCTAAATTATAGTGGCAACGGTTTTCCCGTTACTTTTGGATATATTTATAAAAGCACAATTGGAAAACATTCTTTTATGGTGGATTATGTGAACCCGGTTATTAAATCTGTGTATGGAAATGAAGGAGGGCAGCTCTTCTTCAGCTTAAAATATTATTTTGAATCAATGCCTTTAAAATTTATTGTACCGTCAATTAATTATCATTTTTTATTGGGGCTAAACGAATCTTTTTTCCCTGTTTTTAATCAGGTGGGCGGAGGTGAAAACAATTTTCTATTTAACAGAATGTCCTTTGATTTTGGTTTTATGCTAAACCGGCCACTAAATGAAAAGTCCAATCTTGAGTTCCGTTTTATTATTCCTATCGTTTCCTATATTATTCGCTCGGGATATGCCCACACCCTTCCGGGTAAATATTTGGGAGAAGAAAACATTACTGCGCTTAAATTCTTAAAAAGTGGCAACTGGGATTTTTTTAAAGACTTTTGGGCATATGAGTTAGGGGTGAAACTTAAATATTCTAAAAATAAAAACTGGTTGCTGGTCCCGGAATATAAAATAGACTACTTTTCTCATAACTCATTCAAGGGAAATATTAAGACAGTTTTTCAATCGTTCATTCTAAACCTGGGATATGAATTTTGAAAAGAGGTTTAGCTAAACTCATTTTAATTTTATTGATTTTAAACTCATGTTCAGAGTGGTTTGTCGGTGCAGATGTAGAAGATACCCCACAAAATAATTTTGATACATTATGGAATGATTTTGATCATTTTTATCCCGCCTTTGGATATAAAAAAGTGGACTGGGATTCGCTCTATTCTGTTTATTCGCCGCAGGTGGACAAATATACCAACGATGATGAATTGCTGGATGTTTTCAGTGCAATGTTGGATAACTTGCATGACGGGCATGCTGATCTTCCCGGAAGGTATAGCTATCAAGGGCAATGGAGGACGGCCCCTAAAGATTTTTCTTTGGAAGTTGTAAAGACAAAATATTTAAACAATAGCTTCTCTACTGTCGGCAGAACAATCTATTATGGGAAACTGGAACCGGAAATCGGTTATATTTACATTCGCACTTTTTCCGGAAATGTGGATGTTTCTGTTTTTAAAGGCATCGATAAAATTATTCGTTCCTTTGGCGCTATTCCTTCGGTAATTATTGATGTCCGTGATAATGGCGGTGGAAGTTCAAATAACGCCGATATTATTATCGCCCGTTTTGCGGATAAAAAACGTCTTACCTCCTGGTGGCAATATCGAACGGGAAAAAATCATTCTGATTTAAGCGTACCAATCGCCGCATATCTTAAGCCGGAAGGTATTTTGTTCTCTGGTAAAGTTGCTGTTCTAACCAATGTGCGTTGTTTTAGTGCAACCGAACATTTCGTTACGTCCATTTCTGTGTTTCCGAATGTAATCTTAATTGGCGATTCGACAGGTGGCGGTACAAATGGCCCGTTTTATAGAGAACTGCCAAATGGTTGGATATTCAGGGTTCCGCGCTCGGTAACATTTACGGCTGATATGGAAGTAATTGAGGATGTGGGTATAATCCCGGATATTCTTGTTTTAAACAAGGAAGAAGAGATAGCGAATGGGCGTGATGCAATCCTGGATGCAGCGATTGAATACTTGGGCCGGTAATCACCTTGCTAAGTTAAAGGAAACAAATCCACCGTGATATTTGCTGTACTTTCCTTACTAAAGTTAAATACCCGAAATGTATTTTATATCAATCCTGTGTTAAAGTTGGAGAAGGGATTTTTCTTTGTTTCAATACAGTTGTAGAAATTATTTAACAATAAGCAAAGAGTTTAAGATAAAGAATAAGAGTATGAAAATGAATATGATTAAGATTATGATAATTAGAAAAGAGGGATAAATGGTTAAAAATATTGATACATTTAAAAAAGAAAAAATTGCTGCCGGAAAAGATACATTTATGCAAGTCCTGATCAGCGCTGATGATGCGCCTAATTTTGCCATGCGACGCTTTACGATCGAGCCTGGTGGTTCTATGCCAATGCACACAAATTTGGTTGAACACGAGCAGCTTGTTTTAAATGGCCGGGCAAAAGTTATTATCGGTGGGAAAGAGTTTGAAGTAAAAAAAGATGATGTTGTTTTTATCCCGGCAGGTGCACCGCATAACTATAAAACAATCGGTAACGAAGCTTTTCAGTTCTTGTGCTTGGTGCCCAATAAAGAAGATAAGATTGAGTTGGTTGAAGAATAAAGGTATTTCATTAACTCGATATAAAAATATGTATAAATAAGATTATGATAATGATTGAAACAATTGGATGAAAAAGGGGAGGTTAAGTTGAAATATATTGGAGCGCATGTAAGTGCATCGGGTGGTGTGGAAAACGCACCAATCAATGCTAAGGAGATTGGAGCTAAGGCTTTTGCCCTCTTTGTAAAAAACCAAAACAATGGTATGTAAAACCACTTACATCAGAAAATATCGATGGTTTTAAGAAGAACTGTGAAGAATTTGGTTACTCTATGGATTATATCCTGCCGCATGATAGTTACCTGATCAATCTTGGGAGCCCGAAACCGGATGGCCTGGAGAAATCACGTAATTCTTTCCGCAAAGAAATTGAACGCTGCGAACAACTGGGTATTAAAATGCTTAACTTTCACCCGGGCAGCCACTTAAAAATGATTAGCGAAGACGAATGTCTGGATACGATTGGTGAATCCCTTAATATTATGTTGGATAAAACAAGCGGCGTAACTTTATTGATAGAGAATACGGCCGGGCAGGGTACAAATACCGGTTATAAATTTGAGCATCTGGCACACATTATTGACCGGGTCGAAGATAAATCGCGTATTGGCGTTTGTCTGGATACATGCCATACTTTTGGCGCCGGCTATGAATTGCGCACAGAGGAAGGATTTAATCAGACTTTTAAATCTTTTGAAGAGATTGTTGGGATTGAATATTTAAAAGGGATCCATTTAAACGATTCAAAAAAAGAATTTGCCAGCCGTAAAGACAGGCACGACAGTATTGGCGATGGGCTTATCGGTCTTGATGCATTTCGTTTTATAATGAACGATGCGCGATTTGACGCGATGCCCATAATTTTGGAAACACCCAATCCTGATCGCTGGGCCGATGAAATTAAAATGCTGTATGGTATGATCGGTGCATAAAAAAATGCAATTTATGTAGCTGATGGATGTCTAAAAAATTAGAATATTACTAAATAAACTATTCTAACTACAAGAAAGAAGTCTACATGAGAATCAAAACTTTTTCGATTTTACTAATCGCTGCCAGCCTGTTAAGTTGTGGGACAGATAAAAAAGAAGCAGAAGCCACACCACAAGCCAAGCCAAATGAAACGGCCGTTTCCGAGGGGTATCGGCAGATGCAACAAAAGTGTTTTATCTGTCATTTTGAAAAAATGGACCCGGCAAAGAAAGACGTAATGATCGCGCCGCCTATGGCACGTGTACAAGAACATTATAAACCCTCTGCTGCCAGTAATGAAGCCTTTGTAGAAACAATTACAAAGTGGGTGTTAAACCCATCCGAAACGAATGCGCTAATGCCGGGAGCTGTCCGTAAATTTAATTTAATGCCCAAGCTGCCTTACGAAGAGGCCGACATTAAACTGATTGCAGAAACATTATATGACCTGGATTTTGGCGCTATGCCAAAAATGAGAAATCATCAAGGCGCTGGCCTGAAGTTAAATGCCGGTAAAAAATGGAAACTAAACCCGGGCACAATCGAACAGGTAAAAAGTATTTCCCAAAAGTTAGGGGATTTTACATCGGATGATGTAAGCGCTTATCAGCAGTTGGGCCGGGAAATCTTTGACAATGCCAAAACAATTTTATTGGACAAATCATATACCGGGCCAATATTTGATCAAATCCACTTTTTTTTCAATGGGATTGAGGGAAATATGCATTTACTTATTGCGGCGCGGACGGTTGACGAAGCTAAAAAACATCAGACACTTTTAATTGAAAAGTTCAAGAAATTCAATGATTTTTTTGAGTGATTTATCGTTTTAAATTCATCCGGTTGAATATCAGGAATAATAAAGGGCGATTCTGAATTTAAATAGCAAACCCCTTTTTTTAGGCTACTATCTGGAAACTATAAATAGTTCAAAAAATAAATTATCCAGGATTTTGTTTTTTGTTGTCCTGGCACAATTCTGTGGAACATCGCTCTGGTTTGCCGGAAATGGGGTAATGAACGATCTTGTACGTACCTTTCATTTGGCACCTGCCGCACTCGGCCACTTAACCTCAGCAGTTCAATTTGGGTTTATTGGCGGTACATTTGTTTTTGCCCTATTAACAGTTTCCGATCGGTTTTCGCCATCACGCGTATTTTTTATAAGTGCCCTTAGCGGGGCATTTTTCAATTTGGGCATAACCTGGCAGGGCAATACACTTGGCAGCTTACTTTTCTTTCGTTTTCTCGTGGGCTTTTCACTTGCAGGGATTTACCCGGTTGGAATGAAAATTATTGCCGACTATTATCAAAAAGGGTTGGGTAAGTCCTTAAGTTTTTTGGTAGGCGCGGTTGTACTTGGAACTGCGTTCCCTCATTTATTAAAAGATTTCGCAGGCAATAATGATTTACCCTGGCGCTTCGTTTTAATCCTCACATCTTTATTGGCCCTTATGGGTGGGATTATCGTACTGCTATTTGTTCCCGATGGGCCATTTCGTAAACAAAGCTCCGGATTGGACTTAAGGGCTATTGTAACCATATTTAAAAATAGAAATTTCCGTGCTGCTGCTTTTGGTTATTTTGGCCACATGTGGGAGCTTTACGCCTTTTGGGCATTTTTACCCATTATGTTGGCTTCTTACAAACAAATTCATCCCGGAGCAAATCTGAATATTTCAATAATGTCTTTTGCTGTGATTAGCTCCGGTGGCCTGGCTTGTGCCATAGGCGGCCATCTTTCCCAAAAGATTGGTGTAAAAAAGACGGCTTCACTTGCACTTCTTTTATCCGGATTATGTTGCGTTTTATCCCCGTTGGTTTTTTATATTAATTCTACGATTATAGTAACGGCATTTTTAGTATTCTGGGGATGGGTTGTCGTAGCTGATTCGCCATTGTTCTCTACGCTCGTTGCTGATAGCGCTCTGGCCGAAACCAAAGGAACAGCCCTCACAATAGTTAATAGTATTGGTTTTGCGATCACAATAATTAGCATCCAGTTAGTTAATTTTAGCCAGGCTCTTGTGGATGCCCGTTTTGTATATATGATTCTTGCTCTCGGCCCAATTATGGGTTTGCTTGCTTTATTTAAAAATAGCTCGGTGCCAAAATCGGGACAGGATTATTTTGCTGCTTGAAGACTAAATTATTAGTTCTATGATCTTTATTTTGTTTCAGATATTTTAATGGCAATGGTTCGATTGCCCATACTGTGTGGATTGGGGAGTATGATTTTGTTTTTATTGTAGAGTTAGAGGCGAAGATTGTTCGTTCATATATATAAGTAGGGAATTTAAGATAATTAAAATACCCTCGTTTTCATCTTACTTTGCTATTTATTATTCATCTCTCAATATGGGCATTGTCATGCAACGGCAGCCACCGCCACCACGTGTTAATTCATTGCCTTTCATGGCTATGGCGTATTTATCCAGAGTGGAAAGATCAACTAACCCTTCCAGTACATCCCGGGCTTCAATACGCGGTATGCCCGCTTTCTCCAATTCTTCAAAAGTATAA
Source organism: Calditrichota bacterium (assembly GCA_024277115.1). Lineage (GTDB taxonomy): Bacteria > Calditrichota > Calditrichia > Calditrichales > J004 > JABFGF01. The sequence continues at coordinate 22,258 of JAJRVW010000117.1, forward strand.
AAATTCATCCCGTAACCAATTACTTTACCTGGCGCAATTGTGAAAAAATTAGCGCCGGATTGCCACTGTTCACGTTTTTGATAGAGCGACTCCTGGCCGCCGCAATAGATCGGTTCTAAATTTATATCTACTTTTTTTAAGGCTTCCAAAAGATAATCATGGCGGGAGAAGTGTGGCTTATCAGGATTGCTTATATTTACATGGATGACATCCACAGCATTATTTTCGTTAATCAAATCCGGGAACACAACGGCCTTGTCTGTATCGATCATCGTAAAAACCATATCGAGATGTATCCATGCCCGGTGCCGCGGTAACATCACTACAAAGATGTGTTTTACTTTACCAACCTTTTTAAAATGCTCAATTAAATAATCTATTCCACTTGGGCTTGTGCGTTCACTCATGCCGATCAAAAGGGTATCTTCGCGCAAAATAAGTACATCGCCACCTTCAAAGGTTGCAGCCGATTTATTTAAAAGGGTTGTATCAACAAGGTTGTCCAATTCGCAATCCATCTACGGGTGATAATGCGAAATATAGCGCATCACCAATGTTTCCATCGTCCTTACAGCAGTGGCCATATTGCCTATCAACGCATGCTTATTTACAACCATGGCGGCATCACGCGTAAAAAACAAGTTTGGCAGAGGTGGAATCGCAAAATGATGTTTTGATAGGTAACGTTCCAAAGTGTCGCGTTTTAATTCGGTGCCAATAATTATTTGGTTTGCAAGCTCGGAAGGTGAAAGGTTAAAAAGAATATCTTTGTGCTCGGGAACTCCCAGTTTCGTACATACTGCATTTACAAAATCATCATATACTTTTGGGTCTTTTAAAATATCCTGTAGCATTGTTTTTACCTCAAAGGGCTGGGCCACTTTTTCCAGGATGCCACTTAGCTGGCTGTGTTGTTTGCGTGCATTTTGCAGGTTCAGGATGTCATCGTATAAAACCTCTTCGGCCGTTTCAGGGGTCATTAGTTCCAGTTCCTGGCCAGGTGTGTGGATTATTACTTTTTTTAGTGTATTGATTTCAGACGTAACACAGACTTTGCTCACAGCGGCTCCTTGGGCTATAAAATTTTAAAAGATAAAAATATCATACTGCTCTGATTGTTCCAAATGGATTAAGGCATAAAATATATTTTTTAACATCAAAAAAATATGTAATATTGTAACACTTAACCCGTTGTGCGAATTAGAAAGAATAGAAACAAAATAATTTCAACTAAATTCTTACAATCGGCTGCTCCGATGGAGCTTTATGTAAATTATTGGGGTTTTTATACTACAAATAGAACGTCCTTACAGGACGAAACAAAAAATTCCAATACGAATGGCCTAATTGTAGAAAAAATGGATTTCTATGTTTGTAAAAGTTCCATAGAGCGACCTGCTTTTTAAGTTTTACACCTGTTCTTAACAAATATGCTATTTTAATTCGCACAATGGGTAAGACTTATTTATTGTGAGCTAAACCATTCTTTTTATGGAGGGATTGTGTTTTTAATTTTTCAATGGCTGGTTTTAGTTATTTACGCCATTTCTACCGTTTTTTATTGGCAAGATTTTATAAACCACAAATCCGGTGAAAATAAGAAAGCACAGAAGTGGTTTATTACTGCTGTGTCTGCAAATTTTTTGCAGATAATTTATTTTATAGTTGAGACAGGCCGGATTCCGATTGCAACGGTGGACGAGGCGATAGGTACATTTGTATGGATAACCGCCACTTTATATTTGGCTATCGAGTTTAAGTTGAAAGAGCGTTCCCAAGGCGCTTTAATCTTATCGGTAATACTTCTCTTTCTTTTAAAAACGGTTATGTCGCCACATACGCCGCAGGAGATCGCCCCCATTTTATATGATATAAAATTTGAATTGCATGTATTTGCCATGTTATTGGGTTATAGCGGGTTTACTCTTTCTGCAATGTCAGGTATTTTACATTTATTACTTTACCGGGAAATACAAAAAAAAGAATTGGGGATTTTTTTCCGCAGGTTACCATCTTTAGCCTATTTTGAACGCATAAGCGATTTTGCAATAAATTTTGGCCTCATTTTCTCTACACTTGGTTTTGCGCTCGGTTTTTATTTTGCCACAATTGTATGGACGGTTTCATTTTATCTTGATCCAAAGATAATTACAGTCTTGATAACATCTCTAATTTATTTCACTTATTTTATTGGCCGAAAATTAGGGGCAATCAGAGGGCAGAGGGCAGCGCTTCTTTCCGTTGTCGGATTTATTTTAATCCTATTTTCGTTTTTAATTGTTTCCCAGTTAATACCGGGCGCACACCAGTTCTAATAATTTATCATCCAATCAGTATAAAGATTTATAAATGGCTTTAAAAGCGTTAAAATTTTTCCCTCAAAAAGTAAGGACATCCATCGGCCTCTCTGCCTTTGGTACAGATGGCCTCAAAGAGGTGCAGAGGCATCTGGGATTAGACGAAATATTGCTTGTACATGGAACAAGCTGTATGACCCTTTTCATGTTCTCAGAAGAAATTGTACCACAAAAAGAAGATATAATTGAAACCCTTTCCCACACTTTTAAAGAGACAATCAGCCCCGTTACAGAAGCCCAACTTATCGAAGGCCAGCAAGCTGTAAGCTATTTCTTTATACTTGCAAATGGCATGGATAATTCTTCGTGCCAGCAAAACTCAGTAAAATCCTTTGTTAACGATTTTACTCTTGCCAAGCAAAGCGCCCTTATTGGCGCGGTAATTCAACGCTTATTTCAGCGGAGTATCTGGCTGCATGAGCGGGTGCGGCTTAATACAAATTATTTTAACGTCAATCTGGATATATCGGGGATTTTTTGTGAACTTTCCGGCAAAATTTTTGAGACCTTAAATCCACTTACTGTGCAGGTAGAGGGCTGTTTGCCTGAAACACATTCGGTTTTGGATGGCTTGTACCGTTCGGGGTGCAGGCGTTTTTTATTTAGTGGTGATGCCGAAGATTTTAAATGCCTGGTAGAGAAATGTGCCTCACCTTTAAATATAATTTTCTATAAAAATAAACTATCAGATGAAACGGATATTTTTATAAATAATAATGCAGGGTCAACACTTCTCGATATTGCTTCGTTAAAACACCGAATGGCCGGGAAAAATAACGCGCCATTTTTAATTCTCGACAGTACGGGGAAATCATATAACCAAAAATTGACCCATAAATTTTACAGCGCCTATTTTTATAATTATACGGATCTTGAACGGGCGATTGAAAAAAACAAGATTGAGCAGGAAAAAATTTTTAAAGAAGTAGCGCCGTGGATAAAAAATGAAGTAGACAAGTTTTATGCCTGGCTGTCCAGCGATTCACGCTATCGGTTTATGGGGATAATTGGCCGTTCGCCTAAAATGCAAAATTTATTTGAGATAATTTCTCGCATATCCCAAACAGATATTACCGTTCTGATCCAGGGGGCAAGCGGTACGGGTAAAGAGTTGGTTTCGCATGCGGTACATAAATTAAGCTCACGCGCCCAAAATCCTTTTGTTGTTGTAAACTGCGGCGCCATCCCGGAGAATTTACTGGAAAGCGAACTTTTTGGCCATGTACGCGGATCCTTTACCGGTGCTGTTTCGGATAAAAAAGGGATGTTTTTTGAAGCGGACCAGGGGACGATCTTTTTAGATGAGATTGCCGAATTGCCGCAACAGTTACAAGTGAAGCTTTTGCGTTTTTTACAGGAAGGGGATATTAAGCCGGTGGGCAGTAACGCAACCCTTAAAGTTGATGTACGTGTGATTGCGGCCACTAATAAAAACTTATATGAAATGGTCAAACAAGGCGGCTTTCGCAGTGATCTTTTTATCGTTTAAATGTGATGATGTTAGAGCTGCCGTCGCTAAATGAACGAAAAGAAGATATTATTATACTGGCAGATTATTTTTTAAAAAAGTATGCGCGAAAATTTAAAAAAGAAGTCTCGGGGTTCTCTAAAAAAACGATTCAATACTTCCTTGCTTATGATTGGCCGGGGAATATCCGTGAACTGGAAAATGCCGTTGAACATGCCGTGGCTTTATCCCTCGGAACCGAAGTAATTGAGTTTGATTTACCCCAATCCATCCGTGGTGCCCGTATAACTGTTTCCAATAAAATGAGCTTTGCAAATATCACCTTAAAAGATGTTGAAAAAAATCATATCCTCAATACTTTAAATTCCTCAAAATGGGATTATGATAAAGCCTGTAAAATTTTGGGCATTGGGCGCACAACTTTATGGCGAAAATTAAAAGAATATGATGTAAAAGATATTCCATAATCTTTTCATAATGAAAAATCACTTTTTTCAATATGAAAAGATTAACCTTCCTTACACATTTTTTCATAATCTCAATCCATTAATATCCTTCATGTAATCCTTTTAAAAACAGTAGCTTAGTAAATCCCATGTTTCACCTTTGTTGATTGAGTAATTTCTGGCATGTTCTTTGATAATAATATTGCCAATTAACAAATCAACACAATCTTTAAAAGGAGATTCATCCGATGTTATTAAAAAAAGCTACAATAATTGCAAGCATTTTGCTTCTTGTTTTTCTTACTTCCTGCTCAGACAGCACATCTTCATCCGAAGAATTTGGCACTGTTTCAGGTACTGTGACCTTTACAGGTACATGGCCAGCCACAGGCGAAATACAAGTATCTATTTGGTCTGCCTGGCCTCCTGCCGGCCCACCTGCACAGGCAAGTGAAGTATTTACTGTCGGGGAAAATGAGCAATCGTATAAAATTGAAGGTTTGACAAAAGGTGAGTACCCTGTTGTTACATTGGGATGGCGAGACCCGGCAGACCCGGCAAATGCTAAAACCATTGCCCTTTATTCTGATCCGGTAACCTTTGCGCCCATATCAATTGAAATTAGTGACAAACAAATGACCTGGGAAAATATTGATTTTCAGGCGGATTTAAGTGTCTTGTCCGATTAATTTGACTTCCTGGAGAGCCCGGCGTTTTTGATACGCTAATCAAAAGTGCCGGGCTTTTATAAAAGAAAATAAAATGAAAATACTATCTATTCTCCTAATTGTTCTCAGTTTTATTGGCCTCAGTGTTGCGGAAACGGTATCGGAAAAAAAAGCAGTTCTTATCGGAGAAGTTTTTGACGCCGAAACGTTTGAGCCTCTCGCCTATACAAATGTCTATTTTGACAGTACCTCCCGGGGGGCATCTACAAAAAGAAACGGACATTTTCTAATTGACAATATTACGCCGGGCACATATACCATTGTTGTGGACCGAATAGGTTACAGCGCATATAAAGAGACTGGTTTTAAAATCTTGGCAGGCGATACAATCAAAAAGAGTTTTCATCTGTCGCCTTCTTTAATTGAGTCCGAAGCAGTGATCGTGACCGCTTCATTGCGTGAACAAACAGCACAAATGGCGCCGGCAAAAGTGGATATAATCAGCGCTAAAGATTTACGAAGACGCTCAATTGTAACCTTTGACCAGGCCTTGGACAATGTCCCCGGAGTTTCGGTGTACCGCTCCGCAGGAACATCCGTTCAGAGCCTTTCAATCAGGGGAAGTTCGGACGTTGCAGGAGGGGGAGTCGGCAATCGGGTCCTTTTGCTTGTCGATGGACGTCCGGCGCTTTCTTCTGATACGGGTGGCGCTTTATGGAGCCTTATACCCACAAATATTATTGAACGTGTCGAAGTTTTAAAAGGGGCTTTTTCCAGTTTATACGGCTCTACGGCCATGGGTGGCGTGGTAAATGTTATCACCCGCAGGCCGGCCTATAAAAGGATGGGTACCGTTGATGTGGGGTATGGCGTCTACCAGCCTGCTTCAGCCGATATTAAATACACCGATGAACCATTGTTTTTTAAGCAGCTGCAAATGAGCTACTCCGGAATAACCGGTGATTTGAGTTACCTGTTTAACACAAGTTATAAAACCTCAGATGGTCATTCTCAAAACAGCCAATATGCTTTTTATAATGTCTTTTCCAAACTTATTTATGATTTGCAGGATAGCCGCTACCTGGAATTGAGCCTTAGCCGAAGCGAAGCGGAAAATGATTACCCGCATACATGGAAAAATAATCTTTATCCCTTGCAGGTTGCCGAAAAATACAAAGATGATCTACAAAAGAAAAAAGATTTTAGCGTCGATTTTAAGTATTGGGCCATTCCCTCAGAGCATCTTAATTATTCATCACGATTTTATATGTACCGCAACGAATCCCGTTCATTTTTTAATAGCTCAGACCCCGATATATTAATCCCCGGGAATCAGCCCTTTGGCTGGGGCACAAGTGTGGATGCAGATAAATTCGGCCATCTCACACAATTTGATTTTACCCTGGCGGACAATCAAAAGATGATTGCAGGCATCGACTTACAAATCGACCAGGTAAAATCCTCGCCGGATACAGTGATGTACGGAAACAGACAGGTCAATAATTTTGCGGTGTATATGCAGGATGAATGGAAAATCAATCCCGACCTTATTACGACCATTGGCCTGCGTTACGATTTTAATAAATTGATAGGCGGGGTTACGCAAACCCAGTTAAGCAGTAATATTGCCCTTGTTTATCAAGTTGATCCAAGTACAACAATCAGGGTTTTATTGGGGCAAGGCTTCCGTGCGCCGTCCATCGCTGAACGCTTCTTCCAGAAAGAGTTGAACGGCGGGACTTTGTTTAAACCCAATCCAAATTTAAAAGCCGAACGAACCGACCTCTCATTTGAAAGTGGCGTAACCTGGAATGTGCTGGATAATTTAAGTTTTAATGCCGCCTATTTTAGAAACCATTATAAAGATATGATTTTCTGGCAGGAGATTTCCGAGGAAGAAGGTGTCGTGTACACTTTGTTCCAGGTCAGGAACTTAAACTCGGCCCTTGTACAAGGTTTAGAGTTCTCTGTTAGCTACAATCCCTTTAAAAACTTGCGTACAAATATAAACTATACATATCTCGATGCGCAGGACGAATCGCCGGGGCGTATAAACGACACATTGCCATACCGTGTTAAACACGCACTCAAGGGTTCTGTCGATTGGTTACTTGGCGATATTTCATTGCATTTTGATTCGCGTTATAAAAGTAAAGTGGAAGAAGTATTCTTATATCCATTGGAAGCGCCTCAGGCCTACATTCTGAGTAATGCAAAGTTAAATTATGCTTTTAACAAAACCATAAATTTTTCATTGGCAGTTAATAATCTTTTTAACACACAATATGAAGAGCTGGCCCGTTATAGGATGCCCGGCCGAAATTTTCTTGTTGAAACGCATCTTCAATTTTAGGAGGCTGATCTAATGCCACAATTTGTTTCGTACATTCCAATTGCCACTACTTTATTTTCTGTATTTTTTGCCTGGCATATTTTTAAACGATTTGGGACAAAAGGTAAAGGGCCACACCTGCTTTGGTGGGGATTTGGTGTGTTAATGTATGGCGTAGGTACATTTACTGAATCGTTTGTTTCCTTATTTGGCTGGAACGAAATTATCTTCCGTAGTTGGTATATTTCCGGTGCATTGCTGGGCGGCGCTCCACTTGCTCAGGGAACAGTCTATTTGCTGCTTAAGCCCAAAACGGCAAAAATACTAACCTGGGTTTTGGTACCGGCAATAATTATATCTTCCATATTTGTAATCCTTACACCTTTGGATTTAGCTTTAGTCGAGACACACCGTCTTTCCGGGAGTGTAATCGTATGGAAATGGGTACGTTTGTTTAGCCCCTTTATCAATACATACGCATTTATCTTTTTGGTAGGCGGCGCCATTTTATCGGCAATCCGTTTTAAACGCAACAATAAAACCTATTATCGATTTATCGGCAATGTATTAATTGCTATTGGCGCGTTGTTGCCTGGCATCGGTGGAACATTTACCCGTTTTGGATATACTGAAGTTTTGTATATTACCGAGTTCCTTGGATTGTCTTTTATTTTTGCCGGATATTTGTATAATATCAATAATAAAAAACTGATTGGTTTAAGGGACGAAAAAGTCGTATTAACTTAAAACTATTTTTATTATGGAGTATTTATGGAACAAGATGTAAAAAAGGCTTGTCTCTTTTGTGACCGTGATGAGCATGAAATCCCCCTGATTCATTTGGATTATCAGGGAAAAGAATTGTGGATTTGTCCGCAGCACATGCCCAACCTGATTCATAACCCGTCTTCGTTAGAAGGTAAATTGCCCGGTGCTGAAAATATGGATGCTGCCGAGCATTAATCTTAAAGGTTTTCTTTCTTGCACCTGTCGTTATTAAATGGCAGGTGTTTTTTTTGATCTTTACATGCTTAAAACACCAATGCGTTCTAAAAATATAAGATAATTTTATTGATGGTCGCGCATAGCATTTAGTGATCATTTTTTTTGACGGCTTTAAGTTGTATTAATACATACCGAATAATTTAATATCCAAGAATAAAACGGTGTGAATTATGACAAAGTCAATGAAAACAGAAGAAAAGATTTTTCGTTCGGCCATGTCTTCTTTTATAGAAAAGGGCAGGCATGGTGCAAAAATGCAGGAAATTGCCGATCGGGCCGAAATAAATAAAGCCATGTTGTTCTATTATTACAAGGACAAAGAAAAGTTGTATGCCCATGTTTTTGAGACGGTCTTAAAAAAGGTATTTGGCAGTTTGCACACTATTTTTAAGCAGGGCGTGCCCTTTTCAATTTCACTTCGCCTTTTTATCGATCGTTACATGGACATGGTAAATTCGAACCCACAAGTGCCCATGTTTGTATTGCGCGAGTTGGGTTCCGGCGATGAAACGGCCACCCAAATTATTGCGAAATTAAATGCGGAAGGTAAATTTGAGTTTCCCAAAGCATTTATAGAATCGGCCTGCAAAGCCGTGAAAAACGGTGAAATAAAAGAAGTTGATCCTGTGCAGCTTATGTTTAGCGTGATTGGCGCCGCTAATTATTTCTTCCTTGCCGAACCCATGATGAAACCTTTCCTTGAAAACCAAGGTGATTTTAACCGGCGGGATTTTTTGTTAAATCAAAAACAAAATATTTTTAATATGTTTTATCACGGGATTCAAAACTAAAAAGAACCCGCGAAATTATAGACTTTCTGAGTATAGTGAATTTAAATATCTTTCAATAAAATATTTTTTGGGTCCGCTTTAAGGCAATCCTCAAATAATTGTAAGCGGCTTACCAACTCAGTCCTCAATTCCGATCCGACAAATTGTTTGGCATCATTCCCGAGGTTCTCCATGCTTAATAAAATATCCTGAATGGTCAGGTTATTTATGTCCCGCGCCGGTTGGTAAGTAAAGCCGTGCTTGCCTTTGCTTAGTTTGGATAAAATCTTCGCCTTGGTCAGTTCCGCTACAATTTCCCGCGTTATATTTTCCGGTATTTCCGAGTGCCCGGCAATTTGTTTTGTGGTCAATGGCTTTTCGCCATGTTCAAAATTCTTGATTATAACATGGGCGATGTTCAGTGTAAACACTTTTTTATAAAACCCACTTATTTTACCCGTTTCCTTTTCAAAAATATAGGCCGGTACATTCTGAAACGCATAACTGAGCTCCGCACCAAATAAAACGATAAACCAGCTGATTTGCAGCCAGATCAGGAATAAGGGCAAAGCTGCGAAACTGCCGTAAATAGCGCTGTATTTTGCCGCGCCGATTTGGAATCCGATATAAAGGACTTGCACAAACTGGTAAAGCGTTCCGGCAATAACGGCACCGTAAATAGCCGCTTTATAATTGACTCTTGTGTTGGGAATAATCAGGTAAGTTAAGGTAAACAATAGCCAGATAAGGGTGTATGGGATCAATTTTAAAAGAAAAAGAATGAGCGGGTCGATGGCATTTAAAACATCCACATGTTGCGTTAAATCAATCACTTCGCTGCGGATATAAACCGCGACGCTGCTGGAAACTAAAAAGATTACCGGCCCGATAATCATAATTGAAAGGTAATCGGAAAATTTACGGATAAACGACCGGGCGCGTTTGACAGACCAAATATTATTGAGGGATTCCTCGATATTGCCCAAGACCCGGATAGCCGCCCAAATAAGCAAGGCAACGCCTATCCCGGCAATAAGCCCGCTACGGCTAACCTGAAGCATGGAATTGGCAAAAGTAAGGATCCATTCCACTACTTCTTTATGCTCGGGAAGCTCCTCGATTAATTTTTGTTTAAGGGCATCCTGCATGCCAAATCCTTTGGAAATCCCAAAGGCCAGCGCGGCAACAGGCACAAGCGAAAGCAGAGAGTAATAGGTCAGCGCCGATGCGTGCAAGGGGCATTTGTCGCGCATAAAACCACGTATGGCAAACACAAGGATGCGCAGTTGGATCATAAAAAAACGCTTAAATTTCCCCATGCGCTCTATGTTCATGGTCCATAAATTGCGCTTAAAAAATTGGTATATAATCTGGACAAGTTCGTTGAGGTTCAATTTGGCCCTTTAATAAAATAATTTCTGGGAGGTGCTTACATTTACTTCTAAATCAAAATTCGTTAATCGTTATTTTATATTCAAGTTTTATGCGAAAGTATTTTGACCCTAAGTACAAATAATACGGGTTCAGCTTGTACTTAATCTTGCACTTGCCCATACTCTTTTCACGGATATTCTATAAGGGTACGAGAATGAGTATGAGTAAGAATATGACCAAGGGCTCAAATCAGTCTCCGCACTAAATGAAAGAGAATCAAAAATATTTATATAAAGTTCGATTGGCATAGGAAAATTCTATTTGCTTGCCGGGCCGCCTTTGCTTAAATTCTCGCCGTCCAGAAAGACAATGAAATGTAAATTAAAATTCAACGGAGCTGGTTACCTGATCAGCTCCGTTTTTAATTTAAGGGGACGTCGTCAAAATAATTTTTTTAAAAAAGTAAAATAGAAAGTGTACAAATGAATATCGACAAAATAAGAAACATCGCCATTATCGCCCATGTGGATCATGGCAAAACAACCCTTGTAGACGAAGTGTTAAAACAAGAAAACTTCTTCCGTGAAAACCAGCAGTTTCAAGAGCGTTTTATGGATTCCAACGACCTGGAACGCGAGCGTGGCATCACTATCCTGTCCAAAAATATTTCCATTCGCCACGGTGAATATAAAATAAATATAATCGACACACCCGGCCATGCGGATTTTGGTGGCGAGGTGGAGCGTGTCCTTAAAATGGCCAACGGGGTTTTACTGCTTGTGGATGCTTTTGAGGGCACCATGCCACAAACACGGTTTGTTTTACAAAAGGCTTTGGCGTTACATCTAAAACCCATCGTAGTGATCAATAAAATGGATCGCCCGCAGGCACGCCCTTTGGAAGTATTGGACGAAATTTATGACCTTTTTATTGATTTGGGCGCGAATGACGACCAGCTCGAATTTCCGGTGATTTATGCTTCGGCCAAAGCAGGATGCGCCAGCGCTAAGCCGGATGTTGTAACTGATAATATGACGGTTTTAACTGAGAAAATAATTTCGGACATTCCCGCCCCCAAATTTATTGAAGGGACAACCCAAATGCAGATCACTTCATTGGACTATTCGCCTTATGTTGGCCGGATAGGTGTTGGCCGTGTTTATCGCGGGGAAATTTCCGCAAGTAAAAGATATAAAATGGTCAACCGCAATGGTGATATTGTGGATGCGAGCATCAAACAACTTTTTTCTTTTGAGGGGCTTAGCCGTGTGGAGCAGGAGGTGGTCAAGGCCGGTGATATTTGTGCGGTCGTTGGCATAGAGGATATTAATATCGGCGACACGATCGCTGACTTTGAAAACCCGGAACCCATGCCGATTATTGCCATCGATGAACCAACAATCAGCCTGACATTTACGATCAATACCTCGCCGTTTTTTGGTAAAGAGGGCAAGTTTGTTACAAGCCGCCATTTGCGTGACCGTTTGATGAAAGAGCTGGAATTGGACGTGGCCCTGCGTGTGGAAGATACCAGTTCGCCGGATAGTTATAAAGTTTCCGGGCGCGGTATTTTACATATTTCCATTTTGATTGAAAATATGCGCCGTGAAGGGTACGAGTTTGCCGTTGGTATGCCGCGGGTAATTTATAAAACCATCGATGGCCATAAAGCCGAGCCGGTGGAAGAACTGGTTGTAGATGTGCCGGGAGAGCTCTCCGGAAAAGTGATCGAACTGGTTTCGCCCCGTAAGGGTTCGCTGGTAAGTATTGAAGACAAGGGTAATTTTAAAAACCTTGTTTTTCATATTCCATCGCGCGGGTTGATGGGCTTGCGTAATAAGCTGCTCACCGCCACGGCCGGGGAAGCGGTGATGAACCATCGTTTTTACCAGTATGAGTTTTTTAAGGGCTCTATTCCGCAACGCCAAAATGGTGTGTTGATTTCGATGAGCCAGGGGCAAGTGATTCCTTACGCGGTGGATGCTTTGCAAGATCGTGGTGTCTTTTTTGTTGATCCGGGCGTAGATGTTTATACGGGACAGATTATCGGTCTTAATAATAAAGATGCCGATATTGTCGTAAATGTGCAAAAGGCCAAAAAACTTTCCAATATGCGCGCCTCGGGCAGTGACCGTTCTATGAAAATTGCGCCGGCTATACACATGAGCCTGGAAGAATATCTGGAATTTATCGGGGATGATGAATTGGTGGAAATAACGCCAAAGTCGATCCGAATCCGTAAAATAATCTTGGATGAAAACGGCCGTAAAAAGGCCGACTCGATGAAAAAGAAAGGCCTTTAACAATATTAGACCTCCCAGGTTTAAAAAATCTGGGAGGTCTTTTCGTATTGGGAAATTGAAGGATGCCATCGCTCTAAGCGATGGCATCCTTTTTTTTATACTACTATCGTAATAAAACCATCTTCTTGGTTTCAATAAAACTGCCTGTTTTAATCCTGTAATAATACACGCCAGAAGCGAGATTATCGGCTTTAAAAGTGACTGAGTGTTTTCCGGCGCTTTGGGGTTGATTAATCAGTGTTTCTATCTCTCTTCCGGCAATATCGTAAATGGTAAGTTTGACATGGCCTGTAATTCGTAACTCATAATTTATAACTGTTTGCGGGTTAAAAGGATTGGGGTAGTTTTGGGAAAGGCTGAAATGTATGGGCTTAACAGGA
>JAJRVW010000118.1 GCA_024277115.1 Calditrichota bacterium
AATTGTGGAGCGCTCCATAAACCATTCACGAGCGCTGCATGCCTTAACATTATTTGATAACATGGGTATAAAATGTGTGAATACGCCGGATGTTGCCTTAACCTGTGGAGATAAATTATTGACATCGAAGGCATTGCAGGCCTGTGGTGTACCGCAGCCGCCGGTTAGTATTGCCTTTACCGAGAAATCAGCCATAGAGGCGATCGAAGAAATGGGTTATCCGGTAGTAATAAAACCTGCCGTGGGAAGTTGGGGCCGGCTGTTGGCCAAAATTAATGACCGGGACGCTGCCGAAGCTTTACTGGAACATAAAACGGTATTGGGCAGCTATCACCACTCCATATTTTATATCCAAAAATATATTGAGAAAAAGGGTCGCGATATTCGCTCCTTCGTAGTGGGCGGTGAATGTATTGCAGCCATTTACCGCTCCTCCGATCATTGGATCACCAACACGGCAAAAGGGGCGGTAGCTTCAAAGTGTGTTGTGAGCGATGAAATCAGGGAAATTTCTATGCAGGCGGCCAAGGCGGTTGGCGGGGGCGTTGTTGCGGTTGATCTGTTCGAAACCAATGATGGCCTTCTTGTAAATGAAGTAAACTATACAATGGAATTTAAAAATAGTATCGAGACAACCGGTGTAAATATCCCAGGTAAAATTGTTGATTATGTCCTAAATGTCGCTAAGGGGGAAGTTTAATGAGCAAGATAAAAATTTCGATCGCAGGCGGTTCCGGTTACGCCGGTGGGGAATTACTGCGCCTTTTACTTTTTCATCCAAATGTTGAAATTCAACAGGTTTCTTCAGAGAGGCATTTTGGAAAATTTGTATATAAAATCCATCCAAACCTGCGCAAGCAATCCACCTTAAAATTTTGTTCTCTTTCGGATTTGGATGATTGTGATGTTCTTTTTCTTTGCCTGCCGCATGGCGCATCAATAAGCAACATCAATGTTTATAAAAACAAAGCTAAAAAAATTATCGACCTAAGCGCAGATTTCAGGTTGGATTCAAATGAAGCCTATAAAAAATGGTACAAAAAGGATCATGCCCTTCCACAAATCTTAACCGATTTTATTTATGGCATCCCGGAGTTACGACGTGAAGAAATGAAGGAGGCTTCCTTTGTGTCCAGTGCGGGATGTAACGCCACGGCAACTATTTTAGCCCTCTATCCGCTCTACAAAAACAAACTTGTTCAACTTGATAAAACCGTTGTAGAGGTGAAAGTCGGTTCAAGTGAAGGCGGCAATAAAAACAGTGAAGCATCACACCATCCTGTACGAAGCGGATGTGTACGGTCTTTTGCCCCGACTGGCCACAGGCACGTGGCAGAAATGGAGCAGGAACTCAGCTTTGGTGAAGAGGCCCGTTTTCATTTCTCGGCAACATCCATCGATATGGTGCGCGGGGTGTTAGCGACCTGTCATGTTTTTTTAAAAGATAATTTAACCGAAAAAGATATCTGGAAAATTTATCGTAGAGAATACGGCAATGAACCATTTATCCGCATTGTAAAAGAGCGTGATGGGAATTATCGTTACCCCGAACCCAAATTGCTGGCCGGCACGAATTATTGTGATATTGGTTTTGAATTGGACAGGTATTCCAATCGCCTGGTGGTAATCAGCGCCATTGATAATTTAATGAAAGGTGCGGCAGGCCAGGCGGTACAGGCTTTTAATATTATGCATGGCTTTGAGGAAACAACAACTCTGACTTTCCCTGGCTTGCATCCGGTTTAAAAAGGGTGGCGTGAGGTAAAAAAACGATAGCAGCAAAAGTGTCATTGTGTAAGGAACTTATTCATATAAGAAAAAGATGTTTTTAGCATGACACTTTTCTGTAAATCATAAAAAACTATTTTTGGGATTAAAGATTTTCCAAGTCTAAAGTTTCCGATTTCGAATATCAAGCAATAAAATTATGTGTAGATTATTATATGTACGATCAAAGACAAATTTTGAAATAGGTGATCACCTAAAAAAATTTGCAGGTATAGCCAAAAACAGCAAAGAATATCAAGGCCACGGTTGGGGATGCTCCTATCTTCAAAAGGGCGAATGGAAACATTATAAAAATATTTCACCCATTTGGAATGACGACCTGGATCAATTTGGGACTTCAACTTTACTGATTGCCCATGTCCGTAGTGCTTTTCGGGATAAAGATATTGCTGTTAAAAATAATATGCCTTTTTATGATGATAAGTATGTTTTTATTTTTAATGGTGAGCTTCATGGCGTAAAGATAAAAGCGGATGGCCGCATTGGCGCTGAGAAAATTTTTAACTTTATTAAAAGATTTGAGAAGGGGGATATGCTGAACGCCCTTACAAAAGGGGTCAATATTATTGGTAAACAATCACGCTATATCAGGGCGATGAATATTATAATCGCCGATAAACAAAAAGCTTTTGTCTCAACCCAATTTAATGAAGACCATAAGTATTTTACCCTTCATTATAAACAAACGGAAAATGAATTGATTCTCTGCTCTGAGCCATATTCTCAGGAAAATAATTGGGTTACTTTGAAGAATAATACAAAAAAGGTGCTTTAAAATGTGAAACCGTCATGCGAACTTGTTTAGGAGTGACGGCTTCCGATTTTAATCTTTCTATACAGGTGAAATACAATAAAGGAATTTAAATGATCATAGTAAAAATTGGTGGAGGTAAGTCCATTAATATTAAGGGTATTATTCAAGATTTAAGCAGTCTTAATGAGAAGTTTATTATCGTGCATGGCGCAAATGCATTACGTGATGAAATTGCTCAAAAATTAGGTCAACCCAAAAAAGTTGTAACTTCGGCCTCCGGTTATAGCAGCGTCTTTTCCGATGATAGCGCGCTGGATGTTATGATGATGACTTACGCCGGTTTGAAGAATAAACGCATAGTAGAATTGTGCCAGCGATACGGAATAAACGCGGTAGGGCTATCCGGGCTCGATGGTAAGATAATTCAGGGCAGGCGCAACAAAGGTATCCGGATTAAAGAAAACGGCAAATTGAAAATAGTTCGGGATTTTTCCGGGAAGCCCAAAACGGTAAATGGTCATTTGCTCAATCTATTATTGGATAATGGTTATGTGCCCCTGCTTTGTGTCCCGATTATAGATGAGCATAACTTTGCCATCAATTCGGAAAATGACGACATTATCAATATTTTGCAGGATGTTGTTAAAGCAGATAAAATTTTACAGTTTATTGAAGCGCCCGGTTTTTTGGATGATGCCCATGACCCGGATTCTCTTGTAAAACAAATCTGCCAACGTGAATTAAAGCAAAGGGAAGAGCAGGTGAGCGGGCGTATGAAGCGAAAAATGCTTGCCCTAAAAAAACTATTCGAATCCGGTGCACATAAAGTGATTATTAGTGATGGTCGAATTGAAAACCCGGTAATAAATGCTTTAAACGGCGGGGGAACCACAATCCAATGATCGACTTCATGAAATTTGAAAAGAGTTTTCTGTGTACCTGATTAACATTCTCGCAGCTTTAGCCTTGTTGCCTTTTGTTGTTTTTTAAATATTCTGGATAAGTTCTTTTTCATAGGTCAGGACAGATTCTTTCAATGATATATGTTTGTTTGTATCACTGCTTTCGGCTGTTTGCAGAGACGGTGGTAAGTGAAAGCTATGAATAATATTGTCATTACAAAGTAGTGTTGCGCGGACTTTCCGAACCAGTGATAGCCCTGGCATGTCGATTACTGGTATCGAAATTCTGCGAATTGACTTGTTCAGTTGCCTGGCATAGAAGCGTATGATGGGGTTAAAATATGTACTACACAGTAATTCTTTGCACCGTGCTTGTAGATTACAGACCTTCCTCTAAAGTAATTAATAGATCAGTAAAAAACTCTCACGGAACGAATTAAATCTATCAAAGAGAAGATTGCCGTCGTATTAAAATCGTTTTAAGGGCTCATGCTCTTGAAATGGCCGCTTTCAACCGATGCCTAAAAGATATTAGACATAGAGGTCTCTACCAACTTGCGATTTTATATGATTTGCGGAGAGGCCTTTCCCGTAAATTTCATAATCTGCTGGGTTGGTTTTTAATTCCTTTTTCATTTAACTTGAAAATTGCCATCTATCGAGAAATAATAAAAGAAAATATAGGAACTGGAATAAAGACTTTTTTTTAATAAAAAAGTGGCGGCTCAAATCTAATTTGAAAGAATTTTTGCTATAGTGATTTTTATTAAAAAATAAAAAATTATTTATTTGGACAAATATGGAAGAAGTACAATTTCTTGTAGAGAAGGACCTGGAGCCGTTTATAAACTGTGTTATGGTTGGAGAAAATAAGGACCTCGGTGCGCACACAAACATCCCTTTATATGCGGATGGTTATCCGGGAATCATGTTTCAGAAATCAGAGAACGGATTTTATTTACTCCCTAAAAAAAAGAAATTGTCTGAGTTTTTTTTATATGGTCAAACTTTAAAACCCGTCTCATTGGATGTAAAAGGGCCGTATAAGTTTATCGTTTTTCAATTATATCCATTTGCCTCAAAATACCTCTTGGGTGTGGACCCAAAGGAGCTAAATGATGCGTGTTTTGATCTTTATCAGTTAAAGCACATTGATATAAAATCCCTTAATAATGATCTAGCGAATTGCAGTAGTCTTGAAGGGCAGGTAAAAATCATTTCTCAGCTTATGCAAAAACTGATTGATTGGAACCTGGTCTCGCCCAATGACAAAGTCCAACAGGCAATCGATATCATTTTAAAACATGATGGGAAAATTACAGTCAGGAAAATCCTGGATCAGGTGCATTTAACCGAGCGCACTCTTGAACGTAATTTTTTGTCGCAGGTTGGCCTTACGCCCAAGCAATTTGCAAAGATTATTCAATTCCAGCGTTCCTTACGCCAACTCAGCAAAACAAATTATGATAAACTGATTGATATTGGCCATGATAGCGGCTTTTCGGACCAATCCCATTTTATACGCACTTTTAAAAAATATACAGGCCAGACACCGTCTTTTTACCTCGCGCAATAAATCTCTAAATTTTTGTCGGTTTTATTCTATTTAAAAAAGTTATTCCTAAATATTTTTTCCTCGTCATATTAATCTAAAAAAAAGGAAAAACTATGAAGGTAATTATATTTGGGGCAAGCGGGACAATCGGAAAACATTTGGTTACGCAGGCGCTGCATGAAGGATACGAGGTGACTGCTTTTTGCCGGGACTCGCAAAAACTAAATGAGGTCAACCATCCAAAGCTTAAAATTGAAAAGGGCGATGTATTCAATCCAAAAGATGTAAACAACGCTGTGCAAGGTCAGGATACGGTATGTGTCGTTTTGGGCTCCGGTAAAAAGAGAAAAGGCACCGTGCGTTCTCAGGGCACAAAGCATATAATCGAGGCAATGAAGAAGAACAATGTCCGGCGATTGATTTGCCAAACAACACTGGGCGTGGGCGACAGCCATGGAAACCTGAATTTATTTTGGAAGTATTTTATGTTTGGCTGGTTTCTGAAGGAGGTTTTTCTTGACCACGTTTTACAGGAAAAGTACGTTGTAAACAGTGGCTTGGATTGGACCATCGTCCGTCCAAGCGCTTTTACAGATGGTTTAAAGACTAAAAACTACGCACATGGTTTTGGTTTGGAGAAAAAAAATCTAAAACTTAAAATTTCTCGCTCGGATGTAGCTGATTTTATTTTAAAACAACTTCAAAGTGATATGTATTTACGCAAAACGCCAGCTGTTTCTTATTGACAAATCTATTAAAACCGGCCTTTCTAAAGCCGGTTTTTTTAACTATCGGAACGTGAAAACCGAATATCCTTGAAAGTGAACATCCCATAATCTAAGTTTTAAAATCTGGCTATATAATTAAAATTATATACGCAGATGACTAAATCATTTATTTATTTTTAAGGGGGTAAGATGAGGCATAAATTAAATGTCTATATACTGGTGTTTGCGTTTTTAGCGTTTTTCTCTTGCAAAGGCAATAAGCAGGCAGAGTCACAGGATGGATCAAAAAGTGCCTCGGAACAGGCGGATCACAAACCGGCAACGGATGATTGCGGTGAGGCGCACTGGTCGCATCACCAGGGCGAAGAAGGGCCTGAAAACTGGAAGGATTTATGCAGTGGTTTCGCAGATTGTGGCGGCAGCGCTCAGTCACCGATCGATATTGTTACAGGCGATGCACAAAAGGCGGATAACCTTTCTGCGCCCAAATTCAGCTATGGAAAATCAAAAGTTGATATTATAAACAATGGCCATACGGTCCAGTTTAATATCTCCGGGGAGAACAAGGTTGATCTTAATGGAAAAATGTATGAATTATTGCAATTTCATTATCACGGCCTGAGCGAGCATACGATTGATGGAAAAAGCTTCCCGCTTGAAGTCCATTTTGTACATAAATTTTCGGATTCTGATTTTGCCGTTTTGGGCTTTATGTTCGAAGAAGGTAAGGCAAATGATCTGTTTAGTAAATATTTAGACAGTTTTCCTGCATCGAAAGGGGCATACAGTTCGGACGATATGATCGATGTTCTAAGCTTGTTCCCGGAAAACAAAAGCTATTATAATTACAATGGTTCTTTAACAACACCGCCATGTTCCGAAGTTGTAAACTGGTATGTTTTAAAAACGCCGGTAACCGCTTCCAAAGAACAAATCGAAAAATTCTCAAAAATTCTTGATAATAATTTCCGGCCCGTTATGCCTTTAAATGGCAGGGCAGTTGGCGTTTACAGCGAGTAGGGTATTAGAAGGTTACAAATTAGTTTTACCAATTAACAGGCAGGAATGTTTGTTTCTGCCTGGTTGTTCTAAAACATTCGTTCTTCTGAAAAATTATATTTGGAGGGCGGATGTTTTTTATTTTTTACTCGCCTCAATTTTGGAAAGTATACGCCCAAATGTGTTACATTAGCCTAAAAAAAAATTGGGTAAAAAATGAAATATCACGTCACATTATTAGTAATTTTTTCTGCTGTCCTTGTTTGGTCGGGTATTAACCCGCATGATTATTTTACCTGGTTCCTGGAGGTTTTTCCGGCAATAATCGGATTGGTTGTCCTGGCACTCACCTATAAAAAATTTAAACTCACAAACCTGCTTTATACTTTAATCCTGATCCACAGCATCATCTTGATGGTTGGCGGCCACTACACCTATGCCGAAGTACCCTTGTTTGACTGGCTACGAGAGGCTTTTGACCAGGCCCGAAATAATTATGATAAGGTCGGCCATTTTGCCCAGGGTTTTATCCCGGCGATGATAACCAGGGAAATCCTGCTTAGGCATAAAGTTGTTAACGGACGCGCCTGGCTAAACGTATTTATTGTTACCATGAGTATGGCCATCAGTGTTTCGTATGAATTTATCGAGTGGTTTGTTGCGGAGCTTTCGGGTGAATCTGCCGAATCCTTTTTGGGCACACAAGGTTATATTTGGGACACGCAATCGGACATGCTCTATGCCACAATCGGGGCAATTATGGCTTTGGTTCTTTTAAGTAAAATCCATGACCGGTTACTGCAAAAGGTTTAAAAAACTTAACTGCATAAACCAACCGCTTTTAATCTAGTTTTTGTAAGGAACAAAGAAATATGCTGAATGCAAAAGAGTTTCGGGTACAGGCCCATCAGGTTGTAGATTGGATTGCCGATTATTTGGAAGAAGTAGAAAAATACCCGGTGAAATCTAAAGTAAAGCCACGTGAGATTTACGATAAACTACCGGGGCAGGCGCCGGAAACCGGTGAGGCGATAGATGCCATTTTTCAAGACTTTCAGGATATAATTTTACCCGGAATCACCCATTGGCAAAGCCCTAATTTTTTTGCTTATTTCCCGGCTAATTCCAGCTATCCTTCCGTTTTGGCCGAGATGCTCACCGCTGCCCTGGGCGCTCAATCGATGATTTGGGAAACATCGCCTGCCGCTGCCGAATTAGAGGAGAGGGTTCTGGGCTGGTTAAAAAAAATGACCGGCCTTCCCGATAATTTTGAGGGCGTCATACAAGATGGCGCTTCCACGGCTACCCTGGCTACGATTATAACGGCCAGGGAAAAAAGCTCCGGGTACAAAGTGAACGAATCCGGTTTTAGCCGTTCGGAAGATTTTCGTGTCTATTGCTCCACGGAAACACATTCTTCGATTGAAAAAGCCGTAAAGATTGCCGGCATTGGAAAACAAAATCTTGTTAAAATAGATGTGGATGAAAAACTAAGCCTTAAGGCCGATAGTCTCGTCCGGGCAATTGAAGAGGACATTGGACGCGGGAAAAAGCCTCTTTGCGTTGTCGCTTCTTTAGGGACTACAAGTACGACGGCAATCGATCCTTTAAATAAAATTGCCGCAATCTGTTCAAAATATAAAACATGGCTGCATGTCGATGCCGCCTTTGCCGGAACAGCCCTTGTCCTGCCGGAATATCGATGGATGATTGAAGGGATTGGCCAGGCGGATAGCCTTGTTTTTAATCCGCATAAGTGGATGTTTACAAATTTTGATTGTTCGGCCTATTTTGTAAAAGACAAAGAAGCGCTGATCCGTACATTTGAAATATTGCCCGAGTACCTTAAAACCAAAACCAGGGGCAAAGTAAATGATTACCGGGATTGGGGCATCCCTTTAGGCCGGCGTTTTAGGGCTTTAAAATTATGGTTTGTTATTCGCAATTTTGGTATAAAAGGTATACAAGAAAAAATAAGGCTGCACATCGCTTTGGCCAAGGAACTTGAACAGCAGATTGCAAAACATGATAATTTTGAAATAATGGCCCCGGTCACTTTTAATACAGTCTGTTTTAGGTTTATGCCCGAACTGGAAAATGATACAGAAAAAATTAATAGCATAAATGAAAAGATTCTTTATCGGCTGAACGAATCGGGCGAAATGTACCTCACACATACAAAAATTGCGGGGAAGTATACCCTCAGGTTGGCGATAGGGCAAACAAATGTCGCCAAAAGACATGTTGACCGCGCCTGGCAATTAATCCGGAAAACAGCTCTTGAGGTTTCATAATTAATTTCCCTCAAATGTGTTAAATCCCACGTTTACAATACCCTGCGAAATGCGTATATTCTTTGAGTTGAAGATTTGAAGACTGAAAGATTGTAAGATTGCTGTTTATGCCATCTCCTACATTTCTTCAGTATGACGAATATTAGTATCTCGAAAATCAAAATCTTCAGGTTTTTTTAATCTTACATTCTTACAATCCTGAAATATTAAAATCTAAAAGGAAACACATGGAACGCGTTGAACCATATAAGCCAAAAAATAAAATCCGAATTGTAACCGCCGCTTCTTTGTTTGATGGGCACGATGCCGCCATAAATATAATGCGCCGGATCATCCAGTCTACCGGCTGTGAAGTGATCCATTTGGGGCATGACCGCAGCGTTGAAGAGGTTGTGAACACTGCGATTCAGGAAGATGTGCAGGCCATTGCCATGACCAGCTACCAAGGCGGGCACAACGAATATTTTAAGTATATGTACGATTTGCTCCACGAAAAAGGGGCGGGACATATCAAGATTTTTGGCGGCGGTGGCGGCGTAATTTTACCGCAGGAAATGGAAGATTTACATAATTATGGTATCACCCGCATCTATTCGCCGGATGATGGGCGCACTATGGGCCTTCAGGGGATGATCAACGACATGGTTGCAAAAAGTGACTTCCCCACAGGAATTAATATCAACGGTGATGCAGGGCATCTGGGAAAAAATACAAAACTGGAAATTGCACGCCTTATCTCTGCCGCGGAAAACTTCCCCGATTCGGTGAAGGACGACCTGAATAAAATACATGCCGAGGCGAAAAAAGCCCACACACCCATTTTGGGTATCACCGGAACAGGCGGCGCGGGTAAGTCATCTTTGATTGATGAGTTGGTGCGGCGTTTTTTGATTGACTTCCCGGAAAAATATATCGCCATTGTTTCTGTCGATCCATCCAAACGTAAAACGGGCGGCGCTTTATTAGGTGACCGGATCCGCATGAATTCCATCCGTAATGACCGTGTTTATATGCGCTCACTGGCCACGCGGCAGGCCAATCTTGCACTAAGCAAACACGTGGACGAAGCCCTCTCCATTTTAAAAGCGGCCCATTATGACATGATTATTCTCGAGACATCCGGCATTGGCCAATCGGATACGGAAATTACCGAACATTCCGATGTTAGCCTGTATGTGATGACGCCCGAATATGGCGCGGCCACACAATTGGAAAAGATCGATATGCTGGATTTTGCCGACATAATCGCTGTAAATAAATTTGATAAACGTGGCGCTTTGGATGCCCTGCGCGATGTAAAAAAACAATATGTACGCAACCACAATGCTTTTGACCTGACCGATGACCAGGTGCCTGTTTACGGGACGATTGCATCGCAGTTTAACGACCCTGGGATGAACGCGCTTTATCGCACGATTATTGATACGATCAAAGAGCGGTGCAAAGTGGATTTAAATTCATCTTTCGAAATCAGCAAAGATATGTCCGAAAAAATTTATGTGATCCCACCCAACCGTACACGCTATCTTTCGGAAATTGCCGAGAACAACCGCAACTATAAAATCTGGGCGGAAAAACAATCGGCCATTGCCCAAAAATTATACTGACTTAAAAAATCAATCGATACGATAAACGAGCTCAATCAGGAAAATGACGCGCAACTTATAACCGGTCTCGAAAAAGTTTATGAAAAAGTCGCACTGGAATTTGATCCGAAAAATCAAAAACTGATCTCAGAGTGGCCGGCAAAAAAAGCGCGCTATAAAGAAGACCTCTACAAATTTAAGGTGCGTAATAAGGAGCTGGCCATCGAAACCAAGAGTGAAAGTTTGTCCCATTCAAAAATCCCAAAAGTAACCCTGCCCAATTATGAAGGCTGGGGCGATATTCTGCTTTGGAGCCTGCGCGAAAATGTACCGGGCGAATTTCCATATACAGCGGGGATTTATCCGTTTAAACGTGAAGGCGAAGACCCGACGCGTATGTTTGCGGGAGAAGGTGGCCCTGAGCGTACCAACCGTCGTTTTCATTATGTAAGTTTGGGAATGCCGGCCAAACGACTTTCCACAGCTTTTGACTCGGTGACACTTTATGGGCAAGACCCGGACCATCGCCCCGACATTTATGGCAAGATCGGCAATGCCGGTGTTTCCATTTGTTGCCTGGACGATGCAAAAAAATTGTATTCGGGCTTTAACTTGGCCGATCCTAAAACATCCGTTTCCATGACGATTAACGGACCGGCGCCGATGATGCTTGGTTTTTTCCTGAATGCGGCCATCGACCAGCAGTGCGAGATTTATATCAAAGAAAATGGCCTGCAAGAGAAAATCGAAAAAAAGATTGATGCTATTTTTAAAGAAAAAGGGATCCATCGCCCCGAGTATTCCGGTAATTTGCCTGAAGGCAACGATGGGCTTGGATTGATGTTGCTTGGTGTAACAGGCGATCAGGTTTTACCAAAAGATGTTTATTCTAAGATAAAGGCCGAAACACTCTCACAGGTACGTGGAACGGTCCAGGCCGATATTTTAAAAGAAGACCAGGCGCAGAATACGTGCATTTTCTCCACCGAATTTGCCCTGCGTTTGATGGGCGATGTTCAGGAATATTTTATCAATAATGGTGTCCGCAATTTTTATTCGGTTTCCATTTCGGGCTATCACATTGCCGAGGCCGGCGCTAACCCCATCACGCAATTGGCGCTTACCTTAAGCAACGGCTTTACTTATGTGGAGTATTATCTAAGCCGTGGCATGGATATAAATAAGTTTGCGCCCAACCTTTCCTTCTTCTTCTCCAATGGGGTTGACCCCGAATATGCCGTGATAGGGCGGGTTGCGCGGCGCATTTGGGCCAAGGCCATGAAATATAAATATGGTGCCGATGCGCGCTCACAAATGTTGAAGTACCATATTCAGACATCGGGCCGCTCGTTGCATGCGCAGGAAATCGATTTTAACGACATCCGCACAACCCTGCAGGCACTTTACGCCATCTATGATAACTGCAACAGCCTGCACACCAATGCTTATGACGAAGCGATCACCACGCCAACAGAGGAATCGGTACGCCGGGCAATGGCCATCCAATTGATCATCAATAAAGAACTGGGCCTGGCCAAAAATGAAAATCCCTTACAAGGCTCGTTTATTATCGAGGAGCTGACCGATCTTGTGGAAGAAGCGGTTTATGTGGAGTTTGACCGCATCACCGAACGCGGCGGGGTTTTGGGTGCGATGGAAACCATGTACCAACGCAGTAAAATCCAGGAAGAAAGTCTTTATTATGAAACATTAAAACATACAGGCGAATTTCCCATTATTGGCGTAAATACCTTCCTGAGTTCAAAAGGCTCGCCAACGGTAATCCCGCAAGAGGTAATCCGTTCGACTGAAAAAGAGAAAGAAAACCAGATTAGCACACTTACATCTTTGATTGAGCGCTACAAAGAAGAAGCGGAGGAACAGCTTAGCAAGATTCGATTAGCGGCCATTCGCAATGAAAATATTTTTGAAATGTTGGTGGAAGCGGCCAAGGTGTGCTCGATTGGGCAGATTTCTGCAGCCCTGTTTGAAGTAGGCGGGCAATACCGGCGCAATATGTAAATTTTTAGGAGGGGGCCATCGCAACCTTTGCTTCGGTGCACCCTGTTTGCCCTGATAATCTTAGGCGTGTTCGAAGAGTGGGGGATTCATCTCCCGCGCGTCTCTCCGAACCAGCCCCCTTAACTTTTATCTTCACCTGCCGATTATCTAAATACATGTTTTACAACCGGTTAAGATAAATGCACAAAATATTTCCCCCGCTGGCAATTTCGATTGCTATTTATTACGTGTTGGCTTTTGCGTCAGAGTTCTTGCATATCTCTATAGACCCAACCGGTTTAAAAGGCCACGATATTATCGCTTTAACCATCGCCGGCACCTATAATACGATCTATTTTATTTTTACCGGGTTTCTTGTTACCAAACTATATAAAGGCACAGAAAAACATATTGCGGCTATAGCGGGCTTAATTTTGGTCTTGATAAATTTTGTTGTGTTTCTGATGCTCCCGGATGAGCAACCCTTTGTTTTCAGGATGTTAAAAGTCTTTATTCCTTTGCATGCGGCAATGGTTGGCGGTGTATTGGGGCGGAAATATTTAAAGAAGAAATAAAGCAAAAAACCTCGTTCCCAGGCTGAACCCGGAAACGAGGTTTTTTAGTTTTCATTCAGGCTTAAAACCTATTTTTTTTCAAGCTCGTTATCCACATAAAACAATTCTTCCACCGGGCGGACAGGCCGTGCAAACCATAATGGCCGCCTTAAACCATCGGGCCCTGGCGCCGGACGGGTCATCTTCATCCATTCTTTATAGTTCGCAAACGATTTGTCCGTATCCACGATTACATCGCCATATTTATCGCCTTCATGCGCTTTTTCGATGCGCACTTTTTGGTGCCAGCAATGCATTCCACTAATCGGGTCTGGGTGGACTTCATGGGTAATATTTTGATGCACGCCGCCATCGGTCCAAAATATACGGGAAGAATCGGCATCGCTGCTTTTGTAGGGCCGGATGCCATCTATAACGCGCATTTTCCATTGGCTCCCTTCATTTTCCAGCGTAACTGTATTGGATGCCCAACGGTTTCCTGTCATCTTATCCTGTGGCCTGCGCCAACGCCCGATATGGTGTGAGCAGGCAATTACGCCGGGTTTCATTCCTTCGGTCACCCAAACTTTATCTACAAAATAACCAATGCCTGTGTTTACACGGATCAGGTCGTCGCTTTTAATTCCAAACTTTTCCGCGTCCGATGTATGTATCCAAATCGGGTTACGGTTGGATATTTCTGTAAGCCATTTGGCATTGCCGGACCGTGAATGAATTAGGGTTGGCAGGCGAAATGTTGGGACAAGTGGAAAATCACCTTTCTCCCGGTCCATTTTTTCTTCGTGGATATGGCTTTTGATGTAGACAGGGATTTTGTATTCCGGCCATTTCCAGTCAATCATGGTTTGCGAGAAAAACTCCTGCTTTTTAGACGGTGTATGAAAACCGACCCGTGCTTTGCCATCCACCTGAACGCCAATCACTTTGCCGGCTTTGATTACCGCACCGTCTTCGTTTATCTTGGCACCTTTAAGTAGCCCGGCATCAACTTCGTCCATATGTTTCAAATAAGTTGAGCTCTCAACTTCAAAGGCGCCATATTTCCGCATATAATCCAATGGTGATAAGTTCTCTTCTTTGGCTTTTTCCGGTAATCCGGGCACACGCTCAAAAATGTAACGGTAATATTCTTCAATCGTCATCTTTTTAGAAGGGCGGTAGGGTGATTCGAAATGTTTTTTTATGCCCAGGCTGCCATCAGGATCAATACGCCAGGAAAGTTCAATCCAAAACTCATCTTCTTCCCACACTTCACCGGGATTGGCCTCATAGGTAAATTCAACATCTTTGCCCTGTCGGCGCATGGCTTCGCGGAGAACAGGTTGGCGAAACCCCATCCATTTTCCGGAATGGGTTTCATAGCTGATGATATCGTGCCGTTCGGCAGAGTGCCCCATCGGCAGAACATAATCGGCATAATAGGCCGTTTCATTCCAAGTTGGTGTCAGGGCGATATGCATGCCCATTTTTTCTTCATCCTGTAAAACTTCCATCCAGCTAAAACCATCTGGATAAGTCCAGACCGGGTTAAATACGCGTGAAAAATAAGTGTCCATTTTACCACGTCCATCTTTTAAAAAGTGCGGTAACAGAAAACTCATTTCAAAAAATGCCAATGGAAATTCATTAGGAAAATGCAGGGCATTCCAAAATTTTTGCGCAGGTGGTTTGTTAGGAGTGTCCGGTTTGTATTTATTCCAGGCACTGGGTTGGGTGCCACCTACTGTACCCACGCTGCCTGTTAAAACATTTAAGAAATGCAGACATCGCGCAACGGCCCAGCCTCCAAGATTTCCGCTGCCGGCGCTACGCCAGTTATGGGTGGCAAATTGCTCGCCTGCCGCGCCAATTTTTCGTGCCACCTCAATGATTGTAGCAGCATCCATCTGGGCTTCTTTGGCGGCAAACTCGGGTGTGTACTCCGCGTATTCTTTTTGCAGGGCTTTTATAAAATTTTCAAAGGTCACTTCGTCCGCAGGATACTCGGCTTGCATATAATCCTGCCAGTTGACCCAGTCCTTCATGAACTTTTTATTATATAAACCTTCATCTAAAAGAATCTTGGCCATTGCCAGTAAAACAGCCGCTTCACTTCCGGGATATGTAGGCATCCAATAATTGGCCATACTTGCCGTGTTAGAAAGACGTGGATCCATAACTGCCATTTGGGCGCCGTTCATTAATCCTTCAATAATGCGCTGGGCATGCGGGTTAAAATAATGGCCCGATTCCAGATGCGCGCTGATCAATAAAATAAAGCGTGCATTGGCATGATCGGGGGATGGGCGGTCAAAACCTTGCCAAATGGCGTAACCAAACCGCGCCCCGGATGAACAGACATTGGTGTGGCTGTTATGGCCATCTACGCCCCAGGCTTGTAAAACACGGTCGATGTACCCTTCGTGTCCCGGACGGCCAACGTGGTAGGCAATTTCATTATTGCGGCCTTCTTTGATAGCTTTGCGTAAGCGGGCAGAAATGTCATCGAGAACCTCGTCCCATGAAACACGTTTCCATTCACCCGCGCCACGTTTACCAACCCGTTTTAAGGGATAAAGAATGCGGTCTGTGTCTTTTATCTGATTGATGGTTGCCGGACCTTTGGCACAGTTACGTCCACGGCTTCCGGGGTGGTATGGATTGCCCTCAAACTTACGGATTTGCATGGTCTCTTTATCGATGTATGTCAGTAAACCGCAGCCCGCCTCGCAATTAAAGCAGTTGGTCGGTACAATCATATAGTTTTTCTTTTCCCGATTGTGCCCGCTGGTGGCTTCGTATTCGGTCCAGTCGTCCCATTTGTCCGGTGGTGGATAATCTGTTTGGGCGCCGCTTTCGGTGATGCGTGGAATATAATCCGCTTCATCGTGCAAGCCGGGGATGAGGTGCATTTTTTCGGCAATTTTTTCAATTAAACTTGGTTGATGTTTTGTAGCCATTTTTTTCTCCGTTAAAACTTAGATTCAAATAAACGAAACGAAGTTTCCTATCATATTTTGTCCCCAAACGGAGTTTGGGAACGAGGTATTATAATTAGTAGATGTGTCATTCTGCGTGATGAATCCATTATGGTCTGATTTTTTCACTTCACTGCATTCCATTCAAATGCCACCTCTTTTGTTTTTTGTTACGAAAGTGTAATCATTTGTGGCGCGCGTACCCAAATATGTTCTGTGACATAGAGCCCGATTAAAATCAAAACCCCTGCAACAGGCAACATGGATGTCCCGACAAACAGTGTAAATATGAGCGGGATCAGGTTGCCAATTATGATGGCGCCCAACCAGAATTGTTTTGAGAATCGTCCGTTGCGAATCATATCAGCCGTCTTTTTAGCATCCGTTGTTGGGTGTGTGATAAACAGCTCCGCAAAAATAATAAGCAGGTTTGCCACAACCGAGATAGAAATTACTGAATTTAAAAATGAACTCATATCAGCCGTTCCACCAATTAGGGCAAAAATAGCCGAGCCTGCCAGGAAAGGATGTACGAGCATGTGCAAAATCAACGCCGGGCTTTGCCAGAAATCGCGTCCTTTGGCCTGTGCAAATAAAAAGGCCGTATAAACGGAAACAATTATGGCAAAAATGGCCGCGCCCCAAAACGCAAAACGCTCTAATCCTGCAAGGTTAAAAAACTTTGCCGCGCCCCATAAAGTGACCAATCCACCAAAAACCGTAATGGCATAACCGCCACGTACCAGCCAGGAATTCCATTGTGGCCGCAGTAGCACATAGGCAAAGCGGGTTGGCTTATCCAAATCTTTTACGAGCAAGGCGCCGGTTAATCCAAGGAAGCCTAAGGAACCGGCTATGGCTGTCCATTGGGTTACCTCTCCCACAAACAGGCCGTTGAGCACTGCTAAGAAGGGGATTAAAAACATCCCTGCGGCGATTGCTTTTGTCAGGACGTAAGCCGATACTTCCCAGCCCCACAGCACGCCTTTGGATGGCGCATCGTAAGCACGACGTATTGTATCTTGTAAAATCCCTTTTGGCGAACTGAGGGTGTTATCGCCGACGGGCTTCACTTTCTCTGGTGTGTCCGGATTGTTTACACCCTTGGCCGCCTGGATTTTGTAAAGTTCGACCGGGTCGCTTTTAGCGACGAGGGACTCGGCATATTTGGCATAATGGCCCACGCCGCTGCTTTGAGAGTTCCACATATAATTATCTGATGTTTCTGTTTCGGATGGAACCAATGAAGCCTGGTCGGCATCGATATAAAAAAGATTGGGCTTGGTGCCTTTTTCTGTCTTTCGCGCTTTTACCTGCTCGCGTGAAAGCAATTGGGCGATCTCCGTGTTGGGGTTGTTCATATCGCCGGAAATGATGGCGTGTTCCGGGCAGACATTAACACAAGCCGGTTCCAGGCCCACATCGATACGGTGCGAGCAATAATTACATTTTGCCGCTGTTTGTGTTTTGGGATCGATATAAAGCGCATCATACGGGCAAGCCTGCATACACGATTTACAACCAATGCAACGCCGGTTATCAAAATCTACAATGCCGTCATCACGGATATGCAACGCCTCTACGGGACAAATCTCCACACAAGGCGCATCCTCGCAATGGTTGCAGCGCATTACCGAAAACAAGCGCCGGGTATCGGGGTAGGCGCCTTTTTCCACATATTTAACCCAGGTACGGTTTACGCCAACGGCCACATCGTGCTCCGACTTACAGGCAACGGTACAGGCATGGCAGCCAATACATTTGCGGTTATCGATTATAAAACCATAGTTCATACTTACCCTTTCAATATTTAAAATCTAAAGTTTTGTAAAACTGGAAATTAGAAACTTGACCTTCGGGCTTTCTCCAAGTTTCAAGTTTCAAGTTTCAAGTTATCAATATAGTGCTTTACTGCCGCTTTTTTACTGAGAAAGAAATGGTCTTTGCCCAGTTTTTCCCAAAAGCCGGTTTTTTTCATCATATCGCGTACAGGGCCTTTTACATTTGTAAAATACAGCTCAATGCCGCGGTCTTTCAAGGTGTCTGCAATATCATGCAGCCCTGTATCGGCTGATGAATCGATCTCGTTTACGCTACTCGCATCAAATATAACGGCTTTAATTTTCTTGCCGGAGTTTAAAGTATTTGTCTCGATTATATCTTTCAAAAAGGCGACATTGGCGAAATAAAGCGACGCGTCAATCCTGAAAATAAACAAGCCGTCTATTTCTTGAGCGTTTTTGTCGCGAGTAAAATTTCTTAAAATATCTGTATTTGGCACCTGGCCCATTTTGGCTATATGTGGATTGCTTAACCGGCGCATGATCATCAACAGGGAAGCGCCGATCCCTACAAAAATCCCGTATTGCACGCCTAAGAAAAGGGTGGCAAAAAAGGAGAGCGCCAGGATATAAAAATCGGTTCTTTTTATTTTATATAACCTTTTAGGTTCTTCTATCTCAAATAATCCGGAAATGGCAACTATAATGATGGCAGCCAAAACGGTTGTTGGCAGATAATAAAAAAGAGGTGTCAGAAATAGTAATGTCATTGCAACAACAAGCGCGTTTATAAGTGACGAAATTTGGGTTTTTGCCCCACTTGAGGAGTTTAAAGCCGTTCGTGCAAAGCTGCCTGCCATGGAATAGCCGCTAAATAACCCGGAGGAAATATTGCTTAGGCCCAATGCTTTCAATTCCTGGTTGGCGTCAATTGTGTAGTGATGTTTGGCCGCAAATCGTTTGCCCAGGGCGATCGTCTCCATAAAGCCCAGTAAACCGACTGTTAAAGTTATCGGGATTAGTTTTTGCATGGTTGCCAAGTCAAAATCGGGTAATTTAAACGAGGGCAGGCCTTTTGGGATTTCGCCGACAATGGTGATGCCATGTTTATCCAAATCAAAAAACCAGACAACAGATGTACTTATGGCTACCACAATAATCGCGCTGGGCACCATCGGTACATATTTTTTTAAGGCGATGAGCACAAAAATACTAAGCAGGCCAAGCGTTAAGGTTGAGAAATTCGTTTCGCCGATATTTTTAGAAATATTAAAAAGTGTTTCATAGATAAAAGTGCTGCGCGGAACAGAAATACCCAGTATATGCTTAATCTGGCTGGTACCGATTATCAGGGCAGCCGCAGATGTGAATCCGCTGATGACAGGTGTCGATAAAAAATTGACCGTAAAGCCAAAACGCAGTGTCCCTACAACATATTGTAAAACACCAACCATGATGGCAACAAGTCCCGCCAGCATTATATATTCTGCCGTACCCGAATTGGCAAACATCCCCACACCTGTAACGATCAATAATGAATCGAGTGCGACCGGCCCAACAGACAGATGCCGGGAACTGCCAAACACTGTATATGTAATTAATGGGATTAACGCGGCATATAATCCTGTAATGGGCGGCAATCCCGCCAACAGGGCATAAGCCATTCCTTGCGGGATAAGTAAAACCGCAACTGTAATCCCGGCAATCGCATCATCTTTTAAATAAGCGATTTTATAATTTGGCAACCAGTTTAATATTGGGAAAACTTTATGCATTCGTGCACAGCCCACAAGTAACTTGAAGGATTGAAAAAATTATTTAAGGTGTTCTACGTAGAAGGAGGGACAAAAATAGGTATAACTTTTGGACAGACAAATATAGAGATCAGAAAAATCTTAGGCAAATCAAAATAGACCTTACTTTTTAAAAAATAATGTGTAGTTTTTGAAGGCACATTTTTAAAAGGAGAATGACAATCAAAATATATTCAGATTATAAAAGATATGCGGTTTCTGAGATGAAGGACCGCGCCCAATCTTTTTACAACGATCTTAAGCGCAGGCGTTCGGTAAGGGATTTTTCAGATGAAATGGTTGAACGAAGCATTATTGAAGATTGCATCCGCACGGCAGGTACGGCTCCAAGCGGGGCAAATTTACAGCCCTGGCAATTTGTGGCGGTATCAAATCCCAAAATTAAAATGGAAATCCGTAAAGCGGCAGAAAAAGAAGAACACGCGTTTTATCATGGCCGGGCATCGGGTGAATGGCTGGACGATCTTAAATCTTTTGCAACAAATGAGCATAAGCCCTTTCTTGAATCCGCGCCGTGGTTGATTGGCATTTTTGAAAAACGCTACGGTTTGACTGAAGAAGGCGGGAAGAAAAAACATTATTATGTGAGTGAATCGGTTGGCATTGCAACGGGCATGCTGATTACGGCCATCCATAATGCGGGGCTGGTTTGCTTAACCCATACGCCAAGCCCAATGAAATTTTTAAACCAGATTTTAGAACGGCCTGTAAATGAAAAACCGTTTTTGCTGTTGGTTGTCGGTTATCCGGCAGAGGGTGTAAAAGTGCCGGATAACCAACGGAAAGTCCTGAACGAGATTGTGACTTTTATTTGAGGGATTTGGGACTGCCCTTTATGGAAAATGGTGCGGGGATTATTGTGATTGTCCCTTGGGAAGGGTTCATGCCATATCGTCCTTAGAAAGGGGATTGACAGATTGCCTTTGGAAAGGGCTCCTATCTTTTAAAGGCCTCCAAAAACTGTGTGACCGCATTCCAGTAATCCTTATGCTCGGGGAATTTTTCCCATAGGGCGCGCGAGCCATGCTGGCCTGATATCTTCGGTAAAAAATAGGCTTTCCTTCTTGCGGGAACAGCCTCAAAAATGGCCTTCCAGTTTTCGTATTCTTTTCGTTTAGATGTAACAAAAATGGGTACGGTTATTTTTGCCGCATGGCTTTGGATATAATCTACCGCCTTGCCAAAACGTTTAAAATATTCGCCCGGGGCAAAAGCTAACATTGCCGAAATTTTATCAGGGTTATTAGCGGTTAAAACAAAATTAAGCGCCGATGAATAGGAACTTCCCCAACTTATTATTTTCCTGGCTTTAAGTGTATCGACAGCATAATTAAGACTTGCCTGCATGTCTTGGTAAGCATCGAGGTATTCCGTTTTTTTTCCTGCTTTTTCAGCGCGCAGATGGGTTTCGTTCACCACAGCGTTTACCTCCTTACCGGAGCGCTGATCCACGGCAAGGCAATTGAATCCCAGTTTATTTAGTTTTGGTGCGATCTCACGATACTCACCACGGCTCCAGCCGGCTTGATGAAACAGGATGATCAAAGGCGCATCCTCTGCCTGAAAATAATAATCTGCTGTAATGATTAGCCCATCGAGTGATTTAAAATTGATGGTTTTAGGCTCACCGGCAAAAGTGAAGGCAATAAAGGCCAGAAATAATAGAAATGTGCGCATTGATCTGTTCTCCTTTTTGTTTAAATAAAAATCTAAGTTAGAATTAATCGGGAAACAATGTAAAAAAAAGTATAAAATTATTGATTAAAGCCTGATTGTTTAGAGCCGAAAAACCAACAACTCAGAATAAACCAATTAAAAAAAAGGAAGCGGAATTATGAAAATTGTTGTAACGGGCGGCGCGGGATTTATTGGCGGACATATTGTGGAGCATTGGCTTTCTGAAGGGGCCGAAGTCCATATTTTAGATAATTTTAGAAGCGGGCTGAGGCAGAATGTGGAATTATTGTCCGATGCGGTTTTACGGGAAGGGAGCATCACCGACCGGGATTTTGTTTTTGATGTTTTGCAAGGCGCGGATTATGTGCACCACTTAGCCGCGATGATTTCTGTACCGGAATCCATGGATAAGCCTCTGGAATGTGTGGATATTAATGTAAACGGGCTGATAAATATTTTGGATGCGGCGCGTGAACATGGCATAAAAAAAGTCGTCCACAGCAGTTCTGCAGCGGTTTATGGCGATAACCCGGTTTCGCCCAAAACGGTAGATATGCGGCCTGAGCCCCTTTCACCCTATGGGATTACCAAGCTGGACGGTGAATATTATTTAAAGCTTTATAATGATTCGTTTGGTGTGGGCACAGCATCTTTGCGCTATTTTAATGTGTTTGGTCCAAGGCAGGACCCTAAAAGCCAGTACGCCGCGGCGATACCTATTTTTGTTGCCCGCGCTTTAAAAAACGAAGACCTGACCATCTTTGGCGATGGCGAGCAGACCCGTGATTTTGTTTTTGTAAAAGATGTGGTCCAGGCGAATATTTTGGCAGCAACCAAGCCGGAAGCAACGGGTGTATATAATGTGGCCAATGGCCATTCCATCACCATAAAAGAGTTGTGCGAGTTGATAATCGAAACGACAGGTAGTAAAAGTAAAATCGTTTTGACCGATCCACGACCCGGCGATATTAAACACAGCCTGGCTTCGGTTGAGTTGACAAAAAAGGAATTGGGTTATGACCCCAAATTTGACCTGGTTGTTGGCATGCGTGAGACAATCAAATATTTTATGGAGTTGTTTGGGTAGAATTTTATCTTTGATTTTCAATACATAATGATTTATCATCTTTAATATTTGGAAAACAAAAAGGCTGCCATGAATAATGTAAAGGAAGAAGTTTCGCAACTTCTTGATAAACTTCCTGATAATTGTACTATTGAGGATATTCAATACCATCTTTATGTTATTGAAAAAATAAAAAAGGGAATAGAAAGCGCAAATAAAAATGGTTCATTAACTCACGCTGAAGTTGAGAAGAGTCTCGAAAAATGGCGCTTAAAATAAGATGGTCTAAGGAAGCCTGGAGGATGTTATTAATATCGCAGAATTTATTTCCAGAGATTCTGAGAATTATTCAAAAATAGTTGTCGAAAATATATTGACACAGGTAAAACGAATATCTGAGTTTTCTGAACTCGGAAGAATAGTGCCTGAAATAGAAATGGTAAAAGAATTCTTGACTTAACGGATCGAATGTAAATATACGTACAAATTACCAAACTAATGTCCTTCCCCATCATCCAATCCAGCTATCATTTTAACTGCACCCAATGTGGCAATTGTTGTACAGGTGATCAGAAAGTAAACCTGAATTTGTACGATCTGTATAAAATGGCCGTTTACAAAGGTTTTAATCATACAAGACAACTGTTTGATGAAACCCTTGTGCATCTCGTACAAGGCCAAAACAATGCCTGGGTTCCCCAAATAAAATTTAAATCCTTTAAACAAAAGGCCGCAGAAACAAGCCTTTTATTTTGTCCTTTTTTGATTAATGAACTGGATGAAGAAAATAATTTAAAAGGCCTGTGCCGGCTTCATCCTGATAAAAAACCTTTGATTTGTTCTTTGGCGCCGGTGGGTAGAATACTGGACTTGAAAGACGAAAGCGAGGATTTTGTTTTTGTAAAGCCTGCTCCCGATTGCCCGGGTGTCAACAGTACAAAAATAAACTTATTGGCCGATTTGAAAAAGGTATTGCAAATTGAGCTGGACTTTGAAAGACGGTTTTACAAAATCTTAAATAAAATAAATGAGGACACTACAAAAGAGTTTCTCTTAGAAAATGTTTATTCCTTCCAAACCGATATAAGTTTTGAAAAAATATTAACTGAGCTTGAAGTCCATTAACTAATCAAGTTGTTATCAGAAATTTGATAAGCCCTCAGTAATCTGATAAAAACAATCATGCTTGGTTTGTTTTTCTCCCTATCAAATCACCATATCACCCCTTTTACTCTTTGGCATAATTATTGGTTTATCCTTCTGCCCAGACCAACAATCCAAAATAAATATAATTTTTCCGGGGGAGCAAATGTACAAATCTATTTATAGTCTTATTTTTATGCTGTTTTGATGCCGCTTATTCTCAGCGCGCAATTTATTTCGATAAAATCTTTACCCGTGGTTACGGGCGATCAATTTCTTCTTTATCCTTCTCAAAACATTTCGATGGGAAATGTAAATATTGCCCTGGACGATGCCTGGCTCGATCCTTTTCTTAATCCCGCCAAAGGGAGCCGCATCTCCGCTACAAATCTTTTTGTACAACCCACCTTCTATGTCATCTCCGGTAATTTAGGCTCCGGGCGAACCTTTCCCGTTACTCTGTTTCTAAAAAAGGGCGAGTGGTTTTCAACCCTTTCCGCTTCTTTTCAACAACTGGAGGCGGCTAATTTAAGCAATCCCAATTGGTTTACCTCTCAGCTTGATGGCCCCTTAAAGAGTTACGATCCAAACCGTTTTGCTTCGCTTACCTTAGGCCGGAAATTGCCTTTTGATGGTTTCTCCGTAGGAGGAAGTTTTTCCTGGGCAGATTTGAATGCTGTTGGCGGGGTCGACCTTTTATATAATGGCAGTAATAAGATCGATCAAAATGGAAAAAGTTATGAATTGCGTGGCGGATTATTTTATGAAGACGCGCTTTCTACGATGGAATTGGTTGGTCTTTATAATAATTATGAAATGACGCATAAAGTGGAATACATCGATATGTTTTGGAACTCGACCACAAACCACTGGGATGAAAATAAACGGATCGAGAAAAACCTGGATTACACGGACACCTATGGCGCGCAAATAAAGTATAAAGAAAAGCTGGCCGAAGATGCCCCATATATTGGCATCCTTGCAACATATAATTGGAAAACCCATCCTAAAATCCCAAATTATGAAATAATGAACATCCCGCGTGATCCCGGAAATACCTGGGCGTATAATTTTGGTATTGGGATAGGTTTAGATAATGAAAAGACGCGCTTTGGGCTGGACTTTATTTTCGAGCCCATTTGGAGTAATACCTGGGCCACTGCCGAAGAGGACATAATATTCAGGGAAGGTGGTGGTATTTTAGCAGGGCACAAAACAATCGAAAATAATTTTGTTTTTAATAATTGGATTGCCCGTATTGGTTTAAACAAAATTTATAAATCTTATGATTATAGCATCGGTTTGGAAATAAACAGCCGTCGTTATAGTCTCGATCAGTATGATTATGTACAACAATCCAACCGCAGCCAGGATGAGAATTGGACCGAGTATATCTGGAGCTGGGGCGTGGGCTTGCATTTTAGCCGCTTTAATTTAAAATATACCGGGCGGGTACTTACCGGGGCTGGTATTCCATCGCTTTCGCAACAAAGGTTTTGGCTGGAAGGTGCCTTCAGAGTTTCTGCGGATATAATTGCTGCGCCTGCAGGAAGCTTAACAACGGATTACCAAACGGTGTTTACTCATCAATTTATTATACAGGTGCCTTTAGGTGGAGAATAAAATGAAGATCATATTAAAAAGCGGGATTTGGCCATTGCTTGTGTTAATGTTATTCCAGTGCTCCTCTAACCCCACATCACCGCCAAAAGATATTTTAAGTGCGCGCCAAAAATGGAACAATCAGGGGCTTGAGAGTTACACCTTTAATTATAATAATTCTTGTTTCTGTCTTTGGGCAAGCGTTACGTTTAAAATTGATGTTATAGAGAATAAAATTGTGAGTGTGACCGAAACGGCCGGAAAAGAAACGGTTGATAGCGCGGAGTATCAGTATTTTTTTACAATCGACCAGTTGTTCGATCTATTGGAAGATGCAGATAAGCAGAATGCGGCACAGCTTGATTATTCTTTTAACAAGGATTTTGGCTATCCGGAACATATCTATGTAGATTACAGCGAACAAATTGCCGATGACGAATCAAGCTATACAATTGACTCTTTAAGGGCATTAAATTAATGAGGTAGGAATGGTTAAAACTATAAAAAACTTTACACTAATACTAAGCACAATAATGTTTGTGTTTTGGGGATGCTCTGAAAGCCCCAACAGCGCGGTTGATGCCGATACAATTATCGGGAAGTGGCAATGGGTGCAAACCTCCGGTGGGATTGATGGCCGGACTTTTACGCCCGAAAGCGAAGGAAAAGAAATCCTTTTGGAGTTTTCGGCAGATTCAGTTCAACATATTTTTGTGGATGATTCGCTTTTGGCCAGTTATTCTTTTTCACTTAAAGGCGATACGCTGGTCCGTGTAGATAGCGGCTACAGGCAGCTTGTGCATATTGAGACTGACCGCCTTACTTTAAGCGATTTTGGTGCGGATGGTTTTACATCAATTTATAACAGAAGAGAATAGGTTTAACATGGCTTCCATTGCAAAAAAGGATTTAAATTTTTTAAGTCTGTTTTTACTTTTCCTGTTTTTTAATTGTTCTGTGTCAAGCAGTTCGGAAAGTGAATTGACTGTTGGCGAAAAGAACCTGACGCTACCTCCAAATATCCCGGATACTTTTACTGAAATTGATATGGACGGTAATGCGATCGTTGATTACGCCTTGGGTTACATAACGATAATCACTGACGATGTCCCGAGTTCGCTAACAGCACATTCTCTGGAAATTATACCCCGGGACAGCAATTGTGTGAATTATACATTATCAAACGGAACTGTACCATTAAACGCTGGGACAATCATTAATAATGATTTGGAATGGGCCAGATATGGATCGGCGTTAATTTCAATAAGCAGATCAATATCGGCAGGATGGGACAGTGTTTGGTCCGGGCCTTGGGCAAATGTATCCGAGAAATATCTTGCCATAAAGTTTTTTAGAAATGACTCTGTATTTTTCGGTTGGTTGCAAATGAGCGTTGATGCCGATAGCGGCACTTATGTTCTTCATAACCAGAGTTATAATCCGCAAAGTGGCGCAGAAATTTTAGCCGGGCAGGTGTTAAAATGAAAGAGATGATTTTTATAATAATTCTTGGGGTAAGCGTAATAATGACCACAAAACAGGATAAAAACTTTATTGTCCGTGCTGTTTACTCGGTGGATTCCGTGGAGGTCCTGAAAACCACGGAAAAAGAAATCGGGCTGAAAATAATTTCCACTGTTCCAAATCCATGCTACCGGTTCGCGCGTGTCGAGACAAAACAGGCAGATGCTCAAATCCTGATTACTGTTTTTGCAAAGATCGATAAAAATGTAAATTGTATTTCTGTGCTGGGCAAGATGGAGGCGGAGATAAAAATTCCGGTTACCAAAGCAGGGCGTTACGAACTTGTTTTTATGGGGCAATCCAAAAATAAAGAAATTATAGTCGACGTAAAACAACGCTGAAGTAGTGGCGGTTTGTAGAGTTAGATATTTGTACTCAAAGCACGCCCTAATCTGTCATTCCGGCCCTGCCTCTTTTCCGGCGGGGGAAGAATCCGATCAAGCCCGCCAGCAAACACGGGATACAAATAACTTGTAAGGGCTTTGGCAAACCGTGGGATGTTTTGGTAAAAAACATGTTTTCTCAGTTGGTGTTTTTCCAATCCCGATTTTATCGGGGCATGACAAGGCAACGTATATCGGGTTTATGTACAAAGACCAAATAGCGGGCTAAGGAGCTGGTCAGAACAGTATGTCCAAGAAGCAGAGTATGAAATTATTAAAAAATATTTCTTTAAAGCATAAAATCCTTTTTGTTTTTACGACCATAACTATTCTACTTGTGGCGATTATGGCGCGGGTAAGTTACGAGTCGGTTAAAGAAAATTATTTAGGGCAGGCCGAAGCCCATGTAAAAAGGTTAAGCAGTTACATGGCCACAGCAATTGATCCGGCCTATTTGGGTTTTGTCTCTGGCGATAGCAGCGGGCAGGCTTTTAAGATGTACCGTACAATTTTGAAAAATGAGGTGGAAAAAAGCGGGTTGGAAAATGCTTTCCTTTTTGATCGGCAATTTAAACTTGTGGCGATGGCCGGTCCGGGGATTTCATCTGCGCAGCTGGGGCTAAACCAAACGGAAATTTTATCGATTGCGCCCGGCGAGAGCGGCGTCTCCTTTCCTTTTCATGATGACGCGGGGCGATGGTTTATTTGGGGCTTTTATCGCCTGAACGATTTTTATTTTTTAGGCATCGAGGAAAATGCCTCGCGTTTGGAAACATTAAATCAATTAAGCCGCACTTTTTGGGGGATTGGCCTGGCCGGCGTGGTTTTAACGCTTATTTCCGGTTGGTTTATAGCCCGTTCAATCGCGGAACCTGTGGAGAAATTGGTTGGTTACAGCCGGCAAATTGGCAGTGGGGATTTTAATGCACAACCGCCCGAAAAAATCAATGGCGAGTTTGCTATTTTAAAGAACAGTATGCGGCAAATGCAAAACGATTTGGCCGGGCAAAATCAGGAGCGCGAACAAATGCTGGCGCAAATTGCCCATGAAATCCGCAATCCGCTGGGTGGGATTGAATTGCTTGCCGGCCTGGTAAAAGAGAACCTAAAAAGCGATGAAGCATCGGAATTACACCTGAAAAAAATAATTGATGAAGTAAATGGATTAAAAGGGCAGCTTAGTCTTTTTCTGGATTTTAGCAAACCGCAGTCTGTTCATAAAAAAATGGTGGATTTAGGGCAGTTGTCGAGGGAAATTAAAATAAATTTTACTACGGAGATCGAGCAGAAAAAGATAGATTTTAAAATTCAAAATCAACTGGGCTCTGTCTTTTTTGATGCAGGGCATCTAAAACAAATCCTAAATAACCTGGTTGCTAACAGTATTGAAGCGGTTGGTAATAACGGGCAGATTTCAATTTTGGCTAACCGGCAGGATGGGGCGGTATGTGTTCAGGTTAAAGATGACGGGCCGGGGATAGGTAAATCGAAACTAAAAGATATTTTTAATCCTTTTTATACGACCAAGGCAAACGGCACAGGCTTGGGTTTGGCCATTTGTAAAAAACTGTGCCGGGCAAATAACGCCGAAATTTTTGTTGAAAACAATGCCGGAAAAGGCTGCACTTTTACGTTGAGATGCTGCTGGTAAAAAACATTAAAATATTTGTGGGGAAAGAACTATGAAAAGAAGTGTTTTACTATTCGTAATCGTTTCAATGTTTTTTGTAGGGTGCAGTGTTGATATTTCCCGGCCAACGCCACCAATTTGGATTCAAGATAACATTAACGATTCGACTTTAATCTCTTTTCCTAATTCTTATAATTCAGAGCCGGGACAATGGGTCGGAAGGGATACTTGGGGCTATTATAAATCCCGAAATGATTCAAGCGTTATTTTCTTTTTTGAAGAAGGGCCAGGAACGCCTTATCAGCCTATAACAGTTAGTAGCCTGGCCGATACGCATTTTGTGTATCCCTATGGCATGAATAATCCCGGTGGTCCTTATATTGAAAAATTTTATGATTTTACTGAAATCACTGCAGAAGGCAACCTTACTATTGTTTTCTACTCACGCGTCAAAAAAGAATTAAAAGAAAAAAATGGTCTTGTTTTAATTGAGAACAGAGGTAGCAAAACGTATACAGAATTTCTCTTTATCAGTTTTGATACACTTGCAAGGGAAGAGGTTGTTTCAATTTTAAAAACCATTTCCATAAAAAATAAATAGCCTTTTTATTAAAAATTTATGAAAGGATTAAAAAATGTCTACAATTAAAACAACTTTTGTATTGATAATTTCTCTTCTGTTTCTTGGTTGCGAAATGGGTGGAAATAATAGTCCGGACTCTGATCTTAATACAATTAAAATTACGGTACAGGAAGGATATAACCCACCCGGTTCGGAAAGTATCCCTCAAACTAAGCTCATAATGCAGACAGATTCTATTTATAGTTGTGTAAATTATGGGATACAAACAGAAATTGAAATCTCGTCATCTGAAATTAATATTCAAATGGGCGAAATTAAGCTCGATGGTGACATCTGTTTGACGGCGCTTGGGCCTGCAACATCTTCCTTGTTCTTAGATTTATCAGAAGGAGAATATGTCCTAAATATTATTCAAAAAGGGGTAACGGATAAGTATAAAATTATGATAAATGATTCCTCAATAATTACTCAGACAATCGATGCTGAGTTTTCTAAACCCGATTTCCCTGTTTTTTTGCGTTATCCTGAAAATTCTTTTGCTTATCTTTGTGGATCAACTATTGCAGACTCATCAATTTGTACTGAATTTCTGGACACATTATCCAGTCATTTAAATTTAAAGAATTTTTCATTCCCAGATTCCGGTAAAAGGTCATTCCCGCTGGCCAGCCAGGGACACTATTATGACATGCCGGCAAAATATTTTATATACATAAGTGAAACAGATTTTGATAAAGCCGAAGATATTCTGAAGGACTTTACAATTAAAAATATACCAAAAGACAGTGGAATAGGCATATCTCTGATAAATTGGAAAAATAAAGGCTTTTACTCTTGGCGTTATAATTGAGAAAAAAGAAATAATGGTATCAAAAAAAATTATAATTGTTGAAGACAACGAAACCATGCGCCTGGCGATGGGCGAAACCTTGCGCCGTGAAGGCTATGAAATCTTTGAGTTTGCAAAGGCAAAAGAAGCGCTGGATTATTTTAAACAAAATCCTGTTCCCTTAATTATTTCTGATTTGCGCATGGACGAAATGGACGGGATAGAGCTGCTCCGGGAAATTAAAAAAGAAAATGGTGCGACCGAGTTCATCATTGTCTCGGCCTATGGGACGGTAGACAGCGCGGTGGAAGCCATGCATCTTGGTGCGGCCGATTTTATGACCAAGCCTTTTTCCAATGAAGAGCTGCGTGTGCGGGTGCGTAAAATTTTTGACGGAATATTACGCAATGAGAAAATTGAAAAGTTACAAGATCAAAACTTTTATTTAAACGAGGAGCTGGCACGGGACTACCCGGAGATAATCGGGCAATCGGCCGTGATGCAGGACTTGTTTTCCTTAATCGAAAAAGTGGCGGCAGGGGACAGCACCATCCTTGTGGAGGGTGAAAGCGGTACAGGCAAAGAACTTGTAGCACAGGCAATCCATCGCCGAAGCCAACGTGCCAATCAACCATTTGTGCGCGTAAATTGTGGGGCGCTTAACGACAACCTTTTGGAAAGCGAATTGTTTGGCCATGAGAAAGGCGCTTTTACCGGGGCAATCCGCCAGCGTAAAGGCCGTTTTGAACTGGCCGATGGCGGAACGCTTTTCTGGATGAAATCGGTGATATTTCCCGCACAATGCAGGTGAAGCTTTTACGTGTTTTACAGGAAAAAGAATTTGAGCGTGTAGGCGGCGAGCAAACAATTAAAAGCAATGTACGGATTATTTCCGCGACAAATAAAAACCTGCAACAAGCGGTGGCGCAAAAGGATTTCCGTGAGGACTTATTTTACCGGCTTAGTGTGATCCCCATAAAACTGCCGGCGCTTCGGGAACGAAAAGACGATATTCCTGCGCTGGCCCGCTATTTTGTAAAAAAGATCGGGCGTCCGGCCAAGCGTTCATTTTCCGCGCAGGCGATCGACGCATTGCTGTCTTATTCCTGGCCGGGCAATATCCGCGAGTTGGAAAATCTTATAGAGCGTATTTTGATTATTTCGTCGGAAGAAGAAATCTCCTTACAAACTATCGCGCGCTATCTGGGCAATAATAGCAGCCTTTCTGAAAATTATGATGGGATTCCTTTGGACGACGCTTTGTATAAATTCGAGAAAAACCTTATCGAGCATGCCATGAAGAAATGCGATGGCATAAAAAACAGGGCGGCAAAAATGTTAGGGATCGGGACGAGTTCGCTTTATTATAAATTGGAAAAATTCGGGCTTTTATAATGGATAAAATAATTTTAAAACTTTCGGGGATGCGTGTGGAATTTGTTTTTATTATAGCACTTTTCGGGGCAATGACCTTTGTGCAAAATGCCTTT
Source organism: Calditrichota bacterium (assembly GCA_024277115.1). Taxonomy (GTDB): domain Bacteria; phylum Calditrichota; class Calditrichia; order Calditrichales; family J004; genus JABFGF01. Next base: position 31,662 of record JAJRVW010000118.1, read on the forward strand.
TCTCAGGAAAGGGCGTTGCATGATGTGGAGCGCGCATATTCTTTGGAGAGAAGCACGCTGGACAGCCTTGATAAAAATCTTAAAAATTTAACAGGCCGTTTGGATAAAGAAAAAAATAAAAATAAGCGGGATGCGGATAAAATTAGTGAACTTATGGCCGAAGCCCACCGCGTTTCCCTTAAGCTGGACGATCAAAACAAACGCGTAAATAAACTTGGCGCAGAGGTAATAAAACTAAGGCAAAGGGCTTATAAAAAGTATACTGTCTCAATTGATTCTTTAACAAAAATATATGAAAACTCGCAGGGGGCTTTAAAAATTACAACTGGCGAAAAGATTAAAAAACTGGTTCAAGAAAGGGCGCATGTTTCCCCGGCGTTACCGCTTTTTACATTTAGCCCGCGGCTTATCTCGCAGATCAAAACATCCGCAGGCAATGATAGCCTTGCGCGTACCATTTATGCAGATTACCTCACCAATGCGATGGCCGAAATAGATTCAAATATCTTGATCCTTAAAAATAAAGCCTCCGAAATTTCGACCATGTTGCGTCTTGACGAACAGGCGGAAGAGTTTATTGATGAATTGGATGGCACCCAGTTTTTAAGTACAATCGAATCGGGGGAGCGACAATCCGAAGGCCGTTTATTTTCGGATAATACGGCCGGAGAACGTTATGTTTTTGCGGATAACATAATAAAAATCTATGAACAGCTCGAGCCCGTAATGAGCGAACTGATAGAGAAACCCGTTATTACCGGCGTTGATTCGTTGGCTACGGAAGACTATCTAAAACTTTTGCAAGACACTGAAAAAACCCTCAAATTATACAGGAAAATTATCCGGGAAAAAATGGATAAAAACTAACGGCCCGATGGATTTTTCTGTGAAAGTTAAACACCTTTTCTACCTCCTTTTATTTGTGTGCATTATCCCTCCCGTTTTGTGGGGCCAGGCAACCCATGCCAAATTTAAAATGGGGATCGAATCCGGCGGGATAAATACGTCTGCGCTGGGCGCGGGTTTTATCGTACGGCCCTTTGTGAAAATTAACGGGTATAAAAATTACAATCATTCCAGTTTTCAATTTAAAACAAATGCATCATCAGAAATATTAGGTGTCTCTGAACAAATTGCAGGATTACATTTTTTTGTAAAACTTTTATATAAGATGGATTTTGGCCCGGATAAATTATTGATTAGCGGCTCCGCACGAAATCAGCTGCATTTTATAAGGTCATCCGAAAAACAAGTATTTAACGAGTTGCAAGAAAATATCCATTATTCGCGCCGTCTTTCACGAAGATATAATGTACTTCTAAAACAATGGTTTCTATTTCGGGAGCAGTCTTACACAGAAAATGTGCGCCTGTTTAAAAACAGTTTTCAAGCGAACCTGGTTATTAAAAATGTCTCAAAAGGCAATTGGAACGTTGGCTTATTTTTAGAAGATATTGTGTATGATTATTCGCAAGGCAGGAAAAATCGTTATTCTCGTTTTGGGCCGGCATTCGAGTTCAATTATAAAAAATCATTGATCCTGAATATTTTATATAAATATGGCTTTTATAAAACAGGGCGTTTAAATGACCACCAGTTTAATATTTTGGCCGGGAAATACCTCACAAAAAAGCTATCCCTTTTTCTTTTTGTTTATTATCTCTGGCGGGAAGAAGGCGCGCCAAAAGTGAGCGGACAGGAATTTAATTTTCTGGAAAACTATAATAATATTTCTGCGAAACTGGGCTATGACCTACAAAAGAACACGCTTCTTTATCTGCGGTTTATTTACGACGAACAACAGATTTTTAAAGGAACTAAGCCCATCTCAACTTTTCAGGGTTTAGTGGGAATTCAAAAAAGCTTTTGAACTGTTTGGCCATTTAAAAGGGGGGGAACTTGTCTGCATTTCAACCTACGGATAGAAAAGGATTCCATCGCTTTGAGCGATGGAATCCTTGCTAAGTTGGAATGTTAATATTTTTAGCTGGACGGATTCCGAAATAAATTCGGTTTCTGATCCCGATGCTCTTGATCGGGGAATGACGCATATCGTGTTAATTGTATAGTCCTGAAATAGGTTGACTAAACCAGTCAACTAAAACCAGGACAAAAAATGAGCAAAAACAAGCCAAAGAGATATAGTGAGGTTTTCAAGAGGAAAGTTGTTGCCGAAGTTCTTGAGGGCGTGTTCACAAAAG
>JAJRVW010000119.1 GCA_024277115.1 Calditrichota bacterium
TATATCGGGCCGGTTTTGAGTTATTTGGAATATACGAGTACAAATTTTAAACGGCTTACCGATGAGGAATGGCAAAAGGTTTATATGGATCCATTGACCATGCGGCCGGATTTTGTAAATTTGTATATGGCCAATAATGAAGGCGAAAGCAGGGGGGTCTGGCAGAACATTAAAAATGGCTAATAGTCTCGGGATTGAACCATCTGCTGTTCCTAAATCATCAATTTTAGCAAAAAATTATCCCAACCCCTTTAACCGGGAAACGGTCATTGCTTTTTCAGTTAGCCGCTCTTCCCAAAATCATTTGGTCGATGTTTCTATTTATGATGTGCAGGGGAGGGTAGTACAAACAATTTTACATGCCAACTTACCAAACGGAAATTACACAACCCGTTGGAATGGCCTCACTTCTTCCGGCGCGGAAGCAGCAAGCGGCCTGTACTTTTACCAGATAAAAGCGGGTGATTTGAGAACTACAGGCAAGATGCTTTTGACCAAGTAGCAGTTTTTTTTAGAATTTTTATTTTCCACAGTCCTCGGGTTCTTTCGGGGACTGTTTTTATTTCCCCATTAATTTTTATTTCTTATAACTGGGTTTGATGTGACTCGAAACATTTTACGCTCTATTCTAATCCGTATATTTATCCGATCCCGTTTAGATAATTAGTTTTGTCAATATCTCTTATTCGCTTTTTTTAACTTTAGTGCGGGTCTGAATTAATTGACCACACTGAATTAAGTTGGCTCTCTTTTTATTTCAAAATTAAAACATTGGAGCAGAAATGCGTATTTTGTTACAATTCTTTTTATCCCTTTTTCTCATAGTTCCCCTGTTTTCACAGTCCATTGAAAAGACATATTATTATGACGGTGAAGCCATCGAACTCATCCTTAAAGCAGATCAGTTAAACGTAACATTTAAAAATACCGTTACGGATAATGACGCTGAAAAGATATTGTCACAAATTGGCGGGGCGGGATTTAAATCGGTACTTAGCTTCAATAATCAAGGCCAGAAACTGCTGCAATTGGCCACCTATTTTTCGGAAGCAGAACTTTCGAACCTAATTGAGCGGCTTAACAAGTCATCTGAAATTATTACCGCTGCGCCCGTTTTTATAAAAAACAATGTGCGCTCGCTGGTTACCAATCAATTTATAGTCCGTTTTGAAGATGGCACACGGTTAACAGAAATTGAAGCGCTCAATGCCGAAAACGGTGTTTCAATAATCCGTAAAATTGCAGAGCAAACCTATCTGCTGGCTACAAATAAATCAATACAAATGAATGGCCTGCAAGCCGCCAATATCTATCTTGATTTTGATGAAGTCTATTGGGCGCACCCAAATTTCAGTTATATAAATAACGAGATTTTAAATGCCGTGAACGATCCGTATTATCCGCAACAGTGGGCGCATGTAAACACGGGGCAGGATGTGGCCAATAACGCGCCGGCGGGATTTCCACAATCGGTAAAAGGGTTTGTTGATGCCGACATGGATGTAGACCTGGCCTGGGAAGCCTTGCAGGGCAAAGGGATAAATCCCGGTGAAAATATTTTAGTCGGTGTGATGGACAGTGGCGTTGAGTTAAACCATCCCGATCTAAAAGCCAATATCGCCGATCCCGGAAAAGATTTTACCGGCAGCCAGCAAAATGACGGCAATGATGTGGAAGGGCACGGGACAAACGTAGCGGGGATTATTGCCGCCGTTGCCAATAATGGCGAAGGTGTTGCGGGGATCGCTTATGCCAGTAAGTTGCTTCCCGTAAAAATGAACAATGCCACCGATGCCAATATTGCCGAAGCTTTTGATTATGCCTGGCAATCAGGGGCGGATGTTTTAAGCAATAGTTGGAGTGGCACAAATCCGGTGCAGGTAGTAACCGATGCCATCAACCGGGCCAAAACGCAAGGTCGAAACGGAAAGGGCTGCGTGATCGTTTTTTCTTCCGGAAATGAAGGGCATGGTACGGTAAGTTACCCTGCACGACTAACTGATGTTATTGCGGTAGGCGCGGCCAATATGTTTAATGAGAAAACCAATCAGGCCAGCCGTGACGGGAATTTTGCCATTGGCAGTAATTATGGCGCTGAGCTCGATTTAGTTGCACCGACGCTTGTTTACACGACCAATCTGGAAAAAGGAAGTGGTTACGCCAACGGCCCATACAACGATGCTTTTAACGGGACATCCGGCGCATGTCCGCACGTATCGGCCACGGCAGCGCTGATTTTATCCGCCGACCCCTCACTTTCTTCCGATCAGGTGCAGGATATTTTACAGCGCTCAACGGATCCAATCGAGCGTTATATGTACGATACAAAAGGCTGGAACAAACAGGTTGGCTACGGCCGCGTTAATGCCTATAATGCGGTACGGCTTGCTCTGGGCAATGATGGTGATCTGCCCAATTTTTCTTTTAGCCGGATTGTTTCGGGGGTCGACACCCAGGCGCGTAAAATTACTATTGACATCACCGATGACTCGGGTATTGGCAAGGCCACTCTTTTTTACAGGACAAATTATCTAGGCACAGTTTCGGCCTGGAAGGAAATAGGTGCCGATGGTCAGAGTGGTAATACGTTCACCTTTTTAATTCCCGGACAGCAATGGGAAACACAAGTGGAGTATTATTTTTACGCCGAAGATGGCGCCGGCAATTTTACAACCTTTCCTACTTTGGGCGATTTAAAAAATGCCCCGCAGTTGGTTCTTTTTTATCATGTGGCCGAGCTTGAGGTTAAAAATTATGCCAGTAAAGATGTGCCTAAAAACTGGGATACGGCGTATGAAATGATCTTTACCTCCACGCTTGATATTGCCGATGATTTTCTTATAGTTGATGCCGATGCGACGGTTTCCGTAAATGGCCAAATTCAGGATTTTGCCATTATTGTGGAAGCGCCATCCGGGGTTTCTACAACAATTCTCTCACAAAATGAAGGGGCAGAATATAGCAGTACAAATACCGATGATGAAGCTGCCACAGCAATCACCGATGGACAATCGCCGTACCGTGGTTCATTTCAACCGGATAATGGTTTGTTTGTCTTCAATGGCGAGCAATCTAAAGGGCAGTGGCTTTTGCGTGGCTGGGATGCATTTTGGTTTAATAATGGCGGATCGCTCACCAGCTGGAACCTGGACCTGACCCGCATGTTGCCCAATGCCGTACCGGTTGTAAAGGGCATCCCCAGCCAAACCATCGATGAAGGGGGCAGCTTTACATTAATCCAGCTAAATAATTATGTAACAGACGGCAACCACACAGATGCGGAGATGACCTGGACAAGCTCCGGAAACAGCGCCCTGATCGTTACCATCGACAACAATAAAAACACCGCCACTGTGCAAACGCCCAATAGTGATTGGTCGGGTACTGAAACGATTCGCTTTACGGCAACCGATCCCGGCGCGGCAAGCGGCAGCGAGGATGTGGTTTTTACGGTAAATAATATTAATGATGCGCCTGTTGTGGCAGATATTCCCGATCAGACTATTTCCGAGGGCGCCTCGTTTGCCACCATTACTTTAGATAATTATGTGAGCGATGTGGACAATGCCGATTCGGAAATAAGCTGGACTTCCAGCGGGGCAAAAGAACTTACTGTTTCCATTGATCAAAACCGGGTTGCCACAATCAACGCGCCCAATGCCGATTGGTATGGCGCAGAAACCATCACATTTACGGCGACTGATCCCGGCCAGCTTTCGGATAATGACGCGGCAGCTTTTACGGTTACGGCTGTAAACGACGCGCCGGTTGTGACAGATATTCCCGACCAGACCGTGGACGAGGGCAACACTTTTACCACTTTTGATCTCGATAATTATGTCTCCGATGTGGATAATTCTGACGGGGAGATGAGCTGGTCTTACTCGGGAAATAGCGAATTGACTGTGAGCATCGATAATTTTAATGTGGTGACTGTAACAATCCCAAACAGCTAATGGGCGGGGAGCGAAACCATTACATTTAAAGCCACCGATCCGGGACAGTTGTTTGATTCTGATCCGGCGGTTTTTACGGTAACCGCCATAAATGATGCGCCCGTAGTGAGCGACATTCCCAATCAAACCATCGATGAAGGCGCTACTTTTACTACAATAACTTTGGATAATTATGTGGGCGATCCTGATAATGCCGACTCGGAAATAAGCTGGACTTACTCGGGGAACAGCGCATTAAGTGTCTCTATCGATGCCAATCGCATCGCCACCATTACAATCCCTGATATAAACTGGAATGGTGCCGAAACCATTACTTTTACGGCAACCGATCCCGGCAATCTTGCAGATAGCGACGCGGCGGTTTTTACGGTTAATTCGATTAATGATGCGCCTGTTGTAAGCGATATTCCCAACCAGGTTATTGACGAAGGCAGCAGTTTTGCAACCATCCCTTTGGATAATTATGTAACGGACGTGGATGATGACGATTCTGCAATTTCGTGGAGTTACAGCGGGGCATCCGAGCTGACCGTGACGATAAGCAGCAACCGGGTAGCAACCATCTCAATTCCCAACGTAAACTGGTCAGGCAGCGAGACCATCACTTTTACGGCAATCGATCCGGGCAACCTGAACGATAGCGATCCGGCCAGTTTTACCGTAGCCGCCATAAATTACGCACCGGTTGTTGAAGGTATCCCCAACCAAAATATTTCTGAAGGTGGGAGTTTTAACACAATTGCCCTGGATAATTATGTGAGCGATGTGGACAATGCCGATAGCGAAATGAGTTGGAGTTATTCGGGAAATACGGACTTGATTGTTTCCATCGATGCCAACCGAATTGCCACAATTTCTACACCGAACAGCCAATGGAATGGCAGCGAGACGATCACGTTTACCGCCGAAGATCCGGGCAAAGCAAGTGATTTTGACGCGGCTGTATTTTCTGTGGGGGCTCAAAATGATCCACCGGTTGTGAGCGGCATCCCTGACCAAACCATTACCGAGGGCAGCGGTTTTGCCACAATTTTATTGGATAATTATGTTGCCGATCCGGACAATAATGATTCGGAAATGAGCTGGACTTATTCCGGAAACAGTAATTTACAGGTCAGCATTAACGCTTCGCGCATTGCCACCATCACAGCGCCCAATACCGATTGGAACGGCAGCGAAACGATCACCTTTACGGCAACTGATCCCACCAATCTTTCCGATAGCGATAATGCGCAGTTTACGGTTACGGCCATTAATGATGCGCCAATTGTGTCGGATATTCCAAACCAAACCATAAATGAGGGGGCAAGCTTTAGCGCTATTTCACTCGATGATTATGTGGCCGATGTAGATAACGGCGATGCGGAGATGAGCTGGTCTTACTCCGGCAACAGCGCGCTTACGGTTTCCATTGATCAAAACAGGGTGGCGACAATTGCGGCTCCCGATGCGAATTGGAATGGCAGCGAGACAATCACCTTTACAGCCAAAGACCCCGGTAATTTAAGCGATAACAGCACGGCGGTTTTTACGGTGAGCTCCGTAAATAATGCGCCGGTCGTCAGCTCTATCCCGGATCAGACCATAGATGAAGGGCAAAGTTTTGCATCTATTCCGCTCGATAATTATGTGACAGACAGCGATAATAGTGACGATCAGATAAGCTGGTCTGCTACGGGCAATACAAGCTTGCAGGTTTCAATCGATGCCAATCGCATAGCGACTGTTTCGATCCCCAATGAAAACTGGAACGGGAGTGAGACGATCACCTTCACCGCTAAAGACCCCGGCAACCTTAGTGATTCCGATGAGGCCAAGTTTACCATAAATGCCCAAAATGACGCGCCGGTAATTAACGCGGAGCTGCCTTTGCTCTCTTCAAAAGAGGATGTTCCTTTTGAACAATTGTTTTCAGCCTGGTACCCATTTGTGGACGATCCTGATAATGCCGATGAAGAACTGGCCTATCTTGTAAGCGGGGATGGCGGGCCGGTAACGCTGCAATCGAATAAAAACAGTTACACGTTTAGCGCGCCGCAAAATTGGTTTGGCCAGGATACTTTTCTCTTAAAAATCAGCGATGGTTTTTTAGCGGACTCGGCTTTTTTTGTTGTAAGCTTTACTTCGGTTAATGACGCGCCAGAAATTATCAATTTTCCGGACAGCCTGGTTTTTGATAACAGCGAGACCTATGTTTTTGATTTAAGCGGACGTGAAAAGGATGTTGACTCGCCGGTAAAAAATTTGAAATGGCAATTTACGGCGACCGATTCAAATATTGTGCTGGATTATAGCCGGGATGAAAAAGTGCTTATTTTAACTGCAGAAGGATTTGTGGGCGGGGCGCAGCTTTTTGCTGTTTTACTGGATGACAGCAATGCCGTGGCCATGGACACTTTACAAGTAAAAGTTGAGGATAAGGTTACCGCGCTTAGCGGTCTTGAAACCATGCCGATGGCTTTCAGTTTATCACAAAATTACCCGAACCCATTTAATCCGTCGACAACCATCCGTTATTCTTTGCCCACAAAAGCGCGGGTTCAGCTTCTGGTTTTTGATGTACGCGGCCGTAAAATTGCTGCTTTGGCAGATGGCTTTCAACAGGCGGGCAATTATTCGGTTCTTTTTGATAACAGCGAACTGGCAAGCGGGCTTTATATTTATATTTTAAGGGCAGGTCAATTTGTTCAACGCCGCAAAATGCTTTTGATTAAGTAGGCTGGTTGGGAACGGTGAGGAATATGATTTGGTTGCGGTTTTGGAACATGTATCTTTCAGTTTACATAGATGTTTATTTTGTGTAGTAATTTTTATATTTAGAATTAATTTCGGCATGCCGTGTGTTTTTGTTGTGGTGTTGTTATTCTTCATTCATTTTCTTCGTAATAATATGAGTAATCAATACCTTTCATAAACATTTCACGGTCATTTATTTTTGTGGTAAGTACATTTTTTAAAAGCGTTTTTAAAACACTACTATTTGTCGGACTCAGCATTATAGCATTCATATAATCACGCTTGCTTATTTTACTCCAATCCACGCATTTCATAAGACGTTTCTTAAGAATCAAATCCAACCAAATCCGAGTACTTCTACCGTTTCCTTCCATAAAAGAGTGGGCGATGTTCATTTCTACATATTTATCTATGATTTCATCAAATGTGTTTTCCGGCATTGCTTCTATTTGCTGTAAGCCATTGATTGTTCCAACTTCTATGCTGTTGATAAAAGAACTTTCAAAAAGGGCATACGCTTTTGTTTTACTTTTTCCGTCAATACTTTCGTCGCTGTAAGTAAACCATTCTATAAAACGATTTGCCTTTTTACCCGGAAATTCTTTGCCTAAGGCAATAATTCCGTTGTAGTCAAGCATATCAGATAAGCGTTTTTTACCATCTGGGGCAAGTAGTTTCAACTGGGTAGTAGCGCTAACCACTTCACTGTTTTCTTTTTTAACTTCGCTTTAAGATATTTCCAATAGTTGCGTGTTTTGGTGTAGTCGTCTTGGTCGGTGAGCACAGCAACAATATCCAACACGCTAAACCACCATTTGGAATTTTGCTCGTCCCAAACGTCCCGGACTTCACGGTCATTAAAAAAACGTATGGATAGTTTCGCCTTATTCATAATTTTCTATTTGCTCAGTTATTCTCTAATTTATATCTGTAAAGGTAAAAACACCTGTTTTTTGTTGTATCTTGGCGTTTATAGTTTTAATGCGCACTAACGGTTTGGCTATGCCCAGTAAGGGGTTTTGTAGCACTTCCGTTTCAATTTATAACTAAAATCCTTATTAGGTATAGCCTTTGTTGTGCTTTCGTGCGTTATTTTCTAAAATGTTTTTTTATAAATTCTTCAAGAGAAATGCTTTCTTCTCTCCAAACTTTTGAATTTACTCTAAAACGAATATTTCTATCTTCTATATCAACTGATATTCCATCTTGTTCAAGCATTATTGAACTCTTTTTTTCTTCCATTTCTTCAAATTCTTTTAGTATAGTTGATAAATTTTGGCCAATATGATCAACTATTTTAGCATTCTTTTTTACATAATCTTTATCTGGTTCTGTTCCATCAAGTTCAACAACAACAAGAGCATAATTTGATTTTTTTTCGACTGCTGTTTCAGCTTGTAGTTGTGTCATAGCAGCATAATCTTTTCCCGTTGCTTTTAATTCAACCAACCAATTACCAATTTGAAATATTTCTTCTGTTTTATTTTTATCTACTAAATCCGAAGAATCTTCTGTTAATATATAATCACTTCCGAAAGGTTTTCTTTCAATGTTGATATTTACACCTTCTGATTTTAACTCTTCAATGATTTCACGGAATAAATTTTCAATTAATGCTCCTATTTGTTGATTTCTATTTATCAACTTCCTTTCATTTAATCTTTTTTCATATTCTTTTTGGATATTTGGGTCTTTAAAAATTTCTTCTACTAATTCAGGGTCAACATTGCTTGTTATCATATTTGTTAATGCTTTATCCCATTTAATCCTTTCTTCATCAGATGATAATGTGTTGCGAATTAAATCAGAAACGCCAACACCTATTTGTGTTAAAAAATTAATTTGAGCTTCACCCTTAATTGTTGAAATAATTTCTTCTTTATCTTTTAATAACTCTGACAAGTTTTTGGAGGAAGGTCTTTCTGAAATAAATTTCTTTTCATTTGATTCATCAATATTTATTGTATTAACCCAAAGAACATTTTTTGCCCTTTTTAACCATAAACTTTCATCAAATAGTATCTTTTTCCCATTTATTTCCTTTTCTTCAACTGATTGAAAGAAATTATCTTTAATGGTTGCTTCATTTAGTAAAAAATTTAGAATTTTGAGACTAAATGCTGATGTTGTATTTCTTGAATAAATATGACCGTCAGTTGCAGTAAGATATGCAAAATCGCTGTATTCAAACTCTATTTCTTCAATTAAACTACCATCATCATTTTTTATAAAGTTTGAGTCTTCTGAATTATGAATAAGTAAATCAATATCTTTTATGTTTATTTTCTCTTTTCTAATTACAAGCGGCATATAATGGATAAAGCCCATTTCGGATAACTTTTTAAACATGTCATCATTTAAAACTTCATTATAAACAGTGTGTAAACAGTCTCGCTCCCTAATCAAATTTGCATAAAGCGGAAATTGTATTTTAAAAAAATTAATTGGTGAAAGTAACAAATGACGCCCATCAGGGAAAGTCCTCTTTATTACTTCATCATTTGAACCTTTTGATATAATCTTCAAATCTTTAATAATTTCAGGCAAGTTTTCTTGAATTAACCATAATAAAAATTCCGCATTAGCCTTTATTATATCTTTATTACTTAAAAATTCTAATTCTTTGAAATCGTTTAATTTATCTTTTATCTTTGATATAGCTTTATCCCTTGTATATTCATCGATACCATTTATTTTTATTTTCGAAATATTTGAGTTTATTAAAATTTCTCTTAAATCATCATTTATATTTTTTGATATATCTTTTAGTTTTTCCGGTACGTCATTATCCCAATAAATATTAAGTTTATCTTTGAAAATACTATTTTGGTTTAAAATAATTCTTTTATTAGAAGGAAATTCTTCTAAATCAATAAGAATAAGTTTGTATAAATCGTCTAACCATAAATGTACATTCTCAATTTTTTTGTTTATATCATCAAATCTTTCGTGTTCTTCAACAAAACTTATTAAGCCTTTTGTGCCTATAATGTTTTCAAATCCAAAAATATCTTTGTCATAAATTTTAGATATATTTTTAAAAATGTGTTGCCAATATGTGAGGTTGCTTTTTTTAATTAAATTAAAAAAAATTATTTTTTCTAATAAATCATATAGTTTTTCAGAATGTTCATAATCATATAAGTATGGTATTATTAAATTTTTGAAAGCAACTTTATTGTTTTACTATCTATAATTGACTGTTCTTTTAAGTTATCGAATAATTCTCGTTTTAAATTATTAAACCATTCATTATCAATCCATGAGTATTGTTTTGATACAGTAAAATTAAATAACTCAAATGAATTGTTAATTTGTTTAGTTATAATAAAATCTGGAAATATTTCAACTGCTTTACTTAAAGCGTTTGATATTATTTCTTTATTTCTTTCAACTCCATTTATTTCATTATTATCAGTAACTAAATATATACCATCTCTTTCAATTCTTGGGTCAAAGAAAGTCGAATTTATTATAAAAGGAATACCAAATTCTTCTGTACCAATTAAAGGAAATGTAAAGAATAATTTAGGGTAGTTTTTAAGATTTATTAAACTTTCAGTATTTCCATTTATTTCTGATAGAATGCAAATCTCATATTCTTCTTCTTTTATCAAATAAGCCTTTATTTTTTGTTCACTTGCATCATCTTTTTTAGTTAACTCCCATTCTTCAACAAAACTATCTTTTTCTGTATGTTTTTGTATTAAATGCTTCTCAAAAAGAACATTCTTGTCAGAAAGCATGGAAATGTTATTTATTTGGTCATTAAATATCTGTACTATTGGTATTAAGTTGTTTAAGCTTTTTAGTCCCTTATTTGCAGTGTTTTCACCATGCTCATTTAACACATATTTAAATTGGGTTTGAAAATTATTATTTCCTAGATAACTCGTTTCTTTAATCGAATTAATAAAGTTTTCCTTTGATTCTTTTTGAAATTGAAAAAATTCTTTAATATCCTTTCCGTCTCTGTTAAGTAGAAATTGGAAAAAGCCATCATTTTCAGTTAAACGACCAGAAATTTCAACTTTTTTTGAAAGCAAATAAGTCGTCATAAAGCCAGTTCCAAATCTTCCGGTTTTATCTTCTTTTTCTGTTTTTGTTGAACCTTGAAAAATAAGACTTAAAATTTCATCTAATTCAAAAGGCAGTCCAGTGTGTGAAAATATTATTTCTTTTTCCTTTTTTGTTAACTTTACATCAATCTTTTCTCCGCTATTAATAGAATCTTTGGCATTTTGTAATAATTCCCAAAACCATCTTTCTTCGTAAATAGTTCTTTCTTTTTCTCTTGCTTGGATATCTCGGTACACACCACCAGCATGTCATTCTTCTGCTATTTCTCCACTTCTTTTTTCTATTTTACTTTTATTAATCATTTTAATCTCTATGTTTCATATTTTTTTCGTTTTTCTTGCATGAAGCACAACATCGTACTATACCCATTGCGTATAGCACGAACATGTATTTCGTTTTGGTCTCGTTTACCATTCAATATAGCCTGCCAATAATGAAAAAACAAACTAAGCTTAGTGCGTTTATCAAAAGGCCTGCCATCGCTCTTTCTATTTTCCGGATACTTTGGGTTTAACATCGCGCACAAACCAGATCCCTGTAAAAATAATTATCATGCCTGCAATTAATTTCCAGGAAATGGGCTCATCCAAAGCCAGCCAACCCCAGATAAGCGCCAACGGCGGCGTAATAAAAGTAATGGACGACATCATCACCGCCGAAGTATTTTTAAGCATCCAAAAATAAACAACAAAAGCAACGGCCGTACCCATAATGGCCAGATAACTTAATGAAAAAAGGGCCATGCCTGTAAATTGAACTAAGCTATGATTTTCAAAAAAAAGGGAAATCAACAAAAAACTAAGGCTGGCATAAAGCAATGGCAATGTATTTAAAATGATAGGGTGAAAATCTTTTACAGCCCGCTTTCCAAGAATAGTCCCATAGGCCGAAAACAGAGGGCTAAGTAATATCCCACCCATAGCAAAAGCCTGCAAATAACTGCCGATACCAATTTCCAATTGGCCGCCAAAAATCAACAAGGTCCCTGCCAGGCCGATAAAAATCCCAATGGTTTTATTGCGCGTCATGTCCTCTTCGGGTATCATTTTAGGCGCTAAAAGGGCCGTATAAAAAGGCATCACCGAGAAAAGAACGCTTGTAATCCCGGAGTCAACATATTGTTCGCCCCAATAAACCAATCCGTAAGAAATTGTAAAAATGGCTTGGCCAAATAACAGAAAAAATAAGTGGGATTTTAAGTCCTTCGGAAATTTTAGTTTTAAAAGGAAGGCGTAGATCGCCAGGGCCAAAAAAGCGATAAAAAAACGAATGCCCGCGCTTAAAAAAGGCGGCATGGTTTCCAGGCCCAGTTTTATAAAAAGCCAGGTTGAGCTCCAAATTAAGCAAAGCAGTAAAAATCCTAAAACCGATAAATTGGATTTAAAAAAATTCATGATAACATTAAAAATAGGGTGAAGGGTAATGTGAAGGGTGGAAGATAAATATTGTTTGGCAGAACATCAAAAAATGTAGGGAAAGTTTCTTGTTTATTTTATACAGGATTTGTTTTCCGTATACCTTTTGATTTAGACCGACTAAAAAGCAACTCAATGGTTTTGTAATCATTATAAAGTTTATTGTGTTTACTGATAAGGAGCTCCAACTCAAAATTAGCGTCTTCTTTAATTTGATCAAACGATAAGAGCGGCTCCATATTCTGGTTCATACTCTCCACCTGGTTTTGCACAAGATGGGGGATGGAGGCAAGTATGTCTTCCGCATCGGGTGCGGATTTTTGCCGTGAAAACAACCGTTCGTATTCTCTTTTAAACTGGGCAATTTTTGCAGCCTTGTTCCAGCCTAAAAATATATCAGCCACAATTCCACCAAGATAAGATTGCTTGACGATTAAATTAAATTCTTTACCCAGGTTTTTTTTAAACGCCAATTTTAGATTGTTTTGATAGCGGATCGCTAAAATTACCGAATTAGGAAGTTGCCATTTTTCTGCGATGATAGCGCCGGCCTGTGCCTGGGTAATCTTTAAAATATTTTTTTCTACCAGTGCAAGCCTCACACCATATTCCCTGGCTTCTTCAATAATTTTCAGATAGTTTTTGCCCAGGTAGAACATAAAAACGAATGCACCCAGATTTTGCAGGAGGGCTGCGATAAATGATTCGGACCGGCTGGTAGTTTTGGAAATATCCGATAGGAGGTTTGATGCAATCCCCGCACAAAGCGAACGGTAAAATAAGCTACGATAGGCGTGCAGGTCTTCTTGTGGAAAAAGATTGCTGAAGGAGACCATCACAGTTATGTCGCGCATAGTGCGCACGCCAAGTATGGAAACAGCTTGATAAATATTACTGACAGGGGCGTTGAGTTTATAATAGCCCGAATTTACATTTTTTAAAATTCGGGTAACCATCGAGCTATCCGTTTCAATCAATTTTGAAATTGAGTGCAGCGAAACTTCAGGATCGCTCATTAACTGATTGAGTTGAAATGTAATATTGGGAAGTGTTGGGAAATCTTCAGCGTTCTCAATAATCTCGATTATATTCATTTTTGGCCGGCATTTTTGATATATATGAGCAATCGAATAGAAATAGATTATCTTTAAACTATTAATCAATCAGCTAAAAT
Organism: Calditrichota bacterium; assembly: GCA_024277115.1. Taxonomy (GTDB): domain Bacteria; phylum Calditrichota; class Calditrichia; order Calditrichales; family J004; genus JABFGF01. The sequence goes on from JAJRVW010000119.1 coordinate 13,362, forward strand.
AGTTCTCAATTTTGGTTTTATGTAATTTAGCGTAGGTGATTAAATTGAGTCCTTAATCATACTCATACTCGCTTTTTAGTTTTAAAATATTGAATAAGTAAACTTTTAGTTGTATACCTAATAGATTTATAAAGTTTTTCGTTGGTATGCTTTGTTTTTCCTTTTTGAAAGTTATGTAAAAGCGAGTCCCAATTAAAATCATCGAGGATTTTAAATAAGAGTAAGATAAAGATTATGAGAAAGAATTAAATACCTAAAAAATTGGTACTATTTATTAAATACAAAACTATATCTACACTATTCCATATCGAGGCGACAAAAAACATATATCCTCCAAAACTAAAAAAACCGGTAAAAAATTACCGGGCTCAGTATGCCGATTATCTAAAATAAGGTAAAAGAATCGCGCATGGCTTTCAGCTCAGTCCCAAGGGGATTTGAACCCCTGTCGTCCACGATGGAATCGGGATATCCTAGACCTCCTCCAAGCCAAAAGTTTTCAAGGTTTGAATTCTGCTTTTTAGTTTCTTAATTCTTTTTTCTTCTTTCATGGCTTCGGCTCGTGTATTGAATGATTTGTAAGCAAGAAGTTTCCATGGCATACGTTGTTTTGTGTATGTACATCGTCCTTGGTTATGATAATTATTGACCCTTTCTTGAACGTCATTGGTCTGCCCAACATAATAGGTGCCAAACTTTATCGACTCGATGAGATAGACATAAAACATGAAAGTCTCCAAAACTAAAAAAGCCCGGTAAAAAATTACCGGGCTCAGTATGCCGATTCTCTAAAGTCGGGCAAATGAATCGTGCATGGCTTTCAGCTCAGTCCCAAGGGGATTTGAACCCCTGTCGTCCACGATGAAATCGGGATGTCCTAGACCTCTTCCAAGCCAAATGCTTTCAAAGTTTGAATTCTGCTTTTCAGTTTCTTAATTTTTTTTTCTTCTTTCATGGCTTCGGCTCGTGTATTGAATGATTTGTAAGCAAGAAGTTTCCATGGCATACGTTGTTTAGTGTATGTGCACCGCCCATGGTTATGATAGTTATTGATCCTTTCCTGAACATCATTGGTTTGGCCAACATAATAGGTGCCAAACTTTATCGACTCAATGAGATAGACATAAAACATGAAAGTCTCCAAAACTAAAAAAGCCCGGTAAAAAATTACCGGGCTCAGTAGTCCCAAGGGGATTTGAACCCCTGTCGCCGCCGTGAAAGGGCGGTGTCCTAGACCCCTAGACGATGGGACCGTAAATCTTTTAATTTCTATTTTCACCTTACTAAGGGTGAGTGATGGGAATTGAACCCACGACCCCCAGAGCCACAATCTGGTGCTCTAACCAACTGAGCTACACCCACCATAAACATTGTTGTACGCCCTGAAGGATTCGAACCTTCGACCTACTGCTTAGAAGGCAGTTGCTCTATCCAACTGAGCTAAGGGCGCTTATGCCCAAATCAAAGTCGGGGTGAGAGGATTCGAACCTCCGACCCCCTGCTCCCAAGGCAGGTGCGCTAACCGGGCTGCGCTACACCCCGAACAATCTCTATTTAAATAGAGTCGATGAATATAACTATATCAACTTCTTATGTCAAAAAAAAAGAGCAAATTAGATCATTTTTTTTAAATATTCCGTAAGTAAATTAACAGCTCTTCCACGATGACTGATTTGGTTTTTTTCTTCTGTACCTAATTGTGCAAAAGTCTTATTTAATTCATCAATAAAAAAAAGGGGATCGTAACCAAAGCCATTGCTGCCCACCGGATTCTCAATAATCCGGCCATAACACTTTCCTTCAAATATTTCTTCATGAGTGTCATCTTTATAAACTGTAACACAATGGAAAAATGCATTCCGCTTTTCTATCGGAAGCCCCGCAATTTTCTTAACAAGCAATGCATTATTTTCATTGTCCGAAGCGTGCGGCCCTGCATATCGGGCAGAATAAACACCGGGTTCGTTATTTAATTCTGGCACTGTTAAACCGGAGTCATCGGCTATAATGGGCTCTTGAAAAACTGAAAAATAGGCACGTGCTTTAATCAAAGCATTTTCAAGAAAAGTACTTCCTGTTTCTTCGACTTCGGGAATGGGTTGGTTTTTTAACGCATCCAATTTTATAAGGGAGATAGTTGGAATATTTAGAAGCTCATTGACTTCCTTTAGTTTTCCCCGATTTGTGGTGGCAAAAATAATTCTGGTCATTTTAATAGTTTTTTTAGTAATTGATTTAATTATTTATTTTTTATCCGATGTTTAAAATATTCCATTAACTAATTCAGGTGAAATGAAAAATCTTTTTAAGATTATTTTCCTTATTTTTGTAATTATTCTTTTTCAGATGCTTTATATTCAGCATCGTCTAAATGAGCGTATTGGGGTCATTTACGCAGAACAGGTGATACTTTCTCATAAAATCGATAATATTAATGTAAGGGCCGGACAGATAAGTTTAAAGGTTAAAAAGGTTGTTTTAAGATGTAATAAAAGTAATGGCTTTAGAAAGCCAATATTGGTAGTCGTTGATAACTCATTTACTGTAAACCCTATCGAAGCAGGCCAACATTAGTTAAAACAATTTTCCACGTAATGCCTTGTTCAGCATTTCCCTTGCCCTAAAAATTCGGGCTTTTACTGTTCCCAATGGTAGCTCAAGGTCTTCTGATATCTGCTCATAACTATATTCTTTTTGATGACGCATTTCAATTACAATCCGATATTTCTCAGGTAGCTGATCAATAGCTGTGCGTATAATTTTTTTTCTCTCTTCGGCAACCAAGTCATATTCTACGTCCGGCTCGGGGTCGGCGTATTCCTGTTTAATTTCATCACCTTTATATTTGATCGATTCATCCATGGAATAGGTTTTTAATTTCCTTTTACGGAAAAAATCGATACAATTATTTGTGGCAATTTTAAATAACCAGGTTGAGAAAGCATAGTCTTCATTAAATGAATTAATGGACTTATAGGCTTTGATAAATGCTTCCTGGGTGAGGTCTTCCGCTTCCTGTTTGTTGCGGACCATGCGGTACACAATACTAAAAACGACATCTTTATAAAGAAGTATTAATTTATCATACGCTTTACTGTCACCTAATTTTGCTTTTCGGACTAACTCAACGTCATCTTTTTTCAAATCAAAACCTTAGAAGATTAAAAGAAATTTGCTTGTTGCCTGTTACACTCGAAATTAGTTAAGTTTTGCTTTAATAACAGGTGTGAAACTAATTATTTGTTCCTTATCATGTCAAGATAGAATTATCTAGCGGAATAAAAATAATAGTTTAAGTTTATCAATCCAAAACATAAAAGCAATCCACCCCATTTTACAGGGAATTTACAATGATAAGTGTTGTCACAGGCAATGAAATGCGTGAGATGGACCAACGGTCAATAAATGATTTTGGCATTCCAGGGATTGTTTTAATGGAGAATGCCGGGCGTAATACAGCCGAGGCAATTTTAGAACTGTGTGATAAAGAAGAAATCTTTACAGTAATAATTTTTGCCGGAAAGGGAAATAACGGCGGTGATGGATTTGTAATTGCGCGCTACCTTGAGAAAAACGGTATTGATATTTATGTTTACCTGGCTGCAAAAAAGGAATCTATTAGCGGCGATGCGTTGACCAATTTACAAATATGTTTAAACAGTGGTATTGATATCATTGAGGTTAGTTCGGCGCAGGATATTGAGGTGCCTCAAAATCCATTCATTATAATCGATGCCCTCCTGGGTACAGGCATACAAGGTGGCTCAAGAGGTATCTATGCTGAATTGATTGAGTGGATTAACGATCAGGGGCAATTTGTTTTTGCCGTTGATATACCGTCAGGTTTAAATAGTGATTTTAGCGTACCGGCCGGTCCTGTCGTGCTGGCAAACAAAACACTTACTATGGGGTTGCCTAAGCTCAGTCAGTATTTTTATCCTGCCCGTTCTTTTGTTGGTGAACTGGAAATTATCGATATTGGTTTTCCGCTTGACGTTGAAGATGACCCCAATATTGAAGTTCACCTAATTGACGAAAGTGATTTGTCCATAGAACCGCCTGATCCCGAGCTGCATAAACATACAGCCGGCCGGGTTTTTATTTTAGGCGGATCAACCGGAATGACTGGCGCTGTTGTGTTGGCGGCAAAAGGTGCATCACTTGCCGGGGCCGGGTTGGTTATAAGCGGTGTGGCGGAATCATTAAACCCGGTGTTGGAAACTAAATTAACAGAACAAATGAGTCTGGCCTTGCCGGAGTATACGCCCGGTGTTTTGGGCAAGTCGGCATTTTCTTTAATAAAGGAAAAAATTGACTGGGCACATGGTGTGCTTGTTGGCCCGGGGATTGGCAGGGATGCGGAAACTATTCAACTTCTGGACCAAGTAATCCAATACGCTGTCAAACAAAAAAAGAAAATTATCATCGATGCCGATGCGTTGTTTTTTCTTTCAACTAAGCCTGAGATTATTAAGTCGTTAAATGGAAATGTACTACTTACGCCACATTTTGGTGAGTTTGGACGATTATTTCCAAAATCAAAAAAAGTGCTAAAAAACCAACCCTGGAAAGCTTTACAGGATTTTAACAAACAGTGCAAAGCCGTAACAAACCTGAAGGGTGCGCCATCTATGGTGGGTAAAAAGGAAGATGGGGTTTTCATCAACCCGACAGGAAATCCGGGTTTGGCAAAAGGGGGCACAGGCGATTTGCTTGCCGGAATAATAACCGGGTTAACTGCCGGTGGGATGGATTTAACCGAAGCAGCTGTCACGGCTAATTTTATCCATGGAAAAGCGGCAGACAATGCTGTGGCAAAGTGGGGAATGCGATCGTTTACCCTGGAAAATTTAATGGATGAAATAAAGCTTGTCATTAACGAAATATCGTGATCGAATTTTTAATAAAACAAAATAGTACGGATTAAAACTATGTTAAAAATTAACCCGGAATGGGTTTGCAATGCCCTCGAATTATTTATTCGGGAGGAGTTGAATAAAATTGGCGTTACAAAAGCTGTCTTCGGGCTTTCCGGCGGTGTGGATTCTGCCGTGGTGGCCTGCCTGGCACAACGCGCTTTAGGTGCCGAAAATGTCCATGCCTTGATTATGCCTTACCGGTTAAGCAATCCTGAAAGCCAAAAACATGCGGAAATCCAGGCAAAGGAAATTAATATTTCGTATGATGTTGTGGATATTTCCGAACCCGTTGATGCTTTTTTTAAATCAAAGAAAGACGCGGATAGTTTAAGGCAGGGCAACCGGATGGCACGGGAGAGAATGTGCCAACTGTATGATTATTCGTCTGCCTCCGGCGCCTTGGTTTTAGGTACGAGCAATAAAACGGAATTACTGGTAGGTTATGGTACAATTTTTGGCGACTTGGCCAGCGCTGTAAACCCCATCGGTGATTTGTATAAATTGCAGATTTGGGAGCTGGCCCGTTATCTGAATGTTCCAAAAGAAATCATTGAGAAGGCGCCTTCGGCCGATTTATGGGAAGGACAAACCGACGAGGATGAGCTGGGTTACTCGTATGCCCATCTCGATAAACTTTTATTTTATCTTGTCGATGAGCGCTACCCGGATGCGTTTATTTTGGAAAACGGCTATGACCAGGAAACCATCGACGATATAAAAAAACGTATTCAGCGCAGCCAGTTTAAAAGGCGCCCGCCAATTATTGCCAAGCTCTCCAACCGCACCATCAACCAGGACTTTCGTTATTGCCGGGATTGGGGGGTATAATATTTGGAGACAATTGAAAATGCCCTTTACCTTGTTGCCACGCCAATTGGCAACCTTGCGGATATTACTTACCGTGCTGTACATATTTTAAAATCAGTTGATTTAATTGCGGCCGAAGACACGCGTACCTCTTCTGTTTTGATGAACCATTATGCGATCCAGACACCTTTAAAAAGTTATCACAGCCACAATATTCCTACCCAAACACCCTGGCTTGTAGAGAAACTAAAAGCAGGGGAATCCATCGCACTTATCTCGGATGCCGGGACACCGGGGATTTCTGATCCGGGTTATCATCTGGTTCGTGCCTGTGTGGAAAATGGGATCCGTGTTATCCCTATTCCGGGCGCGTCGGCTTTTATTGCCGCTTTGATTGCATCGGGCCTGCCCACGCAAAGCTTTGTTTATGAAGGCTTTCTGCCGCATAAAAAAGGGCGTCAAACCCGTATTGCCTCTCTTGTTGATGAAACCCGCACGATAATTTTTTACGAATCGCCGCACCGTATCCATAAAACCTTAGCCCAGCTTGCCGAGGCTTTGGGTGAACGGCGTTGTGTTCTTGCACGGGAGATTACAAAAAAGTTTGAAGAGTTTATCTCCGGTACCTTGCAAGAACTATCCGAATCATTGATAGATAAAAAAGTTAAGGGCGAACTGGTTTTGATTGTGGAAGGGAAAAGTAAAAAGAAATTACGAATTAAAAATTATGAATTACGGGAACAAGGTTGAAAATTGTAGGAGCTGTCTCCTGACAGAGATAAAAAAGGTAAAGACAATTTTTTACTGTTCTATTCCAAGATTTTAATATCTTGGATAGACTGAAACAAAGTTTAAACTCATGAACGTTCCAAATCTGGAGATTTGGAACGAGGAAAACAATATTTGTAATTCATAATTTGAAATTAAAACAGGATAAAATGATTTCTAAAGAACTAAACAAACGTTTCATCTCTTTTGAGGGGATAGATTTCTCGGGGAAAAGCACACAAATTGCGCGCCTAAAATCCTATCTTGAAAATAAAGGGCACAAGGTTTTTGTTTTGCGGGAGCCGGGCGGGACAGAAATTTCCGAACGAATCCGCGCCATACTTTTGGACAAAGAACATATCCGAATGAACGCCCGGGCCGAATTGCTTCTGTTTAGCGCGGCGAGGGTACAGCTTACCGAAGAAAAAATAATCCCTTTATTAAAAAAAGGCCATTATGTTATTGCCGACCGTTTTGTGGACTCGACCAGCGCCTACCAGGGATTTGGCCGTGAATTGGAACAAGCGACAATCGAGCACGTTAATCAATTTGCAACTTTTGGGATTTTACCGGCGGTTACTTTTTATCTTAAGATAAGCCCGGAAGATGCTTTTCAGAGACGAATTGAGAGTGGCCAGGAGGCCGATCGGCTGGAATCTGCCGGATTGGATTTTTATAAAAAAGTATGTAATGGCTACGAAACACTTGCCCGAAGCCAGCCAGAGAGGTTTGTGATTATTAACGCTACTCAAGTTATCGAGGCAATTCACCGACAAATAATAGAACGCATAAACTTACCATAAAACGGAGATCATTATGAAAAAAAGGAACCTGATATTATTATTCCTTTCCTTTTTCTTCCTTTCTGCCAGCGCCTGGCCACCCGAAGCCGAACAGGATTATTATTATAAACTGAAAAAAAGCTGGCAGCACATGCAAAATGTGTTCGAACAAATCAATTTACATTATGTCGATGAAATCGATCCCTATCCACTGGTTAAGGCCGGGATTGATGGCATGCTTGAGGAGCTAGACCCATACACGGTTTTTATCGAAGAAGATGGTGAACGCCGCTTAAAAATGATCACCACAGGCAAGTATGGCGGGCTTGGTATGGAAATCGGGATGAAAAATAAAAAAATTACAATCGTTTCTCCCATGGATAACTCACCGGCAAAACGTGCCGGAATCCAGGCAGGGGATATTATTGTAAATATCGACGGGCAAAATGTTGAAGGTTATAATATCAGTAAAGTATCTAAATTATTGCGTGGTGAAATCGGTACAACTATTGATTTGGAGCTTTATCGTGAAGGCTATTCTGAAAACCTTAAGATGACCCTTACACGTTCTGAAATTTTAATCGAAGATGTGGGTTATGCCGGGTTTATTGATCCGGGCGTTGCCTATATAAGCCTAAATGGTTTTACCGATAAAGCAGCGCGGGAAGTAAAACGTGCCATCCGTGAGCTTAAAGAAAAAGGCACGATCAAAAAAGTTATTTTAGATTTACGTGGCAATCCCGGTGGTTTATTGGATGCAGCTGTAGATATTGTTAGTATTTTTGTTCCCAAAGGCCAAACGGTAGTTTATACAAAAGGTTTTAGGGAAAACGAAGTTGTTTTTAAAACCCGCAACCAGCCCATTTTGGCGGATGTTCCGCTTGCGGTTTTGGTGGATGGCGGCAGCGCCAGCGCCTCAGAAATTGTGGCCGGCGCATTGCAGGATTTAGACAGGGCGGTAATTGTGGGGGAGAGGACCTTTGGAAAAGGGCTTGTCCAAAAAGTGTATAATGTGGATAAAAACAGTGATACCAAGGTTAAAATAACCACGGCAAAATATTATATCCCCAGTGGCCGGTCTATCCAGAAAAGAGATTATTCTTTTAAAAACGAGGTGGTTGTTGGCGGTACGAACCAGCCCGATACTTTGGCGGATATTTATTTTACACAGAATAAACGCGAGGTTTTTGACCATGGCGGTGTGCAGCCCGATTTGTATGTAAAAGGCGATTCTTTAGATTATGTGGTGATAGAACTAATCCGTAAAAATATGTTGTTCAATTTTGCCGTACATTATCATCAAATTCATCCACAATGGCAGGGAAAGTTTGAAATTAGCAATGCGATTCTTGCTGAGTTTAAGACCTATCTTAAAGAGAATAATTTTGACTATAGTGTTGAAGGAAGCCGTGAAATAAACCGTCTGAAAAAGATTGTGCGCAGAAAAGCCGCCAATAAAGAAATGCTTGCCCTGCTTGGCGATCTGGAACAAAAATTACTTTCAGAAAAAGAGAATTATCTGGCAAGTTGTGATACGCAAATCAAAAAGTTTTTGAAGCTCGAACTGGCCGAGAAGTATTTTGGCCGGAAGGGAAATTATCAATATTCTATTGATGATGATGCCCAGGTGGCCAGTGCCATCGAGGTATTAAAAAATCAATCGCAGTACAATAAAATTCTTGCTGTAAAGTGATTGAAAGATTGCCCAATCCATCCTAAATTACCTTCATAACAAATCCTCCACATTTTGTGGGGGATTTTCTATTTTTATTAGGCTTATGCAATTGGGAAGCCAAGCATGGGCTTTAATATACCAAAAATTCTAAAGTACAAAGGAACAATCACTTAAATGCCATATAAAAAGTCCCCTGTCGGGGAATATTTATAGCCCGGAGTTTAGGTTTGTTATTTGATACTTGTTTTTTGTGATCTTCTAAATTTTACTTTAGCAATTTAGGTAGTACATTTACTTTCGGAAAGCGTAAATGTTTTCGATTAGGGTTAATCACGAAGAGATAAAACGGTATGACAGAAAATGAACTTTTTAAAAGAATAAACGCCATTGCGCAATCCTGTGATTACAAAATCTATGTGGTGGGTGGCTTTGTACGTGACAAGATTCTTGGTAAGCCGGGCAAAGATATCGATTTTGTCGTGGTCGGCGATGCCATGAAATTTGCCACTGTCCTGAAAAAAGAACTTAAGATTAAGACGCTTGTCCAGTATCCACGTTTTGGTACGTTTATGGCCAATTACAAAGGTTATAGCCTGGAATTTGTAAATGCCCGCGAGGAGTCTTACGATTTTAATTCGCGCAATCCGGTTACAAAGCAGGCCGATCTTTTAACCGACTTAAGCCGCCGGGATTTTACCATAAATACCCTGGCCATGGATATTTCTGAAGAAAATTTCGGTGCGGTTATTGATGTTTATAATGGCCGGGAAGATATAAAAAAAGGGATTATCCGAACGCCACTGGAGCCAGGTAAAACATTTAGCGATGACCCTTTACGCATGATGCGTGCCATCCGCTTTGCCAGCCGTTTTAAATTTGAAATTGAGCAAGACACTTTTGAGGCCATCACAAAAAATGCCGAACGCCTCGCCATTATTTCTGTAGAACGGATCCAGGATGAGTTTAATAAAATCCTGATGGCTGATGTGCCTTCTTTTGGGTTAAGGTTGTTGGAAGAGTGTGGGCTTTTAAAACAATTTTTACCCGAGGCAATCGTGATGAAAGGGGTGGAACAGAAAAAAGAATTTCATCACAAAGATGTTTTTTACCACACCTTGGAGGTAATAGACAATCTTGCCAAAACAAGTAATAAGTTGGAATTGCGGTTGGCGGGGCTGTTCCATGATATTGCCAAGCCGCGGACCAAACGTTTTGTGGAAGCTACGGGTTGGACATTTCATGGCCACGAAGTTGTTGGTGAACGTATGGCGCGTGCCATCCTTAAACGTCTCAAATACTCCAATGAAATAATCGATTATGTAAAAAAACTGGTCCGTTTGCACCTGCGCCCCATGGCATTAATCAGCGACGAAGTGACCGATTCGGCGATGCGCCGCTTGCTTTTTTTGGCCGGGAATGAGTTCGACGATTTGATGATCTTGTGCCGTGCAGATATTACTTCAAAAAATCCCAACCGGGTAAAACGGTATTTGGGCAATTACGAATATCTTTTAAAAAAGGTAGTTGAAGTTGAAGAGCGTGACCGAATCCGAAATTTCCAGCCACCGGTGAACGGACAGGAAATTATGGCAATTTTTAACTGTAAACCGGGACGTTTAATCGGCGAGGTTAAGAAATTTGTGGAAGAAGCCATTTTGGATGGCGAGGTAGAAAATGATCATGATGCCTGTATTAAATTTATCCTGGACAATAAAAATCGTTTTGAGTAAATAAAAAACATGCACTCAATTTAGGTTAGTGTAGCTGATTATTTCTTTTTTGTACTTTTCTCTTTCCCGTAGTATTTCAGGTAAATCCTTTATAAATTATTGCTCAAAAATACAATCTTGCAACTTTTAAAATTACTTCACGTCAGTTAGATCGTTTTTAGGAGGCCAAAATGACAGAACAAACCAATCAACAACCCGATGGTAATATGAACACTGTTTCATTATTAACAAAAGTTTTTACTGACCCTCAACAAGTATTTGAAAGTTTAAGGACAAATCCAGTCTGGATTGTCCCCATTATTATAACGATGGCTTTTGGGCTTGTTTTTACTTATTCGACACAAGAGCTTCAGATGGAGTATTCCAAAAATATTATCAATGAATCTCAGATGATTCCGGAAACAGCCAAAGAAGCAGCGATAGATGACATAGAAAATCCTACAGATTTTAAAATATACTATATGCCGGCAATTACCATTGTACTGATGACATTTGTTATCCCGCTAGTTATTGCCCTTGTTTTATTGGTATTTGGTAATTTTGTTTTTGGTGGAAGCGCGTCGTATAAAACATTGTTTTCTGCATCGGCTTGGGCCGGATTGATAGGTGTGCTCGAAGGAATCGTGAAACTGCCATTGATGCTTAGCAAGGGTACAATGGAAGTTTATACAAGCCTTGCATTACTGTTGGATTTGGATGATTCCAAAACATTTTTATTCCAGGTGTTAAATTTAGCGGATGTTTTTGTTATCTGGAAAATTTTCGTTTATTCAGTTGCCTTTTCCGTGATTTATAAATTCAGCGCGACAAAAAGTTACGCAACAATTATTTCATTATACCTTGTGTATGCATTTATCGGAATCGGCTTTGCACAAATGTTTATGTAATAAAATTTATTAAAGGAGATTTAAGTATGAAATTGATGATAATATTCATCGCGGTTTTAATGTTTACAGGAAACGTGCTTGCACAGGAAAAACTAGGCCTTAATGATTGTATAAGTATAGCTTTAAAAAACAATAGTACATTAAAACAAAAAGAATACAGTAACCAGGCTGCCCAAAAAGATATACTGAGTAGCTACTCCGGTATTTTGCCGACTATAGATTTGAGCTTTCGTAAGGGAGAGACCACCGTTGGTAGTTCGGAAAGAACACTTAACGATGTTGTTGTTGATGTTGATCCTCTTACAGGCCGGCCTATTTATGGTACCGCTAGAATTAAAACAGATAAGCAGTATGTTAAGGATAACTCGTTAAATCTCTCGGTAAACCAAAATATTGTTGATGGTGGACGTTGGTGGAATCGGATTAGCAAAGCAGCGGTTGATGAGAAATCGTCTGATTATGATTTAGCCGCAGAAATGAATGCGGTGATTTTGTCGGTTCAATCCAGCTATTTTGACCTGCTTAAACAAATTAAATTGTACGAGGTAAATAAAGTAGCTGTTCAACGCAGCGAAGGCCAGCTAAAACTGACACAGAAAATGTTTGAACTTGGGTCTAAGGCCAAGCTGGATGTTTTTCAGGCTAAGGTGAACCTTGGTAATGATAAGATTAGCTTATTAAGCCAAAGAAACGTGATGGAAGCAGCGCGGCGTAATCTCAATTTGGCCTTGGGCAGAGAGCCTGACCACGCCCTGGAAATTCAAAGCGTTGTTGAAAACCAGGAAAAACTGCAATCAATAAATGCGCTTATCGACGATGCCCTGGAAAACCAGCCTGCTTTAAAACGGAATGAAGCGAATATTAAATCTTTTGAACATGGCGTCTCTTTGGCAGAAGCCCAGTACTACCCAAGCCTGTCCGCGTATTTTCAGTATAATCGTCGTAACTCGGAGTTGGAAAAAATATATAAAAAATTGAATCTGGAATATGTTTGGAGCGTCGGGATTTCTTTAAACTGGAATTTATTTAACGGCATGACGGATTATGTAAATGTTCAGAAAGCTAAAATCAATAAAATGAATTCCCAGGAAATCCAGGTCGCTTATTTGCGCTCATTAAAATCCCGGATTAAGGGATATTATGATGATTATATCTCGTATGTGGAAATCACTCATATCAATGAAGAAAACCTGGAAGCCGCAAAAGAAGAGCTTCGTTTAGCGAAAGAACGCTATACAATTGGTGCTGGTACGTCACTTGATGTACGCGAAGCACAGGTAAAACTTACACGGGCGGAAGAGACATTGATCGCGGCCCGCTATAATACATTAATCACCTTGGCGCAGTTGGACAATGAGCTTGGGATTACAGAAAAGAAACTGAAGAATTAATTTACTCGGTTTGATCAATTCTGTTTATTGAGATTTGAGGAAAAAGATGAAAAAAAAATTAATCATCATCGGGGTAGTGGTGATTGTAGGCGCGCTTATTATTGTAAATCTTTTAAAGGAAGAAAAAGGCCTGGAAGTTACCACAGAAATAATTGAAAAGGGTACAGTCATAAAAAAAGTGACAGGTTCCGGCCAGGTAGAGCCTGCGGTGGAAGTAAAAGTAAGCGCCAATGTTTCCGGCAAAATTGTAAACCTTACCGTTAAAGAAGGCGACCCGGTTAAAAAGGGCCAGCTTCTGGTGGAGTTGGAACGCAACCAGTACGCTGCCGCATTAAAAAGGGCCAACTCGGCTTTGTTGGCGGCCATTGCCAATGAAAAAAAAGCGGCCAGCGATTTGGAACGCTCCAAAAAATTGCATGAACAAGGCTTGATTTCTGATGCCGAATATGAATCGGCACTGGCAAGTTTTGATGCACAGTTGGGCAACCGCGAACAGATGGAAGCATCGAAAGACGAGGCTGCCGACCAATTAAGCAAAACCCGGCTTTTTGCCACGATGGATGGCGTCGTAACAAAACTTAATAAAGAACAAGGCGAGATCGCCATTGGCGCCACTTTTTCCGAAGATGTTATTTTGATTGTATCCGATCTCTCTGTGATGGAATCGGTGATAGAGGTGGATGAAAATGAAGTTGTGGGGATTTCCATCGGCGATACGGCTGATGTTGAGTTAGACACTTTCCCCGATACAACTTTTAAAGGTGTTGTAACCGAGATCGCTAATTCGGCCATAACTAAAGGTTTAGGTACACAAGAACAGGTAACCAGTTTTAAGGTGACCATAACAATTAAAAATGCCGATGAGCGTTTCCGCCCCGGGATGAGTACAACGGTAGATGTTTACACCGAAAAAATGGATAATATTTTGCGTGTGCCAATCCAATCGGTAACTGTACGGGAAAAAGACCGGCTCACTCAGAAAAAGAATGTTGAAGACCATCCCGATGAAAATAAGGAAGCGGTTAATAAAAAAGATAAAGAAGAAATGGTTGAAGTCGTTTTTGTAAAAGAGGGCAAAGAAGCTGTGGCCAAACAGGTAAAGCTGGGTATCAGTGATGACACGCATTATGCGATTTTGAGTGGTTTAAATGAAGGCGATGAGGTTATTACCGCACCGTTCAAGGCAATAAATAAAACGCTTAAAAATAGCGATCGTATTAAACTAAAAGAAAAGGAAGATAAAAATGCTGATTGACATGAAGAGCCTTTATAAGGTTTATGATCTTGGTGAAACAGAAGTGTTCGCACTAAACGGTGTTGATGTTCAAATTGCAAAAAATGAGTATGTTGCGATAATGGGGCCATCGGGTTCGGGCAAATCTACACTAATGAATATTATTGGCTGCCTGGATGTACCAAGCAATGGGGAATATGTTTTAAATGCCCAAAAAGTAAACGAACTTGTTGATGATGAACTGGCCGAGATACGCAACAAAGAAATCGGTTTTGTCTTCCAGACATTTAACCTTTTGCCGCGTGCCACCGCCCTGCATAATGTTGAATTACCGTTGATTTATAACGGGACAACCCGGCAAGAGCGGAAAGAGATTGCTAAAAATACCTTGGAAAAAGTTGGGCTTGGCGACCGGATGCACCATAAACCGAACGAGCTATCCGGTGGACAAAGACAACGTGTGGCCGTGGCCCGCGCATTGGTCAACAACCCTTCAATAATTTTAGCCGATTAACCGACAGGCAACCTTGATTCTAAAACAGGTAAAGAAATTATGCAGCTTTTTGATGATTTGCATAAAGCAGGCAACACAATAATTTTAGTAACGCACGAAGAAGATATTGCCCAACATTCGCATCGTATTATCCGTTTGCTGGATGGTAAAATATTGTCGGACGAGCAGGTAAAACACTAGCATTGAAAGATTGAAGGCAGAATATCTCAAATGAAAAAAGTGTGCAGGTAAATAGTTTTAATAATTTTCGTATTTAAAAATTTTAAACATTTATAAAGAAAAGATATTTACAATCATTTAAAATTATGATTAAAAACAGTTTTGCGACAATCGCAGAATATTTTAGAATGGCCGGTGTTTCGATAGTTAGCCATAAACTGCGCTCCTTCCTTACAACACTTGGTATTTTTATTGGCGTTACAACCATCATTACAATCTGGACAACCATTCAGGGCCTAAACGAATATATAAACTCGGTGCTATCGGATATTGGTTCATCGGTGGTTTATGTGGAAAAATTTCCCTGGGTGCCTACCGAAGAATTTTGGACTTACCGCAATCGTAAAAACATAACCTGGCAAGAATATGAAGCTGTAGAAAAATACAGCACACTTGCCGACTTTGTGGCCCCCCAAATCGTTTCCATGAAAACCGTCGGCTTTAGAGAAACCAAATTTGAAAATATCCCCGTTCTTGGCACAACAGAAAAGTTTCTTGAAACATCGGGCATAGTGCCGGGGCAAGGGCGGTTTCTAACGGAACTGGATGTGCGTAACAAAGTCCCTGTATGTGTGCTGGGCTCGGATTTGGCCCAAAAATTATTTGAGACAAAAAACGCCCTGGGCGAGCGTATTAAAATTGATGGTTTAAAATACCGGGTTGTGGGCATTTTGGAAAAGCGTGGCAACTTTTTCGGGCAAAGCCGTGATAATTATGCCGTTGTTCCGGTGGGTACTTTTCGCAATGCCTTTGGTGGGCACCGTGGGCTAACAATCGCTGTGTTGACCGAAACACCCGAAAACGTAGAGGACATGAAAGAAGAACTGCGTGGAATCCTTCGACGTGAGCGCCATGTGCGTCCGGCCGAGAAAGATAATTTTTCCATTAATGAACAGACCCAATTAACCGGGTTTTATAAGAACGCAACTTCGGGCCTCTACGCGATAATCATTATTATTGGCGCCATTTCTTTATTGGTGGGCGGCATTGGCATCACAAATATTATGTTGGTAAGCGTTACCGAACGTACAAAAGAAATCGGGCTGCGAAAAGCCGTTGGGGCCAGGCGGCGCAATATTTTAAGCCAGTTTTTGCTGGAGTCTGTGGCCATTTCGTCCATCGGCGGGTTTATTGGGATTTTTGCCGGTATTATCGTTGGCTCTTTAATTTTAAATATTATGACCGTGGAAGGTGGTGTGGCTTTTAGCTCCATTGCCGTTGGATTTTTGTTTTCTACATTTGTCGGGGTTGTTTCGGGATTTTATCCGGCTTATAAAGCAGCCAATATGAACCCGATTGATTCATTGAGGTATGAGTAATCTTGATGCTGGATACTGGATGCTGGATGCTGGATGCTGGCTTTTGGATACTTGATACTGGATATTTGAATTTATGTAGAGATTCTTTTTTGATGAGAACTAAGTTATCAAATTAAGGAAACAATGTGAGTTTTAAAAAATTGGAAATTTGGCGGCTCGCACGGTAGATGACAATTGGAATTCATAAAATGAGTTTGTAATTGCCCAAGTTTGAACTGTATGAAGAAGGTAGTCAGATTCGACGCTCTTCAAAAAGTGTCCGATCAAATATTTTTGAAAAACATGGTCGTAGAAAGTAAAAAAATGATTTTATTCGGTTTATAGTTTATGCCCCTTCTTCAAACGACGAAACTATTGATCATCTCGAAACGATGTTTGAAACAGGCGCATTAAAGGATGGAAAGCAATTTAATTTTTTATACAATAATCTTAATGTTTTGGGCAGAAAAAGAAATAAATTTCTAAGCTCAGTAATATTAAAACATAGCGTTGAGAGATAAATCCAAAATCTAAAATCCAGTATCAAGTATCCAGCATCCAGTATCCAGAGAATTTCTATGTTAAAAGATAATTTACAAATTGCACTGGCTCAATTGACATCGGGCAAACTGCGCTCTTTATTGACCGTCTTGGGCATTACCATCGGCATTGCCACGGTTATTGCCATTGTTGCCGTCCTCGAAGGCTATTTTGCGTCGCTTTCAGCTGATTTAAATATGTTGGGCGCTAACACTTTTCAGGTACAAAAATGGGATGCTTTCGGCGGGATTCAGGTTGGCGCAGGGGATAAACAATATCGGAAAAATTTGCAACCGGAACTGGCCGAAGTCGTGCGCGAGGAGTGTGACCTTGTTCTTAATGCCGGCGCTGAAATATGGAAAGGCGGCCAGGTTATACAATATAGTGATAAGAAGACAAACCCTAATATCAGCGTAGCAGGCGGCGAGCCGGAGTTTTTTCCCAATAACGGCTATTTTATAACCGAAGGCCGGGCCATTACCCGTGAAGATGTTGCCAGTCGACGAAAGAATGTTGTTTTGGGCATGGACACTGTAGAAAAGCTTTTTCCTTTTGAAGACCCTGTTGGCAAGTTTGTAAAAATAAAAGGGCTAAAATTTAAAGTTGTGGGGTTTATCGAGGAACTGGGCGAACAAGCGTTGGGAGGGAGTAAAGACAATATTGTTGTGATTCCATTATCAACTTTTGTTGGGATTTTTGGAAGGGAACGATCGGCCAATATAACAATTAGCGTTAAAGATGTAGACCTCTTTGAGGAAGCTAAGGATCAGGTAATCGGGGTTATCCGCCGTGAACGAAAAGTACCGCCGGGCGCGGATAATGATTTCGCCATTTTTTCCAATGATTCACTTGTAGATACTTTTCGTGGTATTGCCAATCAGGTTCAGATTGCCGCAATGTTCTTGGGGTTGATTTCACTTTTGGTAGGCAGTATTGGCGTGATGAACATTATGCTGGTCACGGTCACCGAACGAACTCGCGAAATTGGTATCCGCAAGGCTGTGGGTGCCAGGCGCAGTACAATTATGGCCCAGTTTTTAAATGAATCGATTCTGCTTAGTTTGGTTGGCGGTGTATTGGGCATGGCGCTGGGATTTGGTTTGGCCTTTGTTGCAAATATGTACCTCGATATTCCTTTTGTTATTCCCGTATGGATTGTTATTGCCGCAGTGTTTATAACGAGTATTGTTGGCCTGGGCGCGGGCCTTTACCCGGCCGCAAAAGCTGCGAAGATGGACCCGATTATTGCTTTAGGGCATGAGTAATTTTTTTTAGCGTCAGAAGTAGTTGTGGCGTTGTACTAGTTTAAAATTTCAGAAAATTAAACTTTTGACTTACCGATTAAAAACCCCACAAATAAAAATAGACTCACAATCAACCCCGGAATAAATGGTTCCAACCCAAAGGGATATAGATTGTTATTTAAGGTTCCTATTAAAAACCAGGCCAGGCTTGTTGTAAATCCTGAGATCATTAAAACAACAATATTATTGCCGGGCAGCTTTATTTTTGGATAAAGCGCGCTAACCACCGGGATAAGCAGTGGGGGGATAAACAAACTGCCCAGTGTGTACCACAAAGAAACCACCGATGGGAAAATCCAAATGAGCCCCAATGCAACAATCGCCGTAAGGCCAAGCCCAATTTGCGTGTAATGCTCAATTTCAGGGTCACTGTTCTTTTTATTCCAATAGGCGATTATATCCCGGCCAAATGTTTGTGCCGAAAGGAACGAAAAACTATCGATGGTGGACATGGCTGTGGCCAATAATGCAATGATAAAAATACCTTTTAAAATGGGCGGCAATACCTGCTCTGCGATGAGCGGGTAAATCATCAATGGGTCGATATTGGGTAAAAGGGCGGCGGCGTAAATACCTGTCCACAGCGTGAGCATATCAAAAACGAACCAAAATAAAACCGAAACCAGGATGGCTTTTTTTGCCGTGGCTGGGTTTTTGGCTGCTGCCGTGCGCTGATGAAAACCGGGATCGATAAAGGTCCAGCTGGCAATAAGAAACCAGACTAATATATTTTGGAAAGACATCCCACCGTTAAAACTTTGCTGTGATAGGCTGAGTTGTTCAAGCTGATTTAACGGGTTGCCATATTCAACCACTAAAAAAATAAACAATAAAATAAACCCGCCAAACATAAGCAGAAATTGAAACTTGTCTGTTTGAACAACCGAATTGAAGCCTCCTTTAAAAACATAAATTATTGAAAACAGGGTTGCGGCAATCACAGAATAAAATAGTGGAATATGCAGCAAATAACTGATTAAAATACCGGTTATTAAAATATAGGGAGCCGGGGAGGTAATAAATAAAATAAAAAAGCTGCCAATTAAACCGGCAAGTGGGCCATAGTTTTTATAGAGTAAATCGGGGATTGAAATATATTTTGCCCGGCGTATCTTGGGCGCAACAAACAGCGCGAAGAGAATTGCAAAAAAGTAGTAAGGAATGCCAAAAACCACCCAAGCCGAGATGCCCTGTGTGTAAATGAATTCGCCTACGCCTAAAATGCCACCGTACCAAGTTGTAACCAGCGTAGCGACCAATGCGGGCAAACTTAATGAACGGCTGCTTAATAGATACGCTTCTTGTGTCGGGTTCTTTTGGCGGGCTTTCCAGCCAAGAAGCAGCAAAATAAAAATATAAATTGAAAAAATGGAAATATCTAAAAACATGAGGATAGCAGAATTATTGGATTAATGATTTGTATGATTAAAGACATGGTGCGATGAGTTTTTGTCATCG
Organism: Calditrichota bacterium; assembly: GCA_024277115.1. Taxonomy (GTDB): domain Bacteria; phylum Calditrichota; class Calditrichia; order Calditrichales; family J004; genus JABFGF01. The sequence goes on from JAJRVW010000119.1 coordinate 32,888, forward strand.
CTTGTTACGCAATATACAGTTTATGAAACATTAATTCAGTAATTCATAATTTCACACTTCTTATTGATTCAGCTCGTAAACCAATAGCTTGCCTTTTTCAAAACTTATAGAGGCGCTGTCTTTTGCTATCATATTACTTACACCTAAAAATGGTGTTGCCAGTTTCTCTCTGTTTACAGGGAACTCAAAACCATCTAACTGGATATCTAAGAGTTCTGAAAGGGCAAAAAGGGAAATGGTCTGGCCTTTCTTATTTGAAAACTTTTCTATTCCTGGCATCAGTATCGAAAAAGTACCAAAATGGTCGTGCATAATAAGTTTTGGTCGTGCCGAATAATTGTTTAAAATAAAAACATTTCCCAGGCTATGGTCGGTCCGTTTTCCAAAAGAAGCAAAAACTTCAATCACTTCGGGGTTTAACGAAGCTGCATAAGCCAGGGCTTTTTGCATGTCGGTTGTATTTTGATCGGGAATCCTTAAAAGTTTTGTACTTTGTGATATGCCAACCGGAAGTGAGTCGAACGAATCCATGTCCCCAATCAGGCAATCGGGCGTTACATCATTGTCCAGGCACCAGCAAATTCCGCCATCAGCGGCAATAATATAGTCATACTGTGTTTTTATGGTTTTTAATTGGTCAGGTGTAGGTGGTTCGCCATTGGCGATGATCACAATCTTTTTCAATTTTCCCCCCTCAGAGAATTGTAAGAAAGCTGATTATTAGAGTAATTTCAGTATTCGGATAATTTAGTCTTTATGTAAACATGTTTTAATTGCCCCGTTGTGATAATTGTCCCACCTTTTACAGCATTAATTGCAGACCTGCATATATATTTCTGCCTGCTGCCGGCCAATAATAATTTTGGTTGGACCAGGGATCGTAATATCCGGCAGTCTCATACTCTGCATCCAGTAGGTTATTAATTTTTAAGATTATCCTTACATCCGGCATATCATTATTTGTAATAATTTTATAAGATGAAAACAGCCCCATGGTGGTAAAGCTGTTTATAATACGGGATTCATTTTCGGTGTTATCAAGATATTGTTTACCAATATGCTGAACCGAAAGTGAGGTAAAAAGCGTCCCATAATTTGCTGTAAACTTGAGGTTGGCGATTATAGATGGAAAGCTGGAAATGTTATTGCCGCTTAAATCCACTTCATCGACCTTGCCGGTGCTCCAGTTATATTGCTTCTCAATAAATTTTTTAAAGAAGTTTTGGCTGTAGGCAAAATTACCGCTCACCTGAAAATGGTTGCCCAGCTTTGATGTGGCCGTTAATTCTATCCCACGGTGGATGGTACTTTCCGCATTGCCTTTTATGGGCGAGCCATCTTTATCCAGGCCACCGGATGCAATTATTTCATTACGAAAATCCATCCAATATAAATTGACCGACGCGTTGATAAATGTGTTGGTATAATTTATCCCCAGTTCAAAATCGACTAGTTCTTCCGGTTTTACATAAGGGTTTTTCCAATCAACGCCTGTAATTTTACCATTGCTGCGCAGTGTATCACTTTGGGCAAACAACGGCGCCACGCCAATATCATCAGGGCCGGTGAAGGTGTTGTATAAGTCATCATCCGATGGCTCACGCAGGGCACCTGATAGGTTGGAGTACAAGCTGAGATTTTTGTTGACTGTATAATTGATGCCCATGCGTGGGCTGAGAAAACTATAATCAATATTATAGCTGTTGATTTTGTCCCCGTTAAATAAAGCGGTTTCATTTTGCTTAAATCCGGCTGTTTTATATTCGTACAACAAATTGCTTAAAATATTTATATCGCTAGTATATTTATATAAATAATTTACAAAGGCAGAAAGTGATTTTTTATCTCCGTTATAATTATAATATTCGCGTTCAGGGCTGTATTGGCTTGGCAGGTTTTTGGCCCAAACCACTTTACCGTAGTGCTCGGAATTAAAAAGATAGCCTGAAAGCCCAATGGTCATTTTACCTTCATCACTTTCAAAATTGGCCTTGCTGATAAAGCCCAGTTGTGTTTTATCGACCCATTTTTGGCGGACAAGGTCTGTCCGTTTTACAGAATATTGATTTCCACTTCGGATCAAAGTATCGGCATCAGAAAGATAATAATCCAGCGAATCGGTGCCAAAAAGCGAGGGGTCGGATGTTTGAAAAGTGGACATGCCGAAGTCGGATAATTTTTTACCCGTTTTTAAATTTTCATAATAACCCAGCCCTTTAATCATATAAACAGAGTTTGAAAGTTGCAGGCGGTCGGAAATATCCCATTCGTTTATTAACTGATAATGCTGCTGATGAAAATTATCAACACTATTATTATAAGTCTCCTTTTTATAAGTGCGGTCTTTGGCGAGGATGTTTTGCGGGATGCCATCCCAATCCGGCTTAGTCAGTTCAGGGCCACCAAACAAGTTTAATTTGGTGACCATGTTGTCATCATAGCGTGCGGCATTAAAATAATAGGACCACAATTTACTTTCGGAGTTCTTACGGAAGCCGGTGCTCGATAATTGAGAATAACGCCCGTAGAAACTGTATTTCCCGGCAACCAGCCCTGAGTTGAAAGCGCTGGAAAATTTACGTGTATTAAAGGAACCCCCGCCATACTGAATAGTTAGTTTGGATTCCCCCGGTGTTGGCGAGGTGTTTATATTTATCGATCCGCCAAAAGTGGAGGTGCCATAAACCGAGCTGCCAATGCCACGTTGCACTTGTATGTCTTCAATATTCTCTGCGAGGTCGGGCATATCCACCCAATACACCTGCTGGTCTTCGGGGTCATTTAACGGAATATCGTTGATCATTACACCCACACGTTTCTGGTCAAATCCACGGATTTTTACAAAGGAGTAACCGATCTCGTCGCCGGTTAGCGAATAAACATACATGTTGGGCATATCGTTGAGTAACATTGGCACATCACTGGCCGCGTAGCTGTTTTTTATTTCTTCTGCCGATTTGTTGCTAAAGGTTACCGGGGTCTCATGACGCGTTGCGCGGGTATCTGTAATAACAATAGGCTGGCTTTCCATCACATAAGGTTTTAGCCGGAAGAGAATAGTGTTCGGGGCATTAGAAAAGTTAAAAATTTTAGACTGGGGTAAATAGGCCACGTGTGTTGCCAAAAGTGTTACAGATGTGGTGGGTTCAATTTTTAGCGAGAAAGCTCCTTCACCGTTGGTTGTTGTGCCAGCGCCGTTTTCTTTGATTTTAATCTCGGCATTGACGATAGGTTTACCGGTTTCAACAGAAAGGACGCGGCCCTTAATTACTTGTGTCTGGGCGGAGAGAGAAGAAAGAAAAAGGAACAAAGAAAAAAGGAAAAAATGATGACGCATATAAAAAAATCTCCAAAAAATGTACAGCTATTGATACGGTTATCTCGTTTGTGATTAGGTTTGATCAACCTGTGAACCAAAGTTTACCGACCCGACTTGAGCAGAGTGACAAAGTAAACTATGTCATTCCGAGGCACGAAGCATCCCCCTCATCTGACTATTCTCGTGCCTCTCATAACGACAAAACAACACATCTTTACTGTTGCATAAACAGGTTAAAACAAAAAAAGTCTGCCGGGGGATGGCAGACTTTATAGTTCTTAATGCTTCCTACGCCGGTATAAACCGGTTCAGGTTCAAAGGGTCTGCTCTCAGTCCCACTACTGGCGGGACACCCCTGCGTATGTTTTCAAGTGGCTAATCTACAAAATTCATTTTGGCAAAACAAAGAAAAGTTGAGAACAATTCCCCTTACTTCAACTTTTTCGCCTCGTCCAATAGCTGCGAGGCATTGTCCAAAGCCTGTTGGGAAAGCGAAACCCCGCCAAGCAAATTGGCGATTTCTGAAATCTGTTTTTCAAACGCAAGTTCGGTAATTGAGACTTCTGTAGTGCCTTGTTCCGCTTTTTTATCCACCTTATAATGGCTATCGGCAAAGGCGGCAATCTGTGGCAGGTGTGTGATACAAATAATTTGATGGTAACGCGAAAGCTCGCTGATTTTTTTACCGACAATCTGCGCCACTTTACCTGAGATGCCACTGTCAATCTCATCAAAAACCAAAATGGGCATTTTATCTTTTTCGGCCAACACAGATTTAAGCGCCAGCATAATGCGTGAAATTTCACCGCCCGAAGCAATCTTGTTAATAGGTTTTATGCCTTCGCCGGGATTGGGTGAAAAGTGGATTAAAACCTGATCAAAACCAGTAGCGAAAAGTTTTACCTTTTGTTGATTTATTTCAAAGGGGCTGTTCACATCATTCAGGCAATCCTGAACAAACTCGAAGCGACTGTCTTTCATGCCAATCTCATCTAAAAAAGCGCTTAACTTTCCTTCAAACTCCCGCGCGGCTTGTTTCCTTTTTTGCGATAGGCCAATCCCACTTTTTAAGATTAGTTTTTCAAGCTGTGACTTTTCTTTTTCTAGTCTGGAGAGGTGCGCATCGTAGTTTTCAATTTCGCCAAGTTTGTCTTTTAGCTCATCTTTAAAACCGAGTAATTCAGAAATGCTTATTTTTTGATATTTTTTTAACAGGAACTCGATTTGTGCAATTTGTTGCCTTAGGGCTTCGGCGCGTTCCGGGTCAAATTCCAAATTGCCCAGGTAGCGCTCCGTAAACTGGCCGATTTCTTCGATGGTTTCCCGGGCGGAAATAAGGTTTTCGAGAAGCGCGTCAAATTGTGAATCGATGGATGCCAAATTGCGCAGGTGCTCCTCGGAGCCGGTAACCAGCTGTGACGCATTGTCCTCGCCGCTAATCAGGTTCTTCGCAAGTAATTGTGCCGCTTCGTGGATTTTTTCATAATTGGCCAATCGTGTCAATTCATCTTTAAGCTGTTCCAGATCAACTTCATCTAGGCCTGCTTCTTCAATTTCGGCCTGTTGTAAATGGAACAAATCACGCATTTGTAAGGCCTGCGCGCGTTCGGCCTCCAGCTTTGTTAGATTGGTTTTTAGGGTTTCGTATGTTTTTACGAGGCTACCAAAATCTTTAATGCTGCTATGCAGGCCGGCAAACGAATCCAGATAGCTGAGGTGGTTTTCCGGGTGCAAAAGGACCTGGTGTTGATGTTGGCCGTGCAGGTCAATTAAAAAAGTGCTAATCCGGTTAAGGTTGGTTAGATGGACGGGCGTATCGTTTAAAAAAATACGCGATGTGCCGGAGAGGTTAATTTCCTTGCGGATAAGCAGGGTGTTGTCCTCAACTTCTATTTCCAGTTGTTGCAGATGGGGCAAAAGTTCCGGACGCTCATTGAGGTCGATCTCAGCTTCTATGATGGCTTTTTTTGCTCCGGCCCGGATAAAATCAAGATTGCTGCGTTCGCCACATAACTGACTGATGGCATTCACTAAAATTGATTTCCCCGCGCCACTTTCGCCGGTAATTATATTTAATCCTTTTTGAAAATGGATCTCGTTATGCTCGATTAAGGCGAAATTTTTTATTAATAAAGATTTGATCATTTTATTTAGATGTTTTAACGGGCGCGCTGTTTTTCAGTAATAATGTGACGCTTATTTTCTTACAACGGCAATTTTACCGCCAACGGATTTTCCGTCTTCGGTAAAGGCAAGATAAAGATAAATCCCTGATGCTACAACATGTCCGTTGGAATCCCTGCCATTCCATTTGGCGCGGCTACCATCCACCTGCTTATTATTTGCGGTAAGTGTTTTAATTAGTTTGCCGTTAAGGTTTAGGATTTTTACTATCGAATTGTCTTTTAATTTTCTAATGGTGAACAGATCATTTTCACCATCTAAAATAAATGGGTTGGGCCCGGCAACCACAGTATCAAAATTCTTTTGTACTTCGGCAAAAGACCCTTTAAAAATAGAGAGTCCCCCTTCCGTTGCAATAAGTGCTTCGGCGCGGTCATTATCAACAAAAACACTATTTACGGAGTTGTGCACAAGGCCACTGTTTTCAGTTGTATACTGAATCCAGGCATCCGGATCGAATGGACTCAGGTCACCCTTTAATATAGTAAGGCCGCTCGCTGTAGCAATCCATTTGTTATTAAATTTATCGACAACTATCTGGCTGATAAGGTTATCGATCGGGCCGGTTTCACCAAAATGCCTAAAAATATTTTGCCCATCAAAAGAATGTAGTCCGCCACGCGTCCCTATCCAGATTACGCCGTCTGTATCAGTTGTTAATGCGGTAATTTGATCGCTGATTATCGTGCTGTTGCTAACCTTAAAATAAGTAAAAGAATCATCGGATTTGCTGCTGAGGGTATTGTCAAAATCAAACAGGTAAAGACCGGCCCCGTTTGCACCGACCCATACACGTCCAAAATCATCAAAAGTAATACTAGAGTATCCATCACTAAGTTCTAGCCCATCAGTTTTACCAAAATACGACCAATTGTTTTTATCCAGGTTCAATGTACCATTGCTGTTGTATGGCGCTACGACAAGAAATTTTTCGTTCGATGCATAGGAATTGAGAATCCATAAATTCCCGTTAAAATCTTCTTTAAAGCCAGTAATTACGCCCTGGTCTTCCAGGTTACTGTTGTTGGGGCTAAAAAATCCCTGATGGTCGGGAGGTGTGGGTTCGATATCTTCATAAATCACTGTATCCTGGTTGGTAATTACCCGTTGGCCGGGATGGCTGTGACTGTTGAAATAGCTGTATTTTTCTCCATCAAAAACGGCCAGAGTACCGCCCCACGATGCAAGCCAGACATTGTTAAAGCGGTCTTCATAAATGTAGTTGATCGAGCTCAGCCGTGACCATACTTCACCTTTAAAATAGATACTTTGCCAGCTGCCATTTTCATAAAGTGAATAACCCTTGTCCGGTGTAAGTTTAAATTTACCGTGGCTTGCCCAAATTCGTCCGGCCTTATCCCGGATTACAAAACGTAGCTGATTTTGTGCCGGTCCGTCAAGTAAAAGCGGGTTGTCCGTCTCACTATTTTGGATGCCCCCTTTTTCCAGGCCAAGCCAAATAGAGTTGCTGTCATCAATCGCAAGTGCGTTGATATTTTTTGTATAACCGGTGCTTTTTTGGATGCCTGTCTCCGGTAAAAAATGATAAAGTGTTCTGCCACTTGCAACCAGCAATGTATTGTCATTTTTTAACAGGCGATCAATACTTTTTTCATCAAAGGTGTTGTCCGTAACAATAGAATAGTTGTTGTCAATAACGGCAAGCCCGCTTTCTGTACCAACCCAAAGTTTATTTTCCAGGATAGAAAACGATAAAATATTATTATTGGGCAGGCCATCATCTGTTGTAAATAATTGCCAGTTTTCAGGATTGCTCATAGTAGAAAAATTAACATGCGCACTAAAAAGGCCTTTATCTGTTGCCAACCAAATTTGTTTATTATATAGGGCGATTTGATTAATGGAGGCGGCTATATCGGGGAAGTTGACAAAAAAATCGTTAAACTCATATTGCCCATCTATTTTAATAAAAGCGGCGATGGTTTTTCCAGGAAAATTTTCGCTCTCTGTTGCCACCCAAATCGTATCGTCTTTTACAATCATATTTGAGATCGTAAGCCCTGTGAAAGAGATATCATCCCATTCATTGGAAGCGGGGTTATATACCTGAAGATCGCCTTCTTTGCTTCCGGTGATTATATTCCCGCTGGCATCCACTGTTATGGCCTGAATATTAACTGATTTTAACCCGTTGGTATTTGTCCATTTTTGGACTTCTGAGGTAGACCGGTTGTAGATAAAAGCACCACCATCGGTTGCAGCCCAAATAGCATCATCAATGATGGCAATGGATTTTACATTGTTCATATTGGTAATGGTCTCCCAATCCTGAAATTGGGCCGATAAATTTTGAGATAAAAGAATAAGGATAAAAAGAAAGAAGTTTTTTGACATAGTATTATAATTTTGTTAGAAGGTCAGCCATTTCAATAGCAGTCAATGCCGCGTCCCAACCTTTGTTTCCTGATTTTGTCCCTGCGCGTTCCAGGGCTTGTTCAATTGTTTCTGTAGTTAATACACCAAAGCTTACTGGTATTTCAGACTCAAGGTTTAACTGCCCTATGCCTCTGGCAACCATACCTGCAACATATTCAAAATGGGGTGTTGCCCCACGGATAACCGCGCCAAGGCATATTACGGCATCATAAGAAGCAGAAGATACCATTTTTTTAGCAACTTGTGAAATTTCGAATGCCCCCGGGCACCATGCAACTGAAATATTTTCTTCTTCCCCTTCGTGCCTGATAATGCAGTCTATCGCTACTTCAAGAAGCTTTGAGCTAATTAAAGAATTAAACCGGCCAACAACAATGCCAAATCTTTTCCCTTTTGCCGTAAGCTTACCTTCAATAATTTTGGTCATGTTTTTTCCCTGGTTTTACTGTATGACGATTTAATATTTCTGTTTTTAAAACGAATCGACTATCAATCTGCTTTTAATAAATGCCCTAGCTTTTCACGCTTGGTTTTTAAATAGCGATGGTTATTTTCGTTGGGGCAAATCTCAATGGGTATTCTTTCTGTAATTTCCAGGTTATAACCTTTTAAGCCAATAATCTTTTTGGGGTTATTGGTTAATAAGCGGATTTTTTTTAAGCCTAAATCAATTAATATTTGGGCGCCAATACCATAATCCCTCAAATCGGCCTTAAAACCCAGGATTTCATTTGCCTCAACGGTATCCTTTCCTTTTTCCTGAAGGGCGTATGCCAGGAGTTTGTTGACCAGCCCTATTCCACGGCCTTCCTGGCGCATATACAATACAACGCCTTTGCCTTCGTGCTCAATCTTGCGCATTGCCGTGCTTAGCTGGTCCCCGCAATCGCAGCGTAATGATCCAAAAACATCACCCGTCAAACATTCTGAATGCACGCGGACAAGCGTTGGCTCTTCCGCAGAGATTTCACCTTTTACCAGTGCAACATGATGTTCGCTCGGGTTAAGCAGGCTCTCGTATGTGTACAGTTTAAAATTACCAAATTTAGTGGGCATATCAACGATGACTTTCCGTGTAATCAGTTTCTCCCTGGTACGCCGGTATTCAATCAAATCCGCAATGGTTATCATTTTAAGGTTATGCTTTTGGCAAAAGGAAGCCAGGTCGTGCACACGTGCCATCGAACCATCCTCATGCATTATTTCGCATAAAATCCCGGACGGTTTTAAACCAGCCAGTAGGGCTAAATCTACTGCGGCCTCTGTGTGCCCTGCGCGTCTTAAAACACCGCCTTTTTTTGCCACTAATGGAAAGATGTGTCCTGGCCGCGCAAAATCGTTTGCCTTTTTTTGTATATCAACCAATGCCCTGATTGTACTTGCCCTGTCGTGGGCGGATATTCCGGTGGTTGTACCGTGTTTATAATCTACGGTTACAGTAAAAGGGGTTTGGTGCAAGGCCGTATTCTCACCGACCATATAATCCAGGTCTAAGGCATCGGCCCTGCCAGCGGTAATCGCGGCGCATAACATGCCACGGGCCTCGCGCGTAATAAAATTTACATGCTCCGGGAGGACCTTTTCTGAGGCCATGATTAAATCACCTTCATTTTCACGGTCTGCATCATCAACTACAACAACCATTTTACCTTGCCGGATATCTGCTAAGGCTTCTGCTATTGAAGCAAATCTGATCTCATTTTCTTTACCCATCTTAAAATCCTAAATCCTTTATTTTTTGAAATGATAGCTTTGCACTTGTTCCGTGTTGTTTAAAGGGTAAAAGTTTTTCAATATATTTGGCGATAACATCAACTTCAATATTCATGTTGTTACCTGTTTTTAAAGTGGCAAGATTGGTGTTTGCCCAAGTGTGTGGGATTATATTTATCCCGACCGTTGTGCCTGATAAACGGGCAATTGTTAAACTGATGCCATCCAAGGCAATAGAGCCTTCTAAAATTGTGTAGCGCTCAAGCTGTCGGTCTAAAACCACATCAAGCGCATAGTTCTCGCCTAGTTTCTCAATGCGCGTAATAACTGCCTTGCCATTAACATGGCCCTGAACCATGTGGCCGCCAAGCCGGGTTTGCAAACTTACCGCGCGTTCCAGGTTCACTTTTTGATTTGGCTTAAATGTGCCCAATGTGGTTTTTTTCAGGGTCTCGCCAACTGCGTCTACCCAAAAACCGCTTTCTGACACCTTGGTGGCCGTCAGGCAAATTCCATTAACCGCAACAGAATCATCTGTTTTAAGGTCATCCAAAATTTGCTTTGCCCCAATCTGTAACTTTATACCGCCTGCAATAGGGGCGATATTCTTAACAATACCTAATTCTTCTATGAGTCCTGTAAACATAGTTTAATCTAATCATTTTGTATGATTTAAAAGATAAAATTTTCAATCTTTTTTTCGTAAGTTTAAATAATAATCCTCACCCAATTGTCTGCTTTCATAAAATTTAAGGTCTATTTTGTTGGGAAATTGCGCGGAAGGCAGCCCGTTGCCAAAAAAAATGGGCGCTTGCAGTACAATTATTTCATCAAACAGGTTATGGGAAATAAATTGTGAAAATACTTTATGCCCACCTTCCACCAGTAAACTGTTAATGCCCGATTTGCCTAAAACGGATAAAACATTATTTAAATCGATTTGTCCTGTATCATCACAAGCACAAGGAAATAAGCGCGTACCGGCACCGTTAAACAGAGCCGTTTTTTGGTCCGCAACGGTTTTATCGTGAAAAATCCAGGTTGCCCCTTTTTTTAAAATATGTGCTTCGGTGTTGGATGAAAGCTGTCCGTCAATAATTATTTTTAGCGGGTCCCTACCTTTAACATGGCGTACATCTAATTGCGGATTGTCCGAAATAATTGTACCTGCCCCAACTAAAATGGCGTCATACGTTGCCCTTAGCATGTGCACATACCGCGCAGCTTCTTTGCCTGTAATCCATGTTTGGGTATTTTTCCCCTTACTGATTTTTGCATCCATTGTCTGGGCAATTTTGAGGGTGACCCATGGTTTCTGTTCAACAATGTGCTTAAAGAAAAAACGGTTTAATTCACGGCCTTCTTTCTCCAGGATATTTTCAATTACTTCAATCCCCGCTTTGCGCATTAGTTTTATGGACATGCCCGATACCTGCGGATTTGGATCGCCATTGGAAAGAACAACCCTCTTAATGCCCGAGCTAATAACCAGTGGCAAACAAGGCGGTGTCTTTTTTTTTATGTGGCAGCAGGGTTCAAGGTTGCAATATAAGGTAGCGCCTTTAAGATTGCCTCCGGCCTTTTTTATGGCCATGGCCTCTGCATGGTCCGCACCGGGTTTTGTATGCCAGCCCTCGGAAACCATACGGTCGTCTTTAGTAATCACCGCGCCGACTAATGGGTTTGGGCTTACCTTTGCAATACCCCTCCGCGCCAGTTTAAAGCAACGTTTTATAAAATATTTATCTTTTTCAGGATTCATCGGTTTGTTTTATGGTTGGCCCGGAATCCCCGTCTTTTGTCCGGACTATTTCATTGCCAATATCCCGTTGTAAGCCAAAAATAATGGAGAGAAAATTACTGATTAAGAATCCGGTAACGCCCCAAATAACATCACCATTAAAATTATAATAATGGATTTTCCACTCATGGCCATAGCGGGTAATTTTTTGTATACGAAATATTTCTTCGTTGAGCAGATGGAGAAGGGGCACTTCAATCAGCCGGTCAATTTCATCTTTGCTGACGGTATAATTGTATGGATGCGGGTATGCCCCAACAAATGGGCTTACTAAGAAATCTGAATTTGTAAGAAAAATATCCGTTTGGCCAAATACCTCAATTTTATTCGGTTTAATTCCTACTTCTTCCTCCGTTTCGCGTAATGCCGTAAACAATAAATCGGGGTCAGTATCATCCTTGCGGCCACCGGGGAAGGAAATTTGCCCTTTATGTGTTGCCACTTTTGTAGTGCGTTTTGTAAATAAAATATGTGCCTGGCCGTCTTTAAAAAATAATGGGATTAAAACAGCGGCTGGCGAGGATGAGCCTTCTTTGTAAATAAAAGATTTTTGATCCCTATTGGCCAGGGTTTGTTTTATGTGGGAGTACAGCATTTGGGGTGAATGGCATAAATCCTTAATGTGTTCAGGATTTGATTCTGGCTTAATTGAATTCTTCATCTTTTATATCGTAATCTTCTAATTTGTTATATAAGGAGCGCCGGGAGATACCAAGCATTTCTGCTGCACGTAGTTTATTGCCTTTGGCCAGCGATAGTGTTTTAACAATAGATTTCCGTTCGATCTCCGGCAATGGCGTACCTGCGGGAAAACGGATTTCCTGCCCCGGGAGCATACCTTTCCGGATCATTTCCGGCAGGTCTTTTTTATGGATAATTTCTTTTGCCGAAATCATGGATCGAAGTAATATGTTGCGTAACTCCCTAATATTGCCCGGCCAGGAATATTTTTGAAGAATGGCAGAGGCTTCATCGTCCACCGCAACAATCTTTTTATTGTATTCTTTGTTAAATTTTTCCAGAAAATAATTATTGATCAGGGGAATGTCATCCGTCCGGTCACGAAGGGGAGGTAGTTCAATATTATATACATTCAGCCTGTAATATAAGTCTTCCCTAAACTTTCCGGAAGCGATCATATCTTCCATATTTTCGTTGGTGGCAGCTACAATGCGCACGTTGATGGGGATTTCCCGCGCTCCGCCAACCCGGTCAATTTTATGGTTTTCCAACACACGTAGTAGGGCAATTTGCACTTGTTCGCTCATGGAGCTTATCTCATCGAGGAAAAGTGTCCCGCCATCGGCTTCTTCAAACTTGCCTTTTTTATTGTCTACAGCGCCTGTAAATGCGCCTTTAACATGGCCGAATAATTCAGAACTAATTAAATCTTTTGGGATGGCCCCTGTATTTACGGCAATAAAAGGTGCGTTACTTCGTGTCGAGGCCGAATGAATGGCGTGGGCAACCAGCTCTTTACCTGTCCCGCTTTCACCAAAAATTAAAACAGGTACATCAATATTGGTGATTTCATTAATCTTTTTTACAACATTTTTTATGGGACGGGATTTCCCGATAATTTCACCAAAATGGACGAACCGTTCGGGGACGGCCATATTTTTTTCCATGGCGGGCAACTCCAAAAGTCGTTCAATAACTTGTTTTAATTTGGTCTGGTCAACGGGTTTGGCGATATAATCGATGGCGCCAAGGTGGATTGCTTCAACAGCGTGTTCGATTGAGCTGAATCCTGTGACCATGATAACCTTTAATAACGGGTCAAAATCATTGATCATTTTCAACAGTTCCATGCCGTCAACATCCTGCATTTTAAAATCGGTTATTACCAGGTCGTAATAATTTTTATAGACCAATTCCATGGCCGCTTTGGCGCCGTCGGCCTGGTCGACTTCGTATTTATATGTTTGCAGTAAAAGGACAAGGCCTTCACGATGGTTTTGGTCATCATCGATGACGAGTAAACGAGGGGTCATATTTTTCTTAACAAATTATACTATTTTATTCTTTCGGTCTTGATTTTGAAATCTAAAAAAAGAAGGTGTAAAATTAAAATAATTCGCAGTTTAGGGCTTTGTTTTGGGACACAAACCACACGCCCATATATCGGCTATTTATTTTTCGCCCAAAAAGAGTTATGTTTGCCCTACTTCAAAACTCACAGAGAATTTTTTTTTATGGCCATAAACCTTTCTGCAAAACAAAAAACCCAAGGGATTGGTGCAGAACAGGAAGGAGTCCTGACATTTTATAAGAGGCTTTTTAATTACAAATATTTGTACATTTTTCCGCCGGTTAAAAGTAATGTAATCAGCCCTTCTACAGCGCTTGGCCGGGAAGAGAACCTCACCTTTTATAATGCCCGTGATATTGACTGGCTTAATTTTTATCATAAAATACTCAGCCTGGAAACCCTGAATGGCGAAAGCTCAATAAACCAGTTTTTTGATCATTACGAAATAGACCGTCTTTATCCGATCAGATTAAATGACGAATGTTTCGGGTTTATGGCGTTGGGCTCGCATGGCCGGCAAAGCAACCATCTGGAAAACCAGATTGCCCACCTCATTATCCGCTACCTTGCTTCGTTGTGGCATAATAATAATTTATTGGAAGATATTGAAAATTCTTCCCGTAAAACAGAGCAGGTCCTTGCCGAAATTTCCACTTTGCTGGAGGTAACACAAGCGATAGAATCCGGTGGTAAAATCCAGAATTTACTGGAAATGACCATGGAAAAGTGTATGAAGGTGATGACGGTGGAAGCCGTTTCGCTGATGCTTATTACACGGGATAAAAAGTTTTTGGAATTTCGTGTAGCGCTGGGCCCAAAAGGAAAAGATGTAAAACGCTATAAAATAAAAATGGGGCAGGGCATTGCCGGAACCGTCGCCAAAACGGGAAAATCCTTACTTGTGCCCGATGCGTATGCGGACGATCGGTTTGACCCCCGTTTTGACCGGGTGAGTGGTTTTAAGACAGAAAGTATTTTATGCGTTCCATTAGTTTATCATAAAAAAGTATTGGGCGTGGTGCAGGCTTTAAACCGCTTTGACGGCAAAGTTTTTACCGAACATGATTTAAGCACTTTTAAGATTTTTGCCACCCAGGCCGCTTTGGCCATCCAGAATACCCGTTTATTGCATAAAGCCATAGAAAATGAAAAACTAAAAGCCGAAATTGCCATTGCTTCGGAAATCCAACATTTAATTGTACCGCAGGAGTTGCCCGATATTAAAGGCCTGGAAATGAGCGGATGTTATATCCCAAGCCAGGGTATTGGTGGCGATTTTTATGCCGTCCAAAAAATAAATGATTCCGAATCCATCTTTTGTATTGCCGATGTTTCAGGCAAAAGTGTTTCCGGCGCGTTATTGGTTTCTACCTTACATGCCACCTTACGGGCCTACCTGGAGTTTACAACTGATCTTGAAATAATCATGAAAAAGCTAAATGAATTGATTATTAACCTCTCCACCGCCAACCGTTTTATAACTTTATTTATTGCCCGTTATGATGCACAACACGGGCAACTGGAATACATCAGCGCCGGGCATAACCCACAGTATTTACTGCGCCAGCCGTTTAAAATTGATAAACTTCCATCAACAGGCGTATGTGTTGGCCTAATTCCTTTTGAGTATAAAGTTAGTAAAGTGAACCTGCAAAAAGGGGATATGATTATTTTGTACACCGATGGCATTGTTGAGGCCAGGAATAAAAAGAAAAATATATTTGGTGAAGATAGGTTAGGAAAAATATTATTTGAGAACCTCGGCCGCCCCTGTGATTTTATCCAAAAACAGATTATCCGTGCTGTAGAAGTTTTTAGCCCGGATGCCCACAAACAGGATGACCTGACACTTCTTGTTATCCGGAAAACGGAATAATTAGTCCAGTTTAACACTTTTTATTCATATTTATAATTGATGTTGTTTGATCAAGATTGTTTTTATCGCGGCGAATATAGGAAGCCTTTAAAAGTTGAATACTGCGCATATCGATGAACAGCACCGCCGGGCAAAATAATATAGATTATGTAAAACCTGCATTTTTACAAATCCTAAAAAGATTTGTTTTAACATTTGCGCCGCTTTTTATCTTCGTGGTAATTATCCTCTCTACAATATACTATTCCCAGCTAAATGCATTGATGAATAAAATCTATGATGTTGAATATTTAGTTGTCAACCTTCAGAAGCGCCAAATTCAACTACATTCTGCATCATTGTTATCGCATATCCGTTTTCTCACACAGAGTGAACACTTTGAACAGGTTCTTGATAAAGCCGGTAAGGTGGACAGTAAAGCCAAAGCGATCATTACCAAAGAGTTTCTTAATTTCTCGAAGACAAGCCTAATGTATGACCAGATTCGTTTTGTTGGTGATAGCGGAATGGAATTAGTACGGGTTAACCTAAACAATGGCAGCCCGTATGTGGTTGATGATGATAAACTCCAAAATAAAAAAGATCGGTATTATTTTCGTTTAATTTCCCGGATGGAAAAGGACCATATTTATATTTCGGACCTAGATTTGAATATTGAGCGGAATGAGGTTGAAATACCTTACAAGCCAATGCTGCGGCTGGGTATGCCTGTTTTTAACGCGAAGGGAAAAAGAATGGGTATGGTAATAATTAATTATCTTGCCAACCATTTTTTAACTCTCATGGCGGAAACAGGACAAATTAACCCCGGAGAGTTTATGCTTTTAAATGACAGGGGATATTGGCTTAAATCAAAAAATCCGGATGATGAATGGGGTTTTATGTTTTCTAATAAGGTTAACCGGCGGTTTGCAAATAAGTATGAAACGGAATGGCATAAAATAAAAGAAATGGAATCCGGTCAATTTGAAAGCACTTCCGGGCTTTTTACCTTTGAGACTGTCTATCCGTTCCGTGACAAAAAACGTCTCACCTCTAAAACAGAGTTGATGGCAAACAGCAAAATATTTTGGAAAATAGTTTCCCTGGTCCCTGTGGCGTATATCCAGTCAGAAAAAAGAGATTTAATCTACGCGATATTTCCGATGTTGTTTTTATTGACGACCGTACTGGTTTTCGGGTCTTGGCGCTTGGCACTTTTATCGATTCAAAAAACGCACAAAGATAGAGAGCTCGTAAAAATTAACGAACAGCTTGAGGAAAAAGTAACTAGCCGGACACGGCAGCTTACGGCGATAAATAAAGACCTTGCCAAGCAGATAAACATACAAAAGCGGACTGAAAAACAATTGCAAAAACAAACGGTGGAGTTGCAACGATCTAACAAAGAACTTGTTGAATTTGCCCATGTTGCATCGCATGACCTGCAAGAACCTTTGCGTAAAATTAAAAGTTTTTCCGATCTGTTGGCAAGGCGCTATCAGGGGAAATTTGATGCCCAGGGCGATACCTATCTCACTTTTATCAGCAGTGCCGTAGACCGGATGAGCAACCTGATTTTTGACCTGTTAAAATACTCGCGTGTGGGCAGCGCAGAATTAACACTTGCCCCGGTTGATTTGAATGATGTTTTGAAGATTGTAGAAAATGATCTGGAAATGCGAATTAATGAAACCAATACAGAAATTAGCTATAAAAATTTACCCGAGGTTATTGCAGATAAAACACAAATTGTTCAATTGATGCAAAACCTGGTGGCAAATGCTATTAAATACCAAAGCCCGGAAGAAGAAAACCACCCTAAAATTAAAATATTTGCAGAAGGGCAACAGGGGAGTTGGCTTATCGCCGTTGAAGATAATGGCATTGGGATCGACCCAAAGCATTACGAAAAAATATTTGTTATTTTTCAGCGTTTACATGGCCGCAATGAATATTCGGGTACGGGTATTGGCCTGGGCGTTTGTAAAAAAATTGTTGAACGACATGGTGGCACAATCTGGGTGGAATCGGAAACGGGAAAAGGGTCTACGTTTTATTTTACGATTGCTGCCTAAAATTCCGGCAGGTTTAATCCTAAAGAAAAAGCAACTTTTAAGGCCGTTGTTTTAACCTGGTTGGCCACCTGCTCATCTTCACTTTTCATCAACAAATCTACAAGATTTAAATAGAACGTGTTGCCCATGCCATAAATTGAATCGATGGAATCCTTTTTTAAATGGCAGGAAGCAGATAAATTTATATGGGAGCGGATGAGCGAGATGGTTTTTTCTGCAGGTATAAAACTTTGGATTTGAGAAATAAGTGTGTTGGATGCTTGTAAGTACAGGGCTTTCTCGATACCCTCCTTCACATCGTCCACTTTATTGATGCCAACTTGTAAAAGTTTTAAGCGTTCAACAAAATAATTTATATCCTTTCCTTCAATCAGTTTACCAAAACGCGGGGCGATTATTTTAGGCTTAGGCTCCAGCTCACTAATAATATTTAGTACTTTTAATTGCGCTTTGTTAGATGAAATATTTTTCTCGTGAAAACTCCGCATCGACTCCCAGTCTTCTTCTTTGGCATATAAACGGCAATCATTTTTATCCGATGGCAGACAATAAGAGCTGAATAGCGCGCCACTAAAAAGTACCTGGCTTTTTCTATCATAAATCATAAATGCGCTGCCCGATCCACAAAAAGGGGTTTCGATAAATTGTAAACTGTGGCCGGATGCAAGTGTAACATTTTGTGTCTTTTTTGTATCGACTTTTTTTACGCTTTTTGGGTTGATGTCGTAATGTTTTATGCTTTCCCAGTTGTTGCGGCTTGTCATACATACGGCGCGTGGGTTGGCTTTTCTTAAAAAAACACTATTCAGACAAACTTCCGGCGCGGCATCCATGGGGATGTAAATATTTATATTGGATATGTTGCCCAATACAGTGGCGATCTTTTCGGAAAAACTATAAAAATAAAGAGGTGAACCGGGATCAATTACAGCGCATATCATTTTTTTGTCTTTTTTAAACTTGCGCAGATATACATTTTGCTGAACACCTTTTGTCTCATCTATGTGGCCAACCCACCACACGTTTTCGCGGATTTCATTCGGGCTGTTTAAATCTATTTTCGGGCTGCTAATTTCCTGCTCGACCTTAATTTTAATATCCAATGGCCTCACTACAAAAGTACCTTTGGTCCAACTGCGCATGGCATCAAGCGCTACTTCGTCTTTCATATCATTAAAAGAGACCGAAATAATATCGCCGTGCTCCAGCTTTATTACGCCTACATCACTTTCATTTTGTAAAACAAGTTCACCACTAATATTTTCGCGCAGGCACGATTCAATAATTTTCTCTACGGCAACATCTTCTATGCGCCCTTTCTGTTGGCTCGCTTGTTCGCGTGATTGTGAAACCCTGCGGAACATAGTCTCAATTTTTATCAGCACCTCTTCTATATTAAAAGGCTTCATCAAAAAATCATCACCGCCAACATTTAGTCCCTCAATCATTTTTTCTTTTTTTGCCGTAAGAAAAATAAAAGGGACAGATTTTGTTACAGGGTTTTCGCGTACTTTTTTACAGAGGGCAATGCCATCCAAATTGGGCATGCTAATATCAGAAATAATTAAATCGGGGATAATGGTTTGAAGTTTCTCCAGGGCAATGGCGCCATCCTGTGCCAACACTGCTTCGTACTCACCGGTAAGCTCGAGAATGCGTTGAAGGGCAATCAGGATAGGTTCTTCATCTTCTACGATGAGAATGGTTCTTTTTGAATTCATTTCTGCCTCATTTATCGCGGGCCCCTATTTTAGTTCTGGGAAAGGCCACCAATTTTATTGTAATATTTGTCAAACAATTATAAATTTAAAATCAGGTAAAACCCATTATTCATTTGTTCAACCTAAACATAAGGGGTTTTGAAATATAATGAAAGATGTGCCATAAAATAGTGCCACACCTTAAATAGTTTAGCCTAAATGGGTTTGGGATATTGGTTTTTAAAGATGCATGTTATCATAATAATCAATAAATTTTTATAAAAGACAGGACAAATAATTAATGAGTGATTCTTTAGAAAAACTTAAAAAAAGCGCAGAAGGAAGTTATTCCACTGTGCTCAATAATGCGGTTAATTTAAAAGATTTGGCCGAGGGTTATGGTAAAATCGCCAAATTAAAGTTTGAATTACACCAGTTGAAATCTGCAAGGGAAAAAAAACTGGCCTTGCTCGGCAAAACTGTTTTTCCCTATTTGTTAGAAAACAATACAAAGGCGTTGCAAACACACGAAACGTTGCAAATGCTGTTAGATGAAATAAAAAATCTTGGCAACCAGGTGGAACTGGTGCAACATGCTATCAGCGATATTTCGGACAGGGAAAAAGTATACACCGAAAAGGATCATGGTAAAATCCAGGGTGAGATCGAAATACTTGAGCGGCAGATAGAAGAACAACTGGAAGAGTTGAAAGCTGTTAAAAAGGCATTGGACAAATAAGAAGGGTTTCGGTAAATTTTAGGTGCCAATTTTACTTTGGGGCATCGTTAAAAAAATTAATACGTATTATCTCTGCCATGAAATTGAACTACGACACTTAACATCTTGATTTTAAATATCCTTATGTCTATTTTCATGTGATCTAATTATACGATGGAGGCTTTAATGCATCACAATAAATTTGATGCTTCTGAAATATTTGGCGCGAGCCGTTTAAACAGGCATTTTCTCGGCCTTTTTAAAAAGAAAAAAGTACGTGTCCGGCCGGGCGCTTTAACGCCAGAGGAATTAAAGACGATTGTGAACCAAATCGGAAAAAACAAAAAAGTCAATATTGTTCGGGTGGAATATGATGGTACGCCGGAAGACAAACCCGTCGCAATAAAAATTGCCGATATTCAGGAAGATTATTTTACCGGGGTGATTGTTAACCTGGAACGCAGCATCAAACAAGAAATGGACCAAAAACTTGTTTTTGTAAAAGGTGGCGGCGGGACAATCGATTTTTATTTTAATGAAGGCGATATCAAAAGCGTAGTCGAAGATATCGATGAGAGTATTCTTGAGCCGAAAGACCCGGCCGAGTTGTTGGAAATTTTAGATGCGCTCGATTTGGACGAAGCAATTTTGCTCAGTTTTTATGATCGGGACAAGGGCGGCGTAATGAATGGCTCCGGCAAGTTGGTCGAGAAAGATGTTGAGAATAAAACATTTAAGGTCGAGTTAAACCTTATCAACGATATTGAGTTGGATGTGCCAAAAACAATCCAGCTTGATCTTGACAAGGATACTGTTTTAGACCTTGAAATTGTAATCTAAGCGAATACGGCAACAATTTTTTTGATAATGCCCGGTAATTAATTTGCCGGGCATTTTTTATTTTTAAGAACCGAGAATATTATGTCACTTTCCATTGTTAAAACAATCCAATAAGTAAAAATTATCATTTTTGAACGCATTACCCGATACTGCAACTTTATATATTTTAAATTAAAATTTTGTACAGGAGAAAAACATGCCATCAAAACAAGAAATTGTTGATCAACTAAAAGAAGTAAGCTACCCGGGCTTTACACGTGATATTGTCTCTTTTGGTGTTGTAAGCGATGTCGTTATCGACGGCAACAACATTGCGGTAATTATAAACCTTAAAAGCCAGGACCCTAAAATTGCCGAACAGGTAAAAAAAGATGTGGAAGCCCACCTGAAAGATAAAAACAACGATATGACGATTGAAGCAAAAGTGAGCCTGCAACAAGCCGCCCCTGCAGCCGGCGGTGTCCAGCAGATGTCCCTCTTAAAAGATGTAAAATATAAGGTGGCCGTAGCCAGTGGTAAAGGCGGTGTTGGTAAATCGACCGTGGCGGTTAACCTGGCCGTGGCAATGGCTAAGCAAGGATTAAAGGTTGGATTGTTGGACGCGGATATTTATGGTCCAAGCATTCCTTTGATGTTGGGCGTTACCGAACAACCAAAATTTGATGGTGAAAAATTAATCCCAATTGAAAAGTTTGGTGTAAAACTAATGTCTCTTGGGTTTCTCGTGGATAGTAATGATCCTGTAATTTGGCGTGGCGCCTTGGTTACGCGGGCATTGCAACAATTAATGACCGATGTAAAATGGGGCGATTTGGATGTGATGCTTTTTGATATGCCTCCGGGAACAGGCGATGCACAGTTGACTTTATCACAAAGTGTGGCATTAGATGGTGCAATAATTGTTTCAACACCGCAGGATGTGGCGCTGGCCGATGCTGTTAAAGGGGTCCAGATGTTCCGAAAAGTAAACGTACCAATCTTAGGCGTAATTGAAAATATGAGTTATTTTGTTTGCGCCCATTGTGGTGGCCGGCATGAGATTTTTGACCATGGCGGTGTTGAACGTGAATGCAAACGAATTGGCGCGGACCTGCTTGGCGAAATCCCTCTTGATGCTGAAATCCGTATTGGTGGCGATAAAGGTATCCCTGTTGTGTCGGATAGCGAGAACAAACCGCAGGCCATTGCTTTTCAGGAAGTAGCCAAAAAAGTAAGTGAAAAACTGAATAATAATTAATTTCAAAGCCTTCCGGGTTCTCCCGGAGGGCTGATTTTTCCTCCGCTTTGCATACCTTTTTTTACAAATCGATTATATCGTTTCAACGAAAAATTAAAATCAAAAGAATAATTATAACACGAATAAAATAAAACTTTCTGCCCTCATTTTTAAGACTGATAACTTTCCACGCCTTTAGTTGATATAATTAAAAATATAGACCCGCCTGCCCGATACCTAAAGTTAATTATAAATTAACCTATGGTTTCCCATTTTATGAAAATTATAAGCTTACTTCTTTTTGTCTTCCTTTTTAGTGCATGCAGCGTTCTATCGGTTTTTGTAGATAGAGATACGGACAAAAAAGATAATCAAAATAATTTATCGATTAGCTACCCGGAAATTGAAGGTATGGTTTATGTGCCCGGTGGATGGTTTAAGATGGGTTCAAAGATGAGGGCAGACGAATCGCCAGTGCGAAAGGTTTTTATTGAAGGTATTTATATGGACCGAACAGAAGTAACCGTGGCCGAATATCGGAAATTTGCCAAGGCGACCAAAAGAAAAATGCCCAAACAACCCGATTGGAATTTAGAAAATCATCCGGTAGTTAATGTTACCTGGCAAGACGCCAATGCCTATGCGCGTTGGGTTGGAAAGCGTTTGCCAACAGAGGCCGAGTGGGAATATGTGGCCCGGGGCGGTAGTAAAAATTTTAGATATGTTTATCAGAATAATAACCAGTATGGAAAAAATTATGAAAACATCGCAGATGAATCTATGCGTACTTATAAATATCATTTTCCGGTTGTAAGTGGTTATGACGATGGTTATATCTTTACCGCGCCTGTTGGGATATTTGCCCCCAATGTATTTGGCGTACACGATATGAATGGCAATGTACTTGAATGGTGTTCGGACTGGTACTCTGATAAAAATATAAAAGGTGAACAAAAAAATCCGGTGGGCCCCGCTTCAGGAAACTATAAAGTTATCCGGGGTGCATCGTGGAACCGCAGTGGAAATTATATGCGTGCTACTTACAGGACCTACTACACCATGAGCGTACGGTTTGATTTTATTGGATTCCGTTGCGCAAAAAATGCCGAGCTCCCAATTACTCAGGTAAATTAGTCTTTATATCGCGATCTGATTAAATACATTCCTCTTGTAAATTAATTGTATTGATTTTAACTAAAAAACCTGTCTCTCCCATTTACTTACTTTTTTGTAGGTTTGATCCTTGATAATATTATTATTTTCTTAAATTAACAGAACTAATTATAATTTATAAAAGGAAAATATGTCCAGGTTTATCCTCCTCATTTTAATATTGGCTTCAAGTCAGCTTTTTGCAGAAGAAGGCTGGAGTTTTTTAAATACGGGTCGTATTGGTGCTGCCCGGTTTTTAAAAGAACGCCCAAATGCCGACGGAAAAAATACAATCATTTTTATAATGGATAGTGGTGTAGACCCCGGTGTGGCCGGCCTGAAATCCTTGCCCAATGGCAGCCCAAAAGTGATTGATGTGCATGATTTTAGCGGCGAAGGCGATGTGTATCTTGAAGAAGCCGAAAAAGGCGAAGAGAACGACGAGTATTTTCTTACAACGGGCTACGGGTATAAATTGTTCGGTTATAAGCTACTTAAAGAAGAACCGGTCGACAGCCTTTATCTGATCGGTGTGTTGGAGGAGCGGAATTTTTTAAATACAAAGGTGCGTGATATAAACGCCAATGGAAAAACAGATGACCGCTTTGGTGTGATCCTTTTTAAAAATAATAATAATAAATGGGTTGCCTATGTTGACCTTGATGCGGATGGAAATATCTCCGATGAAAAACCACAAATAGATTATTCAGAAAATAAACAGGTTTTACAATTTCGTGGTTATGATAAAAAATATGACTATCTCCCCTTAAATATGGCATTGAAAATATTTCCGGATGAAGAGAAAGTAAATTTTCATTTTGATGGTACTGGGCATGGAACACATGTGGCGGGGATTGCCGCCGGGTATAAAATAAATGGCCTTGAAACCCTAAATGGCATTGCGCCGGGCGCTAAAATAATCAGTTTAAAAATTGGCATGACCCGTTTTAAAGGGGCCGGCACGGTGACAGGAAGTATGCGCTCGGCTTACGAGTTTGTTGCCGGGTATGTTCAAAACAATGATACGCCTGTTGTAATAAATATGAGTTATGGCATCACCTCGGTGGCCGAGGGTTTCTCGGATATGGAGGGTTTTCTAAATGATTATCTCGCAGAGAACCCAAATATTGTTGTTTGCCTGAGCGCTGGAAATGAGGGGCCGGGGATATCATCGGTAGGCCTGCCCGCGGCAGCTTCTTCAGCCATTAGTGTTGGCGCTTTAAACACGGTGCAGAATGCAAAGGACCTTTATGGCGGAAATATTAAATCAGATAAAATTTTTATTTTTAGCTCCCGTGGTGGTGAGGTAAATAAGCCGGAGATTATTGCGCCAGGCGCCGCTTCTTCTACCATTCCACCGTTTTCTTCATCGGAAGTAAAGTGGGGGACTAGTATGGCATCGCCACAGGTGAGTGGCGCGGTTTCTGTACTGCTCTCTGCCTTGGGCGAGGAGTTTCCAAATAATAGGGCCGATGCTTTTATGGTGAAAAGGGCATTGCTCAACTCTGCTGTGCCGGTGCCGGGTTATTCGGTTCTGGATCAGGGTAATGGCGTGGTTAATATTCCGGATGCTTACACGCTTTTAAAAAAATATGTGCAAAAAGACGAGGCAATCACAGGTTTTGAAGTGAGTACAATCAGCCCTGCTTTTGATGATGGCTATGGCCCGGCTGTTTACTGGCGGCATGGATTGGCACATCCGACGAAAGAGAAAAAACAGACAATTTATATAAATGCCCAATTTAAGGAAGGTCTTTCTGTTGAGCGGAAAAGAGGGTTTTATCGGGCTTTTAAATTATCATCGGGCGCTGACTGGTTAAAGGTTAAGCAGGGTAGTGTCTATTTAAAAGGTGAGGCACCGGCTGAAATCGAGGTATATTGTGACGAAGAAAAAATTAAAAAACCGGGTCTGTACTCAACCTATATTTATGGTTTTGAAAAAAGCAGTTTTCTTAGCTCCAAATCGGATGTGAATAAACAATTCCAGATTTTATGCACGGTTATAATCCCAGAGACAGTCGATGAAAATGTGGCGTTGTCCATCCATAAATCCAAAATTAAACTTAGTCCCGGCGATATTCATCGTGTGTTTGTTTTAGTCCCAAACAGTAGCTCTGCCATGAGTTTGCGTGTAAAACAGAACGGGCGGGAATATGGCAACCTGCGGATATATGCTTTTAATCAGCAAGGGAGTGAGGGGGCAAAAACTTTATATTGGGATGCGCAAAAATCAGGTGAAGCATTACGCCGGATCACCACCGATGAGCTGACGCCCGGCACATGGGAATTTGTATTTTACGCGCCTTTTACAAATATAAAAATGTCTCTTTTTGATTTTGAGATCAGCTTTTCGGGATTGGAAATCCTGCAAAAAGAGATTTCACGATTTAGAATCCGAAACGGGGAAAACCCCACGGGCACGTTCTCGGCAATCAACCATTTTGGACAAACCCTAAACGGTAAAGTTGGTGGACGCATTCGAGGCGTACAAAAAAGTTTTTCGTTGAGGGAAGAGTATGGCAGCTATCAGCACGCGTTTAACGTGGGGGATTTATACCGATCGGTCGAGTTTGAATTTGACATGTCCAAATCGGTTTATAATAAACTGACTGATTTTACCATAAATATTAAAAATACGAACGGCAAAGTTTTAAAAACTGTTGGGATAGACGGCACGCATACAAAAGTTACTTTTATCCCACCCTCATCGGATAGTTACACGCTTGAGCTCGTACCGGCCTTTACTTACGAAGGCCAAAGCTGGAACATACAAATCAAAGAATCTTTTTTCTATTTCAGGCAGCCAGCTGTTACGAGCCGACGGGTAGACTTTTATCCTTTTACAAAAAAGAAGGTTTATTTCTCATTGGATAGCCCGATTAATGTTGCGCCGGACGGCTTTCACCTTTTTGGTGAAATTTGGATCGACAGCCTGGACAAAAATAAAATACGTACCATGGTTCCAATTAAGATGGATTCAAGTCTTTAATAATTTCTAAAAATTAATCAGGTAAAAGATGAACTCAACTACTAAAAGATTATTTCTATTTTTTTTCATACTCCTTCTTGCTTCATGTGCCATTTTAAATCCTAAAAAAGAGGTCGTTCATGATCCGGGAGATATAGTTAGATGGACTGAAAATTATAAACTTACCTGGGATGATTTTAAAGCTACACCCATTAAAGGGGCACAACACACATCAGAGATATACATATATCTTAGTGCAGAGTACAACAGGCCTGCATTATTTTTACCGGGAGAACCAATAGTTGAATGTTATATGGATAAAAATTCTTCCTGGGTGGTAAAGTCAAGCGCATCAAAAACTATACTGTTTTATCACCAGACTATTTTTGATATTTATGAACTGTATGCACGCAAACTGAGAAAAAAGCTGGCAGAAAAAAATTTGGGAATAGTTGACCCAATGGGTGTATTCAATAGCATTTATAAGACAAACAATAATGCTTTAAATAAGGAAATTAATACATTTCGCACAGAGTCAAAGATGGGTACTGATTTCGATATAATGAAATTATGGTCAGAGAAAACAATCAAGAAAATTTTGGCTTTAGACGGTTACAGGTAATAATATTTTGATATTTCATGTAAAAAATGTGGGATGGTAAAATTAAAATAAGTAATTTCATCATTAACTCGTAGTTGCACTAAATTTTGATAAATAGGATGAAGTGTTCGTGGAATTTATTGGCTTAAGCGCCCTAATAGCTTTATTTGGCCTGGATCAAAACACGCTTTTCAGCTTGCCCTTTCCCAACCGTTAATATTGTGCTCTGCCATTGGTTTGTTTTTGGGCGATTTCCAAACGGCGATTTATTTTGGGTTGTTTGTGCAGCTTATCTGGTTGGGCAACCTGCCTGTGGGTGCATCCATCACCCCCGAGGGTAACCTGGCTTCGGCCATCGGCTGCGTCCTTTATGTTCAATTTAACGAGAGTTACATTGCGTTTGGACAATTATTGTTGCTAATCGTTTTTTTCTATACAATTATTGTCAGTTATTTTGGCGGCCAGTTGGATGTGGCAATGCGTAAGTTTAACATCCGGCTTTTTAATTACACAATAAGCAGTATTAATGATCAAAAAAAAGCAAATGTAGGCAAGATTGCATTTTTGGCGTTATTATTACAATACAGTGTCCTCTTTATTTTTATTCTTTTAACAATACACGCCGGCAACCTGCTGTTTTCAAACATTTCCGATTTTTTTTCAGAGGAATATACGCCGCTTTGGCAATACACAAATGTAGCGATTGTTGGCGTTGGTGTTGGTATGGTGATGAGTGTTTACAAAGGACGGGACTTAAAAAAAATTATTTTGGCCGTGAGTATATTTGGCCTTATTCTTTTTAAGATAATATAAAATGCGGCGATACCTGACATATATCAAAATATTTTTACGTTCCTTTTTTGTCCAGAGTGGCTGGAACTACAAAAGCATGCTGTCCATAGGGTTTTGTTTTGCCCTTCTTCCTGTGGCCAAAAAGCTTTATAAAAATGATATTGTAAAATACAACCAGTTTGTACGAAGGCATCTCGGATTTTTTAATGCCCATCCATATTTTACCGCCTATGCCTTAGGGGCAATTACCCGCTTGGAAGAAGATGTAGCCCGGAACAAAGGTTCGGAAGTTCAGGTGGAACGGTTTAAAAATGCTTTGATTGGGCCTTTTGGCGCATTGGGTGATCAAATATTTTGGGCGACAGTAAAACCGGCAACGTTCACTTTGGGAGTCCTTGCTTTTTTACTGGTAGAAAGTTTTAGCGCCCGTTTGACTTTTTTAATGCTTTTAGGTATTCTTTACAATCTACCTCACCTGTATGTTCGGATTTTTGGTATGCTTCAGGGCTATCAACAGGGATTTTCGATTTGTAAACATCTTAAAATAGACAATTTTAAATTTATTAAAAAAACCTATTTAATAGTGGGGATTTTATCCATATGTCTTGTAGTTGGCTACATCGGGACTTTTTGGGTAGGTAATGATCTTTTTGCCATGCTGGTTTTTGTTAGCAGCATTATTGTGTCAGTATATTTAAAATCGAAGAAGGCGAAAACATACCTGGCTATGCTTCTCCCTCTCTTAATAGCCATAATTGTTGGATTAATAAAAAGCAGGATATGATAGAAGAAACTTTAAAAATAACAAATAAACACGGCTTGCATGCCCGGCCGGCGGCACATCTGGTTAAAATTGCCGGAAAGTTTAAATCGGAAGTAAAAATATTTAAAGATGGGCTAGAGGTAAATGCCAAAAGCATTATGGGTGTTATGATGCTGGCAGCGGAGCCCGGAAGCGATGTATTGGTGCATATTGATGGTGAGGACGAAAAGGAAGCTTTTATAGAAATTAAAGAATTATTTGACAATAAATTTAATGAAGAATAAAGAGAGCACAAAGCAAATAATCATTAAGGGGCTTGCCACAGCCCCGGGAATTGCTGTTGGTTCCGCTTATGTCTTTAAACCATTTGCCATTAACCTGACGGAGCTAGATTCGGTAGCGCCTTCTGCAGAAGAAGAGTGCGAGCAATTTAAAACTGCGCGGGCCAAGGTTTTAGAGCAGTTAAAATTTGCCTCCAAACAAAGTTTAGAGTCTTATGGTGATGAATTCTCGGACATATTTGATAGCCAAATTGCCTTTTTAAAAGACACCCTCTTGCTCGAAGAAATAAGCGCTAAAATTTACGAGTCTAATCAATCGGCCGCTTACGCTGTTACCGCAGTCCTTTCGCAAAAAAGTAACCACTTTATCAACCTCGAAAACAGATACTTCCGCGAGCGTGCTTTTGATATAATCGACCTCAAACAAAAACTTCTCATGGCCCTGTTCGGGATTAAAATAGATTATCATCTTACGGCCCCATCAATCATTATCTCCGAGAACCTTTCACCAACCGATACAGTCAATTTTAACCGGAACTTAATCCTTGGTTTTTTAACGGACCAGGGAGGGAAAACGTCGCATTCGGCGATCCTGGCGCGGGGTTTGAAAATTCCATCGGTCGTAAATGGTAAGGGGCTTTCCAAGGTCATTAAAAATGGCGATGAAATAATCCTGGATGGTTTTGAGGGGACGATCGTCATTAACCCGGAGCCTGAAACACGGGGGCGCTATCTTGAACTAAAAGAAAATTATGGGCAGCGGCAGGCCGTGCTTGTTGCAGAGAATGTTAAAGAGGCGGTCACCAAAGATAATACTAAGATAAATTTGCTGGCCAATATCGAATTTGCCCACGAGCTTTCGGAAGTTACAGGGTATGATGCAGACGGTATCGGGCTTTTCCGGACAGAGGCTTTATTTATCGAAAACAATTCTGTACCGTCTGAGCAAGAACAATTTAAAATCTATAAAAAAATAGCCAAAAGCTTAGAGAAAGGTTTTTTTGTAATTCGTACCATTGACCTTGGTGGGGATAAATTGCTTGAAGGGTTGACCGATGCCGAAGAGTCCAATCCTTTTTTAGGTTGGCGTGCCATCCGTTTTTGCCTGGATAACCCGCAAATATTTAAGCCGCAGTTACGGGCAATTTTACGCGCTTCGGCACATGGCAATGTGCGTATTCTTTTACCCATGATAAGTTCTATCTCAGAAATATTACAGGTAAAAGAATTGCTAAGCGAAACCAGGCACGAGTTGCAAACAAAAGGGTTTAAAATCCCATCCAAAGTAGAATTGGGTGTGATGATCGAAACACCGTCCGCCGCAATCATGGCGCCGACAATCGGGAAATATGTAGATTTTTTAAGCATCGGGAGTAATGACCTGACCCAGTACACATTGGCTGTTGACCGGACTAATTCAAAGGTTGCCCATAGTTACAGTTCTTTCGATCCCGCAGTGATCCGGCTTATGCACTCTGCGACGAATGCGGGGATTGCCAATAATATTCCTGTTTCAATTTGTGGCGAGTTTGCCAGTGTGCCATCTGCCGTGCCGCTTCTTTTAGCCATGGGCCTGCGTAGCCTCAGCGTTACACCGCATTTTATTCCGCGTATAAAAAAAATTATTCGCTCGGTTCATATTAAGTCTTGTATTAAATTATATGATAAAATTCAGACACTGCATTCAGCATCAGAAATTGAACATGAATGTGATGAATTTATCCAAACACATGTTCCGGAATTATCTATTTCAAAGGAGGATATTTAGCTATGTTTTCACACGATAAATCGGGATTCAAACAATTATTATTAGATTTTTATAAACAGATTGATACCGCGGATGAGATAGTAAATTCTGCACATATCAAGATTGATGCGTCAAGGGTTAAAAATATTTTATATTTTGGCATGGGTGGCTCGGCCATTTCCGGCGATCTTTTAAACGATATTTTATTTAAAGAGTTGAAAGTGCCCATCAAGGTAGTACGGGGCTATATGTGCCCACAGTTTTGTTCGGAGGAGACACTTGTAATTATCTCAAGCTATTCGGGTAATACGGAGGAGACAATCAGCGCGGCAAATATGGCTGCAGAAAGCGGTGCGCAGTTTTTAGCCGTCACATCGGGTGGTACAATAGGTGATTTGGCCAAACAGCATGGTTGGAGCAGAATTAATCTGCCGGAAGGTTTTCCACCGCGACAAGCTTTAGGCGTTATGTTCTTTTCACTTTATCATGCGCTCGGCAAAGCTGGCCTTACAGATAATTACACTGCAGATTTAAGCAATTTACGCAAATTCGCCATTCACGAGATTTCCAAGCACGATACACTAAAACACGATGGACATGTTCTTGCGCAGGAGTTGGCGCGTACGATCCTTCACAACTTACCTGTAATTTATTCCACTTCGCCCTTTTTAAAAACAGTTTCGCGTCGCTGGCAAAACCAGTTGCACGAAAACTCAAAATCATTAGCATTTTGCAATGTAATCCCAGAAATGAACCACAACGAAATTGTAGGCTGGGAAATGGAGAGCGATATGAAAAAATCCATTATCGCTGTTTTCCTTGAAAATGAAGAAGTCCATCCACGTATACGCGAACGCATCGAACTTTCTAAAACAATCATTAAAGAGAACGGTGCAAAGGTCGTGGATGTGTATGCTTCGGGGAAAACGATCCTTGAAAAAGTGTTCTCATTGATCATCCTGGGGGATTGGGTGAGCTATTACCTGGCGATGTTGCATAAAAAAGACCCATATACCATAAAGAATATCGATTTTCTTAAAAGTGAACTTGGCAAAACATTGTAAAATTAAGAATTAAAAAAAAGAGTGTACAAATATTTGTAGCTAAATCTGAATTTATTATATTTTGCGCTTGTGTTAAAAATTGAAACAGGAGTCATGAATGTCAGAATATTTATTTTCATCAGAATCTGTAACAGAAGGGCATCCCGATAAAGTTGCCGATCAGATCTCGGATGCAGTTCTTGATGAAGTCCTCTCGAAAGACCCATTTGCCCGTGTGGCGTGTGAAACCTTTGTAACAACCGGCCTTGCACTTATTGGCGGTGAAATAACCACAGAATGTTATGTGGATATTCCATCACTGGCCCGTAATGTAATCAAAGATATCGGTTATACCAGCGCTGAATTTGGTTTTGATTATAAAACTTGCGCCATCATGACAACCATCGATCAGCAATCCGACGATATTGCCATGGGCGTGGATAAAGCCGGAGCGGGCGACCAGGGCATGATGTTTGGTTACGCGACCACAGAAACAAAAGAATTGATGCCTATGCCGATAGCCTTGGCCCATCAGTTAACCGCGCGCCTCTCTGAGGTCAGAAAAAACAATAGCCTACCGTTTTTACGCCCCGATGGAAAATCACAAGTTGCGGTGCGTTATAAAGACGGAAAACCTGTTGGTGTAGAAAAGGTGGTGATCTCAACCCAGCACGATGAAGATATTTCCACAAAAGATTTACGTGAAGCGATTATCGAAGAGGTGGTTAAAAAAGTTATACCGCAGGAAATGCAAGATGCTAAGATTGAATATTTTATAAATCCGACCGGGCGTTTCGTAATAGGTGGGCCGCAGGGCGATGCCGGTTTAACGGGCCGGAAAATAATTGTTGATACGTATGGCGGCATGTACAGCCATGGCGGCGGCGCTTTTAGTGGAAAAGATGCCACAAAAGTGGATCGCTCAGCGGCGTATTTTGCACGTTATGTGGCTAAAAATATTGTAGCTGCAGGTCTTGCCGATAAGTGTGGCCTCCAGGTCGCTTATGCGATTGGTGTTGCGGAGCCTGTTTCATTAATGGTCGAAACATTTGGGACGGGTAAAATACCGGAAGAAGAACTGGCTAAAAAAGTGTTAAAATTATTTGATTTTACACCTGCCGGGATTATTGAATCACTTCAATTACGCCGTCCGATATTCCGGCAAACAGCTGCTTATGGTCACTTTGGCCGTAGCAATCCTGATTTTAGCTGGGAAAAAACTGACCGGATTTCTGATTTACAAAAATAATGTCTAAATATAATACAATTTATTCCGAATTATATTTGAGCAACATTATATTTTACAGCCAAAATAAAAAGCCGGGATTTTATCCCGGCTTTTTTTGTTTATTACTTACCTTTTAATACAACCCCAATCGTGCCATTATAGTTTTCCAGATGTGTTTTAACCGATGTTGGAATTTTGGATAGGCTGACAGGGTTTGTCGAAATTTTATTTGCAGATAAATCTATTTCGTGAAGCAACTTATCTGCATTATAAATTTGAAGTCCTGCCTTGCCACCTGTGTAGCCTGTAACGCTCAATATCACCATCACTTTTGTAGAGTCAAAACTTATATTATCTGATTGGGTCAAGTCTTGATCTGTGGCGATAATTTCCAATTCGTAAAAATTATCACGTATATCAACCGTTATATTTTCCTGTTTGTTCACTTGGTTGGCCTCGTTTGATGTGACTGGTTTTTCTTCGCAACTTGATGCGATCAGAATTAGAAAACATGCAAATATTGATTTCATAAATCGGTTCCTTTTACGGATGGGGTAATTTTTTATAGTTTAAGCATTGTGCAAATTAGAAAGAATAGAAACAAAATAATTTCAACTAAATTTTTACAGATTGCGTCCTTAAATTTGTGTAAAAAGGCAAATATGTGAAAAATTGCCATGTCCTTCCTAAATTTAGTTTGACCAAAAAAACAAAGGAAAAAACATGGCAAAAAGAGAAAATCAAAATATAGGATTAGTGAAAGA
>JAJRVW010000120.1 GCA_024277115.1 Calditrichota bacterium
AGTGCAATCAACCCGAGAAACGGAGCTATGCGCCTTATCAGACTTTGATATTTCATTTTCTTTAAGTTCAATCTTATCCCCTGTTTATAACAATGGTGAGGCCGCTTCCATAATATTTTCCTGTGTGGCCTCTTCATGGGTCAAAATTGCGGCTACCTCTCCCTCGCGTAACACCATAATGCGATCGCAAATAGTTAATAACTCCGGTATTTCCGAAGAAGCCATTACAATGGCGATTCCTTGCTGGGCTAGTTTAGACAACAACACATAAATATCATGTTTCGCCCCAACATCAACACCGCGGGTTGGATCATCCAAAAGGAGTGCGCGCGGATTGGTAGCCAACCATTTTGCCAATAATACTTTTTGCTGGTTCCCTCCCGATAATGAATCAATCGGTCGCGTTAAGTCACTTACATCAATGCTAAGTTCATCGATGTACCGGGCAGCCAGGCATTCTTCCAGTTTTGCGGAAAGAAATACTTTTTTATAAACGATTTTATCAAGGGCAGCCAGCAACATATTATGGGCAATATTCATCCCCAATACAAGTCCGTTCCCTTTTCTATCTTCTGTAATAAGGGCAATCCCTGCATCGATAGCGGCAATAGGATCGGGCAATTCTATAAGCTCTCCCTCCAACTCTACTTTTCCTGAAACATCGGAGGCAGCTACCCCAAATAAAGATTCTATAAGCTCTGTTCGCCCTGCGCCCAACAGACCGGCGATACCAAATATTTCCCCCTTTTTTACATCGAAGGAGATATTTGAAACCCGATCTCGTTTTCCGATATCCGGATCTTTTCGAATAACATTCTTTACACACAAAACCACCTCATCTGCCGGCCTGCTCTGTTTTATAAAAAACTGCTCAAATGGCCTGCCAACCATCAGTTGGATCAGCTCCAGGCGTGTCGTTTTTCCGACAGTGACCACAGCAACATTGGCCCCGTCCCGCATGACAGTTATTCTATCTGCGAGTTCGAATATCTCCGGGATTCGGTGGGATATATATATTACGGAAACACCTTGGGCTTTTAATTTCCGGACAACTTTTAAAAGGGTTTCTGATTCCGTGTCCGAAAGTGCAGATGTGGGCTCGTCCATTATCAGGATTTTCGCATTGAGCGATAAAGCTTTTGCTATTTCTACAAGCTGTTGCTGACCAACCCGCAAATTACCCACCAATAAGGTAACGGGGAGATCGAAGTGCAGCTTTGCCAACACTGCCGCTGCTTCCCGGTTCATTTTAGCAAAATCAATAAACCCACCCATCATTGTTGGTTCCCTGCCCAAAAAAATATTCTCTGCCACCGAAAGGTCCGGCACCAGGTTGAGCTCCTGATAAATAATGCCAATCCCTGCTTGTTCTGCTTCCTTGGGGTCACGAAAACGTATGGGCTGGTCACCAATCCTGATTTCACCGCTCCAATCATCATAGATGCCCGCAAGGATTTTCATCAAGGTAGATTTCCCCGCGCCGTTCTCTCCCATTAATGCCATTATTTCGCCCTGCCGCAGTTCAAAATCAACATGATTCAGCACGCAGACTCCTGAGAAATCTTTCGTAATGCCATACATTTGTAAAGCTGGTTGGTTATGCTGGTTCATATAAATTTTCAGTGCAGTTGAATTGTTTGTTTTTTCCTACCAATACCATTGCCTGTAAGAACTTCATCGTATTTCTAATCCATCCTTTCCAAGTCATTTAGGAAATGTATTATGAGGCTCTTGTTGGTACCAAAATCGATAGAGGCGATGTCATTTTGAAAAGGTAAATAGTGTCTTCCACATCGCCACCCCTCTTAATAACCCAATAAAGCTAAAATGCAATCCCATCTTTCCGTGTACCACAAACACAGACTTGCATTCCCAATTCGTGCGCCAGGGCAGCTTTGCTATAAAGGCACAAATCCGCTTCTTCCGGGCCGTTGGCATATGCAACCTGAATGTGGTTGGCCTTGTGCCTGGCCATCATCTGATCCCTGTTGATACCATACAATACAGCATGCATAATAGGCCATTGGTAGGTTGTCTCACGTAAACGCCGTTCTGTTTCTTCCTTAGGCAGGGCAACAACCTTTGCCCGTCCAATATCCATGTGTAATTTATTGTCTTTAATAAAAATACGGCTCCAAACAATTTCGCCCGGCCTGGCAATACCTGCACAGGTAGAGCCCCCCAATCGGAAATACATCACGGGCTGCCTCTCGCCCACAGTGCCGGCATAACCGTTAATATGGTGAGCCGGAGGTGCGGCGCCGCTGATTTCAAAGACCCAAACATATTCATTCGTTGAGCCACTTTTATCGTCATCGGCCCAGCGCAAATCGTGCAAAGTGTTTTCCGGTGGCTGCTTAAGTGCAAGATGAACACGTTGCGTTAATACACCATCAACTCCGGCACATTCATCGACCTCGTTAAAGTGCGTAAATGGCAGGCCAGCCTTGATAATTTTACCATCCGCATTTTTTACAGGAGGACGGTCTCCATTATTAAGCAATCCTTCTGCAAAGTCTGATGCCGGGCACAGGTCCGTCAATCCAAGTTGATATTGTATGCCAATAGCCTCGCTACCCGTCGCATCTGCCAGGCGCAATGCGGCGACATACATTTTACACTGTTCCAAAACTTGTTTTTTTGTTAGTTCGCTGGCTTCATCACTACCGAAATTGAAAGTCATTCCTTTATCCTGCACCCATTTCAGAACTGCCTGGGCTTCACCATCAGGAACCTGTTGCATGGACGCATACAAGCTGCTCTGCGACAAGCGTTCTTTGATGAACCCCGTTGCTATCAACAAATCGTCAGGGATAATCGCGTTGTACATACCCATGCACCCCTCATCAAATACACCAAGAATTACCCGGTTCTTCTTTATTTCACTCGCAAGTGTTTGTGCAGTTTGAACAGCCCTGGAAGGTATATCAACTTTGCTCAAAGGTTTTATATGCGAATCATCATGCTCGATTATACCAGTAGTCAACCATTGATTTAATTTCTGCTTAAATGCCGTTTGCGTAAAGTCTTCCCCCCACAAACTGGAATACTCAACACCTGCTTTGGTGAGTGATCCATTTAAATTGAGCAGACCAACCAATCCGGGCCAGGTACCCGACCAATTTGCCAGCGTTAACACAGGGCCTTTATGGTCAATAAGCCCACCTAGTACATGGTGGCTATATTGCCAGACACTCTCCGCCACAATAAGGGGCAAATACTTATCTATTTGTGCGAAAATGGCCAGGCCTTCTTTTTGGCTACTAATAAACCCGTGTTGTTCTTTTTCTTTGAAGGGGTGAGCACGCTCTATATTGAAGCCTAATTCCGCAACGACATCCCGCAGGTTGTTCTCCATCTGCAATTGCGTAGGCCAGCAAGTTTGATTTGCTGCCAGACGTGAATCTCCACTGGCCACCAATAAGATTTTTTTATTTTTTTTTGACATTTAAAATCCCGGTTTATTTCATTTATTAAGTAAGGAACAAAGCACGAGCAATGTGTTCAAATCTTAATAATCAAGGTTTTTGTAAAACTCGATTTTGACTTGTTTAAAAAACGGCGCTTGTTTTTTGAACAATGCCTCATGTGCACCATCCCCGTTAAAAAAGTCTAATGCCCCATACGCAGATTCGATGTTGGGAAACTCACATTGCCAAATAAGTGTGTTACAAGGCTGTCCGGCCGCGATAGGCTGCATTCGTTTTCCTTTGGGGTAATCCTCCCTTGCGGCTTCCAATTCTGCAAATTTTTTCTCCAACGCCATAAATTCATCTTCTTTTGTTGGGTCGAACTGCTGCATAATGCGCATTGTAATACTCATTTTATTCCTCCAATAACTGCAAAATATTTTTATGGACTGCTTTTTTCGATTTAAGGGCCAGGTTATGCAACGATGCCCTGTCTATGTATTCATTTATTGCATGCGGCGATGTAACGGCAAGGCTACCTATTAGTGTGCCTAATACTTGTGCTTCATGCAGGGAGAGGCCTGCAACAACGCCTATAATCAGCCCCGCCAAATATGCATCTCCAGCCCCGGCCGTACCGTCTACCTGTACTTTACACGCAGGAACATGCGTAAGCCTCGCCCCATCACTCAACCAGCTTCCCTTGTCCCCATCCGTAATTGATACTTTAATCGTATTATTAATAAGATTAAATTTACTTATGGCCGCTTCAATAATAACGGTAGAGGAATTATCCTCGGGCGACATGTCCACCGCGGCTGCGGCTTCATCAATATTTATGGCCATCAAATCAATACGTTTCAATATATCCGATTGCACAACCTCGTACATTTCTTCAGATAAGAAAGAAGCAACATTGAAAAAGCCATGCTCCCTGCCCATTTCAAGAAGCATTGCCCGTGCTTCAAGCGGTACCTCTGGCGCTGCCAAAACGATGCCTTCATCTTTAAAATGGGAGAATTCTTTTGCGGCCATACGAACAACCCCCGCATCAACTTTTGAGCAAGCGGAGTCTCCCGTACTCATATTTCCGCCACTTTTATCCGGATATCGAAAGCAGAAAGCAAAAAGGGTATCAGTATTTACAGATTGCCCCATATATTTCATTATCATGCCCGTATTGGCCATTTCAGATAAAAGCTGCCTGCCTATCGTATCATCGCCAACCCTACTTATCGGAAAAACTTGGAACTGTGGACCAAGCAGGGTTTGTACATAGTGCAGAATGATATGAAGTTTGCAATAATCTTTTTGATCCAGGAAACAGCCTGCACGGCTCTCTTCCCTGCCAAGAGTGTGGTCTCCATTTAAAAGGAAAACACTGCCAGACCCAACACCGCCAACCCCAATTACGGCCTTGTAACGCGCAGTACCCGTATTAATTTTTAACATTTTCACTAATTGTTCCAATCGCTGATAAATATATTATAAACCCAAGTCCCATTCCGGATGCTCGCTAATAGGATGGCGGGCGGTTTCAATCGTTGCCGTAATCAGGGCATCGTTGTGTTCCTGAAGCAGGGTTATTGGATACTCCGGTGTTAAGTGGCTAAAGAGGGCTACACGTAATGCCG
Source organism: Calditrichota bacterium (assembly GCA_024277115.1). Classification (GTDB taxonomy): domain Bacteria; phylum Calditrichota; class Calditrichia; order Calditrichales; family J004; genus JABFGF01. Next base: position 5,045 of record JAJRVW010000120.1, read on the forward strand.
TTTGTTTCCAGGCACCAGTATCACTAAAAAGGCGTATTTTACGCGCAGAAAGACATTCTTTTACCCCAAGTGTTACAGACATGGGCGGGACAAATTGATAGGCGCTACCAAAAGTGCGCTGTGCCAATGCTATTATCGTGTCGATATTGTTTTCCTGGATACGCACGGTCGAAGCGCGGACATCATCAATTGTTATGTGACTAAATGGGTGGCGCCGGGCTTGATTATAAGCGATATGACCATCCTGCCCCCAGCCGCCATAAGTAATATCAATCGGCAATTCCGATATTTTGGAGCTGATCTCTTCTATATTATAAGCTGTGGGCCAAAACCTGTTTTTTTTCGGAACAGTCAGCTCGGGTAGGATTGGGCCGTAAAAATGCCTTTCCATAAATCCCCTAAAACTGTATGGATGTTGCCGCGGGAGCTCCTGCCCTTGCCAGTCCAGGCACTCATCCATATGAAATACAACAAAGTTTGTTAAGCTTACTTTTTCCCGGTTTATCAAATCAGTAAAAGGTTTGTACCAACACCCGGGACCACAAGGGATAATCGCACGCGTCGTCTCGCCCTTTTTATTATGGTTTTTTATTTCATCTACAAGCTCGCGCGCCATTATATGCCCCATGTCTTCAGAGGTTTTACATAACCGAAAGGCTGTTTTTAATTTTTTATGATTCTCTAAATCTTTATATGGAACCTTGCACCAGTCATAAAGATGCTTTTTTAAAATTGTACCCATATTTCCCCCGGAATATTAGAAAAAAGTAATTTATACTTGCTTTGTTGTATTTATTTTGCCCTTCGCCTTTTCTTTTTCGCGTCACAAAAAGTAAAATAAAGCCCGATGCAATTGTAATTAATCCAAATAACGAAAAGAACTGGACCAATGTGTTTCGGAAATCATCCAGTCCCTGATAATCCATCGAATGCATCATCCAAAAGAAATCAAACCAACGCCAGCTCTCCGTTCTAACCCTTTGGATACTTCCATTGTTTTCAGCCACATATACAGCCAGGTTTTGGCTTCCCCGGAAGTGGATTGCCCATGCGGGCAATGGCTTTCCTCTATACTCATGGTGTGACCCTACTTCGGTAATGTATTCAGTTGAGGCCATTTTATAGCGATCTTTTACATGGGTCCTTGCAATACTTTTCGCTTCCTGTTCGGTTATACCTTCTTTTAGTTCACCCGACCGTGCATTGATTAATTGTGATTTATTAATCCAATAATAGGGTGTATCCAGGATGAACCGGAGTTCGAAGCTGCTTACATTTAGCGTAGGGTCGATCTGGACAAAATCTGCAAATTGGATGAAAGTTTTATTTATTTTTTCATTTATTAAACTATCTCCACGAATATCATCTTTACTGGTAAAACTAAAATAGAGCCCGCCTATTGTCCAAAAGAAGAATTGGATTCCAAGTAGCACACCAAGATAACGATGAGACTTTCGGATATAATATTGATAACTTTTTTTCATATGGGGCGCTTCTCTGATTCTCAAAATAATACAGATCGAGATTGGTTACTGTATCTGTATTTCTTATTTATTTAACAACAACCTCTACTGTACCAATCAGCCCAGTTTCCAACGCCTCTGAAGATCGGACAATAATTTCATTGCCCTCTTCGTCTCTTGCACTAAAATCAAGATGGTATGTAGCAGAGGGCGCTTCTATGGGAACAGTTAAAGCGGAACTCCACATTTTATCATTTGCCTTTTCATCCCCATCCACGCCATCATCATTTAATACATAGAAAATACCTGTATTTTCACGGACTGTAGCCGTTACAGTTGCAATTTTATCTGCCGGCCCCTTAAAGACAATAATAATTATTGCATCTTCGCCAGGGGCAATTGTGGAGGGCTTTACCATAAGCTGCTTAACTTTTAGCTGGCTGGTACACCCGGTAATAATCAACACGAACAAGCATAAAAAGTAAACTAGTTTTATTTTCATAGTACCCTCCTCCTTTAAATTTCCATTACTTTACCGGAAACAAAACACTTTTCAACTTCAATTTCACCCATTTTCATTTCTACAAAGGGCTTTCCATCTTGCAGGCCGGCAATGCCAAAACCACTTTCAATGGAAAAAAACGATTTGAAATTATTACCGATACGCGAATCAATAAAAAGGCTTTTTCCCACTGCATCATAACGGATTCCTGTGAGTGCCTGTAAAAGGCCGTAACTGGACATAGCACGGGCATACCAACTGCCACACTCATATTCATTGAAAGGATTGCGGGAACTTCCATCATATCGTTTGCGGCAAACCCGTACAATATCAAGCCCTTGTTCAACCATGCCCTCAAATATCAGATGAGAAGCAACCTGGTATTCAATTCCGGTCCAGACTTCATCACTGTAAACAAAGGGCAGTGACAACTCTCCCCCTTTGGGCCAGGTGCAAAGAAGCAGGCCGCCATCATCCCCTAAGGCGTAAGAGGGACGCTGCGGATTTACATGGTCGCTTAAATCTTTCTTCAAATTATACTTATGTACCGAGCTCAGATGGCTTTTTATTTTATTGGGCGACAAAATGGGTGTATCGATACCGCACACTTTGGCGATCCAGGCTCCCAGTACACCATCCGAAAGACAACCAACTCCGTATTGGTACTTCGGCCCTTCTTTTTTAAATATCTCAATGGATTCGGGCGAGTAGTCAATATTCCAGGCGCCCTTTACTTCATCGATAGGGTTCTTTGCTTTTAAGCCGTTCCATTTTATTTTTTGAATAAAATATTCCCCGTTAAAGAGTTCTGATTCTGTGAACGTCTTCCCTTTACTTAATAATTTTTTATAAAAAGAAACATCTTTCGCTTGTGCTTCCCCCATCTTTACAAAGGCAGTTAATGCACCTAAATAAAAACTGGCGCTCATGCCATTTGGCCCCCAAAATTCAATATCATAAGTGTTATGGTGCGGCTCTTCCAAAATACCCTTATATCCCGGGTCCCATTTTTCAATACAAAAATCCATGCTCTGCTTAACCTGGGGCCAAAGTTTTTTTATCCAGGCATCATCCCCGGATATCCGCCAGTCCCGATAAACCTTCATAATCCCGCCAAGTTGGCCATCTGCTGCCGAGTGTCGCCCGGTATCAGTAGGCCGGATTGGGAGCGCGGCACGAAACTTCTGAAACCCTTCCGGGCTTTGGTTTTCCTTAAACTCTGTTTCCCTTAACGTACGCTCCAGCGCAGGAAAGAGGTGTGGTAAAGCCTGGGCATAATTCCAAACATGGGTACATGATCCTGCACAGCAGCCGCTGTTATCGCGCAGGCCTTCCCATGCCCAAACACGTCCATCGGTTTGGCGCAGAACAGTTGGCGATTTGAGGATGGTCAGGTTGGCAGCAACGGCTTCCAATACTTCGGGCGGCAAAGTAGAGGCGTAAAATGATTTGGAGAATAACTGACTCTGGCTTCGGAGTTTATCATAGTTCTTTTTCCAGAACTCTGATAAATCGTAGATGTTTTTGTACGTGCCCGCATACCAGGGAACATGAGTTCCGGAACTACAACAGCCTGCTTCTGTTTCCGGGATATTAGCTCCTTTTCGCAGATCGGAGCGGGGCACATACCAGCAAAATTTAAGTCGAATAGTTTTCGTTTCGCCTGGCTTTAGTGAAAATGGAACAAAAAGCGAAGCCCCTTCTGCTTTGTCTTCAATAGGTGGGTTTTCAACAATTTGCCCTTCTTCAATATTTTTCCAGGTCATCGTTGCCGTGTCAAACTGCAAGCCCCTAAACCAGCGATGGTTTACCTTCACGTTTTCATCATTTACAAAAAAGGCAAAGCCGCCTTCATAATGGGGATTTTCCTTAGTGCCATCCTGCCATAAAAGAAAGCCATCTTTAAATTTCTTTATGGATTCACCAGGCCTAAACCGTCGGAGCCATTTATGCGGAATCGGGATATGCATAAAATTTTCTGTGTTAAAAGAAAATATACACTCCTGTATTTTATTGGTCGGGTTGCTAAAATTATACTCAAGGGCGCCAGCCGGCAGACTTGAATTATCTGCATCGCCTGGTATAAAGGGGCTCCAACCGGTCATGGAAACTTTTAAAGGCACTTCTTCATCAATAAGTTGAATCTCGGCAAAGGGGAAACGGGCTATAAATGCAGATTCACTAAAACGAGGCAGGCCATAACTGGTACTGGCAAGGCCCAGGCTACTCTGAGGCTTGCCAAAATATTTCCGTTCCGGCACCGGGCCTTGGAGCACTTTTGCAATATTCTTTTGCCGCCCTTTGATAAAAATCGTCGCAAACATATTTGGTTCATTATGGATATCCGGCGCATTCCTTACCGATACATGCGAAACAGCGCCTGTACCTTCAAGGCAAACCATGCCTGCACCAATTCCACCAAGAGGAAAAGCAACCCGGTTTAAATTTTCCCCGGAATACATTCCATTAAATGCCCTTTCCGCACGGCAGGCATCCTCATTAGGGGCAGCATTTTCTGTAGTCGTTTTGCCTTTGGCCAATAGTGTCCCGGAAAATGGCGCCAGAGTGCTTAGGCCGATGGCCGCTGTTAGTTTTTGTAAAAAAGACCTTCTGCTGGACATATTAAACTACTCCAAATTAAAGTTACTTTCGGCGCTCTTATTTTCTTCTAAGATGAGCCAAAACCGGTAATATCCTGTTTTTACTTTTATTCCGTTTTTATCTTTCATATCCCATTTTAAAGACTTCCTTCCGCCAATTTCCCCTTCAAAAAGGGTCGTAACGAGTTTCTTTTTATAATTCATGATATTTAACCTTGCGGCCACTGTACGATCATACGAGGATAGATCAACAGTAATATTAAGCAGGTCGTCCGAAAGTTTAACCGTATCAGGGTGTAGCAAAACCTGTATATGAGGTGGGTTATAATCTAAATCCGGTATAATTGGCGAGGATACGGGTGGTAGATCACTAATTTTGAAACCTTGTTGACCCAGCGCTTCCTTTACCCCCGGAATAATTTTAGCAGCGTTCCAATAATAAATACGGTTGATGACATCCAGGGGAAGCGCAAGTCCCGGAAAAGGCCCACCGTTCATCCCAAAAGTAAGTGGTTTTGCGGTTTCCAGCTTTTCGCGCATATATTTAAAAGCCGGGGCGCTACGATGTACCTGAAAGTCTGTTCCAAATAAAAAACGGTCTTTATAATCAATCAAAAGTTTTCTGATTTTGACATAGCTGGGTTGGGGGTCGTCCCACCATTTTGTGCAAACAATATCGGCATAAAGATTTGGGTTCCTGTCAAAAAACTTTCTAAGCGTATCAATATCGGCATCACGGTTGGTTAAATAAAAACCATGGGCCATAATAAAATTTGTTTCAGGATGTTTTCTAATAACCCGTTCCGCATCCTGCTGGGCAACCATAAATTTATCAGGTTCATAATAGTGGTCTTCCGGCGGGTCGGCAACATGCAGGCCGATAAATGGGAAATTCAATTCACCCATTTTTTCAATCTGCTCATCAGCAATTTCCGAGGCCAAAGTATGGTATCTTAAATGTGACTTAAGGCCAACAAAGCCACTCTTTTTTAATACCTGGATTTCTGTTGGAGAAAAATGTTTACCACGCCCGGCCAATAATATTCTATTGTTCAATGAATCTTTCGCATACTGCATTAGGCCGCTATCCCCGCCGTTAAGGGAAATACTAATTACACCACCCCAGCCATCCATAGTTTTAACCGCCTGATCATACTCGCTTTTATTGCTAAGGTGTGTGTGCATATCAACGACCGGCACCTCAGAGAGCTTGTACAATATTTGCTGATTTCCTGCATCTTGCGCTCTACCAGTTGTGAGGATGAGCGCTAATAATAAAACTATGTTTTGGGCTTTTTTCATCTTTTCTTCTCCTAAGAATAGAAAAATTATTCTACTGAAAATTCTTTATCCTTAAACTATAAAACAAACTAAAAGAAATGAGTGGAGAAATGGTGGTTTAAATGGATAAATCACTCTACTATTTCAGTGATTTTTTGCCCAGTTCATAACATTTGCCGGGGGGCGTTTATTTTTTAGCTCGGAAACCATAAAACGCATATATGGATCGATATGTTTAAAGATTTTTTTATAGCCGGCGCAAAGATAATTTAATCCGGGTTCGCCATCCGGGGTACTTACAAAACGATTTTTAGGGCACTCGCCATTACACATGAAACGTACTTCACACTTCCGGCAATACGCAGGTAGTTTGTCGAGCTTGTTTTTTCCAAATTGTACCTGCAATTCGGAACTGATCAGGCCGGCCATTGGGCTTGCCATAATATTGCCTAATTTGTTCTCCGGGTAAACATAGTGGTCGCAAGAATACAAATCGCCATTGTGCTCCATGGCCATGGCGGTCCCGCATGTTTCCCTAAAAACACATAACCCCGGCTCCATTCCATACCAGGCTTCCAATGCAAGGTCGAATAGCTGCACATAATACCGCCCAACATCATTGCGGACCCACTCGTCAAATATCGCACATAAAAACCGGCCAAACTGTCCGGGTTCAACAGACCAATCTGTGACCCGCTGCGGGGAAGCGTCATTTCGCTCAACAACAGGAATAAACTGCATGAAGCCGCTTCCCACTTCTTTTAAAAAGTTATAAACATCCAAAGGTTTTTGTGAGTTATGAGCCTGAATAACCGTAAGTGTGTTAAACTCTACCTGATGTTTTTTAAGAAAACCCAATCCGCGCATAACCTGCTTAAAAGTGGCTTTCCCGCCTTTGTTTCGCCTGTAGCGGTTATGGATTTCTTCGGGGCCATCTATGGAAATCCCGACTAAAAAATTATTTTCTTTAAAAAAAGTACACCATGCATCATCCAGCAAAATCCCGTTTGTCTGAAAAGAATTTTCAATGTGATGCCCTTGTGCATATTTTTTTTGTAGATTAACGACATTTCTAAAATACTCTACACCCAATAAAGTTGGCTCACCACCCTGCCAGGAAAAATTCACTTTATGCACTTGATGGTTTTCAATTTTTTGCCGGATAAAGGATTCTAACACATCATCGGGCATCCTAAAATTCTTTTTATATGGATAAAGTTTTTCTTTATCAAGATAAAAACAATAAGTGCAATCAATATTGCAAATAGGGCCAATTGGTTTGGCCATAATATGAAACGCCAATGGCATATCAGGCATATTTCACCTCTGTACCCGTGCCGTACCACCTTTGGCAAAGGCTTCCACTTCTTCCAGTTTGGCCATTGTTGTATCTCCGGGGAAAGTTGTAAGCAATGCGCCATGTGCCCAACCTAGCCTTAAAGCTTGTTCTGTTTCACATCCGCTTAGCAAACCATAAATAAGGCCTGTGGCAAAACCATCGCCCCCACCAATCCGGTCAAGAACGGCCAACTCTGTTTTGGGTGTTTCAAATTTTTTTCCATTATACCACAGTACTGCGCCCCACTGATGTTTATTGGCAGATTGGACCTCGCGCAGGGTAGTTGCCACCATCTTTATATTTGGAAATTGATGCCGTACATTTTCAATCATTGCAAAAAACGTAGTTGTATCAAATTTTGATTTTGAACTCATTTCCGGCCCTTTTATGCCAAGTCCGGTTTGGAGGTCTTCTTCATTACCGATTAAAACATCAACATGCGCAACTATTTTCCGTAACACCTCGTGCGCTTTTTTTAAGCCGCCATTGGGCGACCATAATTTTGCACGATAATTAAGATCGAATGAAACAATAGCGCCGAATTTTTTAGCGGCTTGCATCGCCTCTATAATCACATCAGAAGTGGTGGTTGATAAGGCAGCAAAAATACCTCCTGAGTGAAACCAGCGCACCCCTCTTTTAAATATGGCCTCCCAGTTAAAATCACCCGGCTTTAATAAAGCAGCCGCTTCATTGGAACGATTATAGAAAACCACCGGTGGACGCGTGCCATACCCCCTGTCACTGTAAACGGTTGCAATATTTGGCCCGCTTACGCCATTGTGTTTAAAGTTTTTAAAAAATGTCTGCACACCCATTTCCCGTATACGGCTCTGCACAAGTTCGCCGATGCAATAATCCACCATTGCCGAGGCAATTGCGCTTTTCAAATTAAAACAATCCGATAAGCCGGCCGCCACATTATACTCCCCACCGGAAACATGAATATCGACAGAACGGGCTTTACGGAACGGAACCAAGCCGGGATCGAGCCTGTGGACCAATGCACCAAGCGACAGGAAATCAAGTTCACAATCATCTTTTACTATTTTTAAGACACTCATTTTATTTTCCTTTTATTTGTTCTTAAACCGGTCTTTGTGTGCCCATAAACCCAATGCAGGATTGGAGATATAAAACAGCTCTTCACCATCGGGCATTTTATTAAAGCCATCCTTTAATGTTGCCGGATTATATTTTTCTTGCATAATGCCAGGCTCGGCATAACTATAATTAACCCCTTCGATCTCCGCTTGTGAAAGATGGCCCGGGCAATAGGTAATTTTAAAACGCCCTTCCGACGAGCCATGGATAAGATGTGCCGCGGCGCTTAAGTTGTTTTGTAAGTCATCATTTTCTTTGACCCGTTTTAAAATTTCAGCAGTTGTGAGATAGCCGTATTTACGAATCAACAGATCAATTTTTTCATCTTCCCCAAATGTGCTCAAACCGGGTGCAAGCACAATTAATTCGCCCCCATCTGCAATAGCCATGCGTGTGCGGTAAATACTTTTGTTGCCCAGCCAGGTGCTTTTGTACTCGTCCGGATCAAGATAAACCACTACTTTACCCAACGGTTTATCAAGTATTTTAAAATTTACTTGTAATGAAAGTTGGGCGGCTTTTTTAAAACATTCTAGATCATCGCCAATAAACAAACCTTTAACAACCAGCTTCCCAGCCTTATTTTTCCCCACAACCGTAAGCACATAAACAATGGGAAAGTGTTTTAAAAATTTCTGCTCAGCGTAGTTTAACACATCACGCACAGGGTTATTTGTCCTGCCCATAATTTGCTCCATCCCATAAACCGCACCTAAAAAATGGCTCTTATTTATCCCTTCCGGCCCACCTGTACCAATGAAAATATTTTTATTATAGTTGGCCATACCAACCACTTCGTGGGGGACAACCTGCCCTATGGAAAGAATCAGATCATGGCTGCCTTCGACGAGTAGTTTATTTACTTGCGCCGGAAGCGGGAAATCCACTTTACCTTCGGATACCTGTGAGAGATAACTACTAGGCACTTCTCCAAGCGTCACAATATCTTTACGCCAATCGTGAACGCGAAAAATTTCTTTAGGAATTTCACCAAACATGTGGCTGATTTGGCTTTCCGTCATGGCCGTATGCGTGCCTAAAGCGGGGAGAATATCTTTTAAATGGTCTTTATAGTATTGGTAAGTAAAATGTGTCAACGGGCCGGCAAAGGAATGAAAACGTGTATAGTCCGGTGGAATGGCCAACACCTTTTTCCGAGGGCCCAGCTTGTCGAAGGCGCCATATAATGCCTCCTGTAATTCATCCGGCGCGTATTCATAATCAATAGAACCTTTGGAGAAATACATCATTGGATTAAATCCATTGGGTATGAAAAAACTGGCCGCTTGGCTTGTCGATCCGTTCATAGCTGTGGGCGCCAAAATAATCGCGTTGTGCCTGAAGCAGATTGGCCGGTAAACGGTCGCAACGGTAACTATCATAATAAGCCAGGGCGCTGCTAAAAGCCGGTACGGGAATCCCTAACTCGACAGATTTTGAGATAACCTTGCGCCATGCGTCTTGCGCCTGGTCGATTAACGAGGCAAAATAATCATCCAGCAAAAGGTTGGCCAAGCCGCTTTCTTTCTCAAAAGCCGATTTTATATTATCAAGGAACCGGGCACGGATAATACAACCCGCCCGCCACACCAGGGCAATAGTCCCAAAATTAAGCTTCCATCCATATTCTTTATCTGCAGCACGCATTAATTGAAAACCCTGTGCGTAAGAACAAACTTTTGATGCCAACAGGGCTTGCCGGATCATTTCAATAAACCCGGCACGGTCTCCATCATAAAAAGGTTGCGGGCCTTTCAGCTTTTTGGAGGCTACCATGCGTTCATCTTTTATGGCGGTGATTGTTCGCGAGAAGACCGCTTCGGCAATGGTCGGTACAGGCACCCCAAGATCAAGCGCGGAGATGCTTGTCCAGCGGCCTGTCCCTTTTTGGCCTGCCGTATCCAGGATAACATCGATTAGTGGAACATTGGTTTCGTCATCCCTTTTAGTTAAAATATCTGCGGTTATTTCTATTAAATAACTGTTCAATTCCCCTTTATTCCATTCTTTAAATACGTTGTGCATCTCGTAGGAAGTCATGCCGAGAACACGGTCCATCAAAAAATATGCTTCACAAATCAGTTGCATATCGGCATATTCGATACCGTTATGGACCATTTTAACAAAGTGACCGGCACCACCAGCGCCCACCCATTCTGCACAAGATTGCCCGTCTTCTGTTTTTGCGGCTATGGCCTGCAAGATTGGCTTCACTAAAGGCCAGGCATTTGGATCACCACCGGGCATGATCGACGCCCCCAATAAGGCGCCTTCTTCTCCGCCACTAACTCCTGTTCCGATAAATAGAATGCCCTCTTTTTTTAACTCCCGCCAACGACGCTCTGTATCCTGAAAATGCGAATTCCCACCATCAATAAGCAGGTCACCTTTTACCAAATTGACCTGTAGGGCATTTATCAATTCATCCACAGTACCTCCAGCAGGAACCATCAATAAAATTTTTTTTGGTGATTTTAACGTGTTTAGGAAAGATTTCTGATTATCAAAAACTTTTATTTTTTTATCGGAAAAACCTTTTTGTGCCGTTTCCTGCTTTTGTGGATCACGGTCAAAACCAGCAACACTAAAACCATTTCGCTCTATATTTAGGGCAAGGTTTTGTCCCATCACCCCCAACCCGATCACACCAATATCACACAACATTTATTTATCCTTTTGATTCGCTTTACCTTATCGTCCACCTTAAACACCACTATAGGCCGAAAAACCGCCGTCAACCGGAACAACAATTCCGCTAACAAAAGCCGAAGCATCCGAGATCAGCCAGATAATAGCCCCTAATAAATCATCGGGATCACCATAGCGGTTAAGGGGGGTGTGATCAATTATTGATTTGCCCCGCTCTGTCGGTTCCCCGGTTTTCTCATCCGTTAATAAAAAACGGTTTTGATTGGTAAGGAAGAATCCCGGCGCGATTGCATTTACCCGTATCTTTTGGGAATATTCCTGTGCTATGTGCACGGCCAGCCATTGTGTAAAATTACTCACCGCCGCCTTTGCTGCAGAATAGGCCGGGATTCGCGTAAGGGGCCGAAAAGCATTCATTGACGAGATGTTTAAAATATTTCCTTTTCCCTGGTCGGCAAAATATTTCCCGAATACCTGGCTCGGAATTACAGAGCCGTTAAGATTAAGCTTCATGACCCAATCAAAGGCATCTGCCGGGATGTCAAAAAAGCTTTGGCTTGCTGATGTAGTCGACTGGGGATGGTTCCCACCGGCACCGTTTATCAATATATCGATAGAACCAAAACGTGTTAAAATTTTATTCTTACAGGCCTCAAGGGCTTCTTTATCCAAAACATCGCAACGATAAACCTCATATTCGCCTTGAGCGTCGTCCAACCTTTTAAGTATTTCACGGGATAGTTCCGTCCGCAAGTGCATAATGGCCAACCGCGCACCGAGCTGGGCCAAGCCGCAAGCTATTGCATTTCCGAGGACCCCACTTGCACCGGTTAATACAATCGTTTTACCTTTTAGTGAAAACAACGAACTTATTTCTTTATTTCCCATTAAGTCTCCAGATATTAAAATAGAAGAGTGGCCATATAGGTTTCTATATTATTTTTTTACTTTTCTTTTACAAAAAAACAGGCCTGATATGACGTTCAAAAAGATTTTCAGTGACATTCCTGGCAATAATGACCTCATTTTCTTCAAGGGCCTTTAGATAGGTTTCTTCCATCTGAGCTGCAATTTTATAGCCAACATGCAATAACTGCCGGAAATGCAGGTTATAATTTAGATTACTTTGATCGTGACGAAGAGATTGGGAAAATTTTGCCCCGTCCCATTTTTCCACTTCTTCGTAGGCTGGTAATTTTTCTTTGTCAATATCGATTACTGTTGCATAAGGCTTGCATAATTCGTCATAGCGGTTTAAGGATTCTTTGTAAACATTCTTGGCAATTTCAAGGCCTTCGCCACCTGCTTCGGCCAATCCGATTAATTCTTCCAGCCAGGTCGTCCCGGCGGTTTTTATGTGCAGGCCGCTATCAAATTTTTGTATTGCCTGCCGAACAATGGGATAAATGGAAAATTTATCGCTGCCGGAATGAATGCTTAATTTAAGGTTTTTCGGCAACCCAAATTCTTGCACAGCTAATTGAATGACCGCTAAATCCTGTTCAAATTCGGCTTCAAACTTTTTAAGGCTTCCTACATAATCCACGCCTTTATTAAAACGTCCGCTAAATTTGGGTGCAATTGTTTGCAGGGGCACATTTTCGTTGGCCAATGCGGCCAAGATCAAAAAGAGCTCTTCAGGGCTTTGCGGCTCATCTGTCTCGTCCATCGATACTTCTGCCACAAAAAAATGGCATGCTGTTTTTTGTTCAATATAACGATATATCCTTCCAGCCTCCTGGGCGGCATAGAGATATTTTTCTGCTACATTTTGTATCAATGGTTCATCAATTTCTATCCGGGTTTCAATAACCGGTAACATAACCTTGCCAACATATTTTTTACACGATTTAACAAAATCATCTACAAAGGCCGGTTCAGCTTTTTTACCAATATAATCGGCGACATCAATTGTAAAAAAATCACAACTTTTAATAAAAAAATCGACATTCGTAAGATTTATATGGTCCGCATCCAGGAAGTATGGATCGTGCCAACCAAGGCTTTTTACAGCAAGGTCCACTTGTTTTTGCATCGCATCGGGCTGACTGCCAATTATTTGGTGTTCCCTGTGCGATTTATTCCATACCGGTGTTATGGAGACACCGGCAAGTTTGGCATTAACTATGGCTTCTAGTTGTGCTTTTGCCTGATGGGCGAAACGATCGCCAACCCCAAATGAATATTTATTTAACTCCATGAAAACCCTTTCTTTTCAAATAACTTATTTCAATACCGGTTGATATGTTTGACACAATAAAAACATCCTCTATACTTTTCGTTAAGCTAAAAGGCATTGCCATTACCAAAACTATCTTCTATAATTTATAGGCTTCTTTCGCCAGGCTATAGGCCAGTACCTTGCCAAGAACCTTTGCCTCTTCTATATCTATAATGTGACGGGCCACCTGCCTGGCCAAATAATTGGAATCTATCCGGCGGCTCAAATCATGACGCGACGGTATGGAAAGAAAAGCGCGCGTATCATCATTAAAACCAACTGTATTATAGAAACCAGCTGTTTCTGTAACCATCTGCCGGTATCGCGCCATCCCTTCAATACTATCATGAAACCACCAGGCCGGCCCGAGTTTCATAGCCGGATAATGACCTGCCAGCGGTGCGAGCTCGCGTGTGTAAGTGGCTTCATCCAGCGTAAAAACAATCAGGTTAAAACCGGGATTATTGCCATAAGAGTTCAACAGGGTACGGAGGTTGTTGGTATATTCTGTTTGAACTGGAATATCGCACCCTTTATCTAATCCAAATTTTTTAAAAATAGCATTATTATGGTTTCGTAATGAACCCGGATGGATTTGCATTACCAGCCCATCATCAATACTCATACACGCCATTTCCATCAACATGTGCGCGGTAAAGAGATGCGCATCATTTATATTGGCCTGCCCTTTTAGCGCACGTTGAAAAATAGTATCCGCTTCTTTTTCGCTTAGTTTATGTGTAAAGGGCGAAAACACCCCCTGATCCGTTGATGTTGCGCCCATTTTCTTAAAATAGGCCCGTCGTTTTTTGAGGGCCAGTATAAGGCTTTGAAAAGAGGTAATTTCCATCCCGGATGCTTTTTCCAGCTTCTCGATTTCCAGCTTCCAGCCGGGCATAAGTATATTAACGACCGCATCCGGCCTAAACGCAGGCACAACCCTTCCATCCCACGCGGATTGCAGTATGGTCTTATGATGCTCCAGGGAATCTGCGGCGCCATCGGTCGTACTAAGGACTTCAATGTTAAATTGTTCAAATAAGGCGCGTGGCCTAAACTCGGGGGATTTCAATTTTTCCTGGATTTCATCATACAGGCGCATTGCATTGTCGGCATCCGGCTTCTTGTTTATCTCTAATACCTCTGCAAATTCATGCTCGAGCCATGCCCCGGTTGGTGTTCCGGTAAAAAGGTGGAAGTTACTGGAAAATATCTGCCAAATTTTACGGTGATCTTTTTCGACATGGCTTCCATCTATTGTTGGGACACCAAGCTTTTCCAATGGAATTCCCTGAGAATAAAGCATTCGAAAAATATAATGATCCGGGATTAGAAGAAGCTCTGTCGGGTCGGGAAACGGTAAATTATCCGCTAAAAGCTGTGGGTCAACATGACCATGCGGGCTAATAATCGGTAAATTTTTAACATTTTCATACAAGGCCCTTGCAATGTTTCGTACTTTTGGCTCAGGATCAAAAAAACGATCAGGATGAAGTTCAAACACACTCATAACTTATCGCCCTCTTTTAAACAGGTATCGCAAATAACCAGTTTTGTAGGTAGTTTTATATTTTGTGTCCCGGTTTCCCCATTTTTTATTTCATCGATTAAGAGCTTTATTGCTGTTTGGCCAATTTCCGGTACAGGTTGCTGCATAAATGTTAATGCCGGTTGCATAAAACGGTTATACCCACTACCACCAAAACTGAGAATATCAACATCGCCGGGAACAGACAAGCCCAGCTCGTTTGCGGCAACTATTGCGCCCAATGCCACAGGAAAGGTTACGGCAAAAATAATCTCCGGCAAGGGACCATTTTTGAAAATATTTTTAAATCCCCTATACCCATCCGCCTCGCCAAACCCACCTACTACAAACCATTTTTCCGAGAAGCTAAGGCCAAACTTTTTTAATGCATTTTTATAACCAAGGGCACGGTGGTAACCTATATTGCTGTTTTGGTAACCAGCAAGGTGCGCTATATTTTTATAGCCTTTTTTTGCTAAAAATGAAATGGCGTCATATGACCCTTGTTCATCATCAGTGGTCACACAACTAAAACCTAACCCACAAAGGACACGATCAAAAAAAACCAGGGGCACACCGCGTTTTAGAACCTTTTCAAAAATGGCCAGGTCTTTGGTATGTTCCGTAATGGATATAAGCAAACCGTCAACACGCATTGCCATTAATGTTTCTAAATGCTGTTGTTCATGTGCTTCATTTTCCTGTGAAACCGTCATTATAATTTCATAATTATTTTGATAGGCCGTTTTATAAATGGACTCTATGGCTTCGGCAAAAAAGTGGTGGGCAATTTTTGGCACAACAAGGCCAATCGTATTGGATTTTTTTGAAGAGAGGTTACGGGCCATAAAGTTTGGCACATAGCCAAGTTCCACGGCCGTTTCCTTAACACGTTTTTTTAATTTTGTGCTTATATCGGGGTGATCGCGCAATGCTTTGGAAACAGAAACTTTTGAAATGCTTAGTCTTTTGGCAATATCTGTTAGGGTAATCTGGGATTTAGACTTCATTTACTTAACCGATAAAGTGATCGTTTAAGTAAAGTACATTTTCAAAATTCCTTTGTCAAATTATTCTAAATTATTGACACATATAAAATATATATTTCCATTACTTATCTGTCCTGTTGTATAAGAATGGAAGACAAAAGACAGGAACCGTCCACTTTGACAGGAATGTATTCTTTACAATGTATTTAGGGGAAATTACTTACTTGGGCCGATCAAGACAGGTTTCTATTTGCTCAAGTGTATTGAGAATTGGCAAAAGTTCAGCAACTTTTTGAACAGGCCAGCTTGGAAGTTTATAGTGAGTCTCTTCAAGGTAGGCTAAAGGTTCGATAGCCTGTTGTTATGCCTTGGACATGAGTGAAAACCTAAGCCATGGCGCTTTGCAAGTGAAGGTATTTATAGGCTTCATTTAACGGTAAGAGCAAGTCACATACCGCTGTTATCCAACCATTGGTAATAGACCTGGCTTTATATAAGGTTGCCACTGTCCGGGTGGAAGAAATGTACATTGGCAGGCTTAAATACTAATTTCAATTTCTCCCCAGATATAACATTAACATCAGGTGGGCAGCGCACTGTTAACCTGCTACTCGCAGTAGAAAAATGTACAAAAGTCTCGTTCCCCATTGGTTCTACCAGTTCAGACAAAACATCTATTGCAGGTAATTCAGATAAATTATCAGTCTGAATTAACAGGTGTTCAGGCCGAAGGCCTAAAATAACTTTGCTACATTGGGCATTATGCATTTTTCTGGAAATATTGTCATCAAGTGTCCATTCCATTTCATTTATTTTTAAAACAAAATGGGTACCTTTATCGAGAAGCTCGCCAATGAGAAAGTTCATGCCCGGGCTCCCGATAAAACTTGCCACAAATTTGTTTATGGGTTTATTATAAAGTTTTAGAGGCGAGTCGAATTGTTGAACCCGTCCTTCACTTAGTACAACAATTCTATTCCCCATGGTCATCGCTTCCACCTGATCATGGGTTACATAAATCATAGTTGTGCCCAATTGTTTGTGTAGTTTGGATATCTCCAAACGCATTTGTACCCTTAATTTAGCATCTAAATTACTTAAAGGTTCATCAAATAAAAAAACTGCCGGCTTCCGTACAATGGCGCGCCCAACTGCTACACGTTGCCTTTGTCCCCCGGAAAGTTGTTTTGGTTTTCTTTGAAGGAGGTCCCTCATATCTAAAATATCGGCTGCCTCTAGTACACGTTTTTCGATCTCCTTTTTGGCATATTTCCGTAATTTAAGGCCAAATGCCATGTTTTGGTAGACTGTCATATGGGGATATAGGGCATAATTTTGAAAGACCATTGCAATATCCCTATCCTTTGAGGGAATATTGTTCACAATGGTATCACCAATTTTTATTATGCCTTCACTTATTTCTTCCAATCCGGCAATCATTCGTAACAGTGTTGATTTTCCGCAGCCGGAAGGCCCAACCAAAACAACAAACTCACCATCTTCTATCTGTAAAGTTACCTTTTCTACCGCTTTTGTTTAAGCATCATAAACCTTTGTCACATTCGTTAACCCAACATTTGCCATAACCGCCTCACATTCCACGAAGGAAATTATTAAGCGTGCCCACTTTGATATCTTTTATATCCATTTTCTCTAGTCCACCTTTTATTAAACCAACTTCAAATTCCTCGCCCGGTAATATTATTTCCGGCAAATCATCAAATTCCAATTTTGCATGTTCAAGTTTTAGAAAAAACAAAATGGAAGAGGCCTGTATTTTTAGTTTTTTCGGAGACTGGCGCTCAATATTGAATTCTGGCTTCGGCAGTGAAATATATTTCCATTTTTTTAAAGTAAAATAATTCCGGGCGAATACCTTTCCTTGTTTATCAGAAAAAGTCATTATTAGACACTTATTTGCCATTTCTTTTACCTGAAAGGTCTTAAACACATTTTTTGTACCTGCCTTAACCATAACCCTGGATTTTGATATTTCTTTGCCAGACTGAGTACCATAATCCCACTCATAGAATTCCAGATTTCCATCACAGGCATCAATGGAATCATTCAAAACCAAGGCATTCACTATTTCATCTTCCAGCCGGAACCCCACAAAAAGGTTTTGGAAACTATGTTTTGTAAAAAAATATGCATGTTTCCTTCGCAGGCCAGAATCAATTATCGACCAACTGCTGACAGGCCAGCAATCGTTTAGCTGCCACAAAATGCTCCCCCCTGTTTCCGGCCAACGCAACCGCCAGTGCTCAATACACGTTTTGAGTGCAAACCCCTGGTTAAGCTGTGTCAGATAAATAAAAGGCTCTATTTCTGTCTTTACCGGGAGGTGCGCGCTTAAAAACCGGAACAATCGTTCACTACCATCATCTTGCTTATTATGAAATTCAAATAGCTCTGCTTGCACCTGTTTAATATTTTCAGGTAGCGCTGTTTTGAACGTTTCGTACGTCGCAGGCGCTTGAAAACCAAACTCACTTACAAACAGGCTTTTGTCTTTATAGACTTCGGAATAATCTACCCAATAACTCCAAATATCCCATGCGTGTGTATTACCGGATTCTTGGCTATTTGGGTCTTCATTCTCGCCGGAAGGACTTGATGGCCAGTAAGGCCGGGTTGTGTCAATTTCTTTCAGATAGTCTGGTATAAGTTTATGAAAAATTTCGAAACCTTGCATATTCTTAACCGGGCCTCCAAAGTCTTGGTGCCAAATCCATTCAATTTCATTATTCCCACACCATAATATAATCGATGGATGATATTTTAACCTGTTCACATTTTGGCCAATCTCGTTTTTTACACCCTCTAAAAATTGTTCATCTTCCGGATAGGTTGCGCAGGCGAACATAAAATCCTGCCAAACCATAACCCCTAACCGGTCACAGAGCTCATAAAAATAGTCGCTTTCGTAAATCCCACCACCCCAAACGCGAAGTATATTCATATTTGCATCTCGGGCTGCCATGACAAGTTCGCTGTATTTTTTATTGTCGACCCGAGGCAGAAAAGAATCCGCCGGTATCCAGTTGGCCCCTTTTATAAAAAGTGAGCATCCGTTTATAAGAAATTTAAAACACTTTTGTCCATCTTCTCTTAAACGTAGTTCAATTTTTCTGATTCCTACCTTCTGATTAAAAAATTCAACCCTTTGGCCATGCTTATCAAAAACCGAAATTTCAAGATCATACAAATTGGGATCACCCAGATTATGCGGCCACCACAATTTTGGATTAGCTAATTGCAGTTTTCGAACACTTGCATGTACACCATTTGCAATAAATTCATCCCTAAATTCCTGCTTATGCCCAAACAATTTTATCTTCACATTAAAGTGCTCAGACAGTGTCTTTTGGTATTGGATATTTAGTTGTACAGATGCACTGTTTTTATCTATTAAACCAGTCTCAAAACCCACATGTTCAATTATAACCGGACGGGCACTCTCCAGATAAACATTCTTCCAGATTCCCACCCCCGGATAAGCAGGCCCCCAGTCCCAGCCAAAGGAAAATTGCGCCTTTCGGATAAAAGCCCTATCCGGATGCCGTGCGGATGCCAATTGATTGATTGGTTCTTTTTTCTGTGCAGCAGTTTTAATAGCAGAGTAAAGTTTAACCTTCAGGGAATTATTGCCGTGTTTTAATTTTTTTTAATATCAAAAGAATGGCGTAAAAACATATTCTCAGAATGGCCTAGCAATAAACCATTTAAATAAATATCCGCAATCGTATCCAATCCATCAAACACCAGATGTGTAAAAGAAGAAGTATCATGAATTTCAAAACTTGTTTCATAATCCCAATTACAATTGGCAACCCAACCTAAGGAGAGTTCGTTGTCACCAAAAAAAGGATCATTTATCAATCCCGCAGTTAATAAATCAAGAAAAATATCGCCTGGTATAGTGGCCGAAATCCCAATAGTGGGAATCTTTATATTCTCGGGTATATAATTTATGCTTTCCGAAGAGGGTTTTAAAATCCATTTTGAGCTGTTTAGGCTTAGCGCAGTATCATTCATTCAGAGTTTTCCTGTATACCGATTGTAAGTACTCGTTGGCGATGGGGATTTTTTCGACTTCGAGAATAATTAGCAGGGCTTCGATAGTGGATTCGGCCCCGGAGTTTAAATTAACATCATGGGCGGAGTTTATACCATCATAACAGCGGCCGGACTCCGGGTCGTAAATCACAGAGGAAGCAATGTTTTCACCAAACAGCCATCCCGCCATCTTACCAGCTTGCACGGCATAAACAGAATCCTTTGTAATATTATATAGTTCCAGACTGGCCCAGACCATCGGTCGTACCGCATAGGCGATTTGTTCAAAGCGCTCAAGGTCAACAACCGCTCCATTCTTATCCAACTTAAATTGCTTAAGATGATTCTGGGCTAAAAGATAAGAATAGAAATATGTAATTTCATTTTCCGCTGCTTTTATTAGATCCGGATCATCAAGGATTTTGCCTGCTTTTAACAATGTGTAAGCTTGTGTATTGCCCCAACCATGCCAAATATTCTGCCAGCTTAAAAAAGCATAGTGCGGAAACCTTTCTTTGTCCCCTCTCTGGCTTTGCCTGATGCTATTTGCAACAGTGGAAATATAATCAATTATTGTTTTATTGCGTGAAATGCCATAATACGTAGTCAGGGCCATTAGAAAAACAGAAGCCTGATCGCTTGGAATTTTTTCCAGGGCATGTCCATCCCCTGCCTCTGTAAGGGTGTTTAAGGTGCGCGTAAAAGCAGAATCAAGTTCTTCATAAAAAGAAGTATCTATGTTTTTTGCGTAACGCATGGCTTCAGCAAGCGCCCACATGGCGCGCCAGGTCCACCAATCGGCCTTGGCCTGGCTGTTTATATGCGTTTTATTAATTGTATGGTCTGAATTGATAAAATTATAATAATACCCATTTTCTGCCTGAAGACTAAGAATAAAATAGATCAGCTTTTTGGCTTTTTGTAAATAAGTTTTATCTGATGTACGATTATAATAACGAAAATAAAATACTGCCGCTCGCGCAACATCATCCACACAAGCAATACCTTCGCCCGGCGCCTCGACCGGATTATAGGATGGCCAATCCGCGTAAATATATATAAACGCCGATTTTTCATCATTTAAATCAATCTCTTTATAGAGATGATCTAAATGGGATGTGTTTATCAAAGACACTTTTGGGGAAATATTAGGTCCTATAAAAAACAAGAATATCAGCGCTATACAAGAAAGCATGGTTTACCTTTTAAGTGTACCTGTTCAATTATCCATTGAATCAATAAGTTCTTTAACATTTATCGTAACAATACCTGATGAAATATCCGAAATAGCGAAGGGAATATATAGAATGTCGTTACTACAAATCCCACCACAAGAATAAACAACGTTCGGTACATATCCTTCCCGTTCTTTGCCTTTTGCCGACAACACATAATTTTTTGTTCTGGCAATAATTTTTTCCGGATTAATTTTATCCAATAGGTAAGCACCCATTACATACTTTCGGAGCGGGCCCACGCCATGTACTAATAATATCCACCCTTCTTCAACCTCAATAGGTGACCCGCAATTTCCTAACTTACCAAATTGCCATGGAAACTCGGGTGCCTGAAGAACTTTTGAATTTTCCCAAAAAAGCAAATCGTCCGAGTACATAATGCGAATATTTTCGCCATCCTGACGGGAAATCATTGCATATTTATTGTTAATTTTTTTGGGGAAAAGCGCCATGCCTTTGTCGTTGACGGCAGAACCGGCCATAGAACTAATTGTAAATTTTTTAAAATCCGGTGTAGAGATAAGTTTTGATTTTATATTGTGGCCGTCGTACGCGGTAAAGGTCCCGTAAAATTTACTCTTACCATTATCCTCAAACCGGACAAAACGCACATCTTCAATCCCATTGGATTCGTCTTCGGAAAGTGGAAAAATAACCTGTTCAGACAATGGGGTATCGGCATCAAACTCAACAATACTTTTTTGAACACCAGCCATAGTAACCTGAGGTAACACACAGCGTAAACCACGGTCAAGTAATTCAACTTCGCCATTTTTCCCAATATATCCTTCTACAAACTCAATACTGGAAATATGTCCTTCACCAGTGGCACGAAGGCTCATCAATATCTTCACTCTGTTTGGATCATCCTGGTTTGGATGAACAATCATTGATGGGTTAAAAAGTGCGGCTGCTTCAACAGAATATTCTTTTAAAAAATAGCTTGCAATTAGCAATTGCCGAGTCTCTGAAAGTTTGTATTCTATCGGAAGATATTTCTGAATCTTCTGAAAGGTTCTTTTTAGCATGCTTAAAAAATTTATATGGCGGGACAAAAATTCCTGATTAAGGTTTTCATAGGTATGCTGTACATCTTCCGGGCTTAAGGCAATTACACTCTTATAAATCCGAAGAACGGCATCCCTGTTTTCCGTACCAAAACTTAAACAAACAACACGCCGGATGTCCGGTGTTAACTCGATGTGCAATCTCTTCAACAAAATATAACTCCTTAATTCAAATATAAATAAAATGCTCTAAAATAGTTAAGCAATATCCACTTGGGCCAGATTCAGATTAATTTTTAAGGCCTGATGATGCCATACTCTCAATAAAATATTTTTGAAAAAACGAATAAATCAAAATAATCGGGATAGCCAACAATGCTGCGGCTGCAAGCTCTACACCCAATTGGCTGTCTGCGGCGCCACCTGTTTTAAATAAGGCAACCACCTGCGGCATTGTCATAATATCTTGCGCGCGCACAACTATCATTGGCCATAGTACTTCGTTCCAGTTTGCCATAAAAGTAAGAATGGCAACCGTTATTATAACCGGTGTAGACAATGGCCAGATAATCCGGAATAAAATTGTCCATTCATTGCAGCCATCGATACGGGCCGCGTCAATTAAATCTTGCGGTATATCCAAAAAGAACTGGCGAAACAATAAAATCCCAAAAGTACTAGTCATGGCAGGCACAATTAGCGCAAGATAAGAATCTATCCAGCCAAACTTGACCATTAAAATATACATGGGTATCATGGTAATCTGGAATGGAATCACCATGGTGAAAATCATCGTGTTAAAAATAAGCGATTTGCCAAAAAAGTTAAGACGGGCCAAAGCATAACCAACAATCGACCCAAAGACAATAACAGAACCGGTAACACAAAGTGATACAAAGATGCTATTGAAAAATGCGCGGCCTACATTGATTTTAGTAAAAACCACCCTGTAATTGTCGAAGCTGAAATTGCTTGAAAGCAGGTTTAACGAACCAATTTCAATCTCTGGTTTCAGAGTAGCCGATAGCATCCATAAAAAAGGATATGCGAATACTATCCCAAAGATGATCAAAAAAATGTATAAGCTTGTCTTTTTCATTATATATTTAATTTTGTTCAACAATTTTCTTTTGGATTAAGACCACAATTAAAACGAAAAATGCAAATGCAAAGCCTAATGTAGCGGCATAGCCCATATGGCCAAAATAAAAAGCCTGGTTATAGATGTATAAAATAGCCGAAAGCGTACTGTTAAGCGGCCCCCCGGCAGTCATTACAAATGGCTCGATAAACAAAGAGAACCCACCGATTGTTGACAATATGACAACGAGGATCATCGTATTGTTTAAACCCGGAACCGTTATATAAAAAAACTTTTGAACTTCATTGGCGCCATCGGTCTGTGCTGCCTCATATAAACTTTTAGGGATGTTTTGTATACCAACCAAGAATAAAACAACATATAAGCCCACATTTTTCCAGGTGGCCATAACAGCAATGGACGGCATGGCATACGCCGGGTCATTTATCCAGGGGATTCCTTCAAAACCAAGTTTGTGCAATACCAGGTTTAACACACCTGTTTCATTGGCATATAATTGCATCCATAAAATAGTTATAACAACACCAGATACAACTACCGGTAAAAAGAACAAAGCCCTAAACAAGCCGCGAAACTTAATTTTTTGATTTAATAAAACAGCTATCAGTAACGCGGCCACTATTTGCAGCGGGATATGGATCACCAAAAAAAGAAGCGTATTTGTCAGTGACTTAAAAAATTGAATATCCTGGAAAAGACGTTCAAAATTACGCATTCCAACAAATTCCATAGGTGTAATAATATTCCACTTATGAAATATCAGGATAAATGAAAAGATAAGGGGGAAGGCGACAAAAAATGAAAAATGCAGGATATAAGGCATGCTCATTAAATAGCCCGATTTATTGCCTCCTCTTATTTTAAAAAAAACCTTCATCTTAATTCCTGTTCCAGTCCATTATTACCTTGACACGTTCGCTGGCCCTTTTTACAGCCTGCTCAACGGGTGTTATTTGATATATTACGCTGCTTTCATACTCTTGTGAAATTATATCCAGAATTTCCCTGAGATCAGATACGCCATCGACCCCGCGGGTATAAGCCGACTGCTCGGCAAAAGCGACCATTTCCGGTTCCTTTTAAAAATAGGGTGCATAAAGAGAATCGCTTAGTAAATTTTTACGGACAGGTATCTGCCCGGTAATCTGCAACAAACGTAAATCTGCCTTGGCTGAGATTAGGTATTTAGCAAACTTCCATGCCTGCTCCGGATACTTTGTTGTGCTAAAAACTGAAATATTTTTAAAATCACCCAATGAATAGACAGGCCCTTTATAACCGTCAGGAACTGGGATCGGCATGACGCCAAAATCTAAACTTTCATCTTTGTATTGTTTAAGAAAACCAATAAAATACGGCCCTGTTATTTGAGTTGCCAAAGCTTGTGTCAAAAATTGATTGCCCTGGAAATCGGTGACTGGCATATATTTTTTTTCGTATAAAGTCCTAAAAAAATCAAACACCTCAACCGAATGGCTATTATTAAAATTGATAACGTTTTGCTTAAAAAGAGTACCACCTCCCGAGGCGCCAATATAAAATGGATAATAATCAAACAACCGTTGCCACCAAATCGGTTTAATATCCCGGTAATTCATCCACTGATCTATTTTCCCATCTCCATCTTTATCGATGGTTAATTTTTCCGCTGCTGCCAAAAACTCAGAATATGTTCTTAAAGGCGCCTTTACACCCGCTTTTTTAAATAACCCTTTATTATAAACAATCATCGTAGGATTGGTTTTCCATGGCAGCTGATAATAATGTCCATCATTAGCCTGGAAGCTGGATAAAAGATTTTCAGGCACCCGCGCCATGATATATTCTTCAAAATCTGAAAACTGGTCGAGGCGTACTAACCCACCTGAGGCAATAAAATCATCCATTGCACCGGGCCACATATTGGAGCAGATATCCGGGGTCGTTTTTGCTGCAATCGCGGCAAGCAACACCTCTTCTGATGATTGACTTGACGGAATTGGCTGCACGTCAACTTTCACAAAATCATTTTGTTTGTTCCATGCGGCAACAAGCTCTTTTGCCAGTTCAGTCTCTCTGGGATTAGAAGCGCACCAATAGGACAAGCGTATAATGTCCTGGCCAGCGACTTTTTTAGGATCATCATTACGGCAACCTGTAATAAAAACAAGCAATACCAGAACGGTGATTTTATTTAAGCTTAACAACTTTCTTAACAAAGCTTTCTTCCTTTGTACTTAGCCGGATAAAATAAATACCGCTGGCCTTTTGGTTTGCAATCCATTTAATACTGTGTAAACCCGATGTCTTAAACCCCTTATATATAGAGTAAACTCTTTTACCCGTAACATCAAAAACATCAAGGGCGATATTCCCTGGTTTTTGGAGGTTAAATTTTATTGTAGTACTGGGATTAAAAGGATTGGGATAGTTTTGATATAACACACTATTTTTAGGGATTGTATTTTTATGCCCTATCCCTGTCCCAATATCATATAAATCTCGAACCTCCTGATTATTCAGTGCCCTATTATATATTTTTAAATCATCAATAATTCCATTAAAACCAAAATTTAAATTCCCCGGCAAGGCCTGCCCAATAATCAAATCATAACTTGTTTTTAAAATTTTACCTGAATGGGGCACGGTATTTGACAAATTGGCGTTGACATATAAACTCATTACCTCACCATTGTAAGTTGCAGTGATACAATAATAGCGGTTGCTGTCAATTGGGGATGATAAATCCAAATCCTTAATAGCTGCTGTTGTTTTAACAGTCCAGCGGATTTTTTTATTTGTAATAGAAATTTTCCATCGGTTTTCCCAGTTACCATGAGAAATAGGATACATTTCCCTGTCATCATAAAATTGATTGACCTTTAACCAAAAGTGAACTGTTATCTCTTCTTCAAAATTAAGGCTTCTACTATTCTCTATTAAAATAAAATCATCAAAACCATCAAAGCTAAAAGCAGAATTTGCTTGTCCAAACCGATCTTCAACATTTTCAGCGCCAGCTAATACACCTGAATTTAAGAACCCACTATTATCATTTAAACCACCGGAAAACTGTAAATCGACTACTAAGTTTCCAACTATAATTCCAACATCCGAGATTGCTTTTCCGCCCATCGCATCCGTCACTTCGCATGTGAGCAGATAATAGCCGGGGGTTGGTGGCGCTATCCAGGAAAACTCTTGCCCGGATCCAATGGAATCCCCCTGTTCATTTTTCCACAGATAGAACAATTCATCCTTATCCTCATCCGTTGCCAAACATGTTATTAACAAAGTATCGCCCGGTTGAGAAATAGCGCTGCTTAAAGTGATCATCTCAATAACAGGCGTATGATTATCTAAAACGGTAACCACTATCTGAGCGTTATCCGACAAACCATGGTTATCTATTATTTTACTCGTTAATATCACATCTCCGGAAAAACCTGGTGCGATATAATCAACAACCCCATCGGAAACCGATTGGTAACTACCGGCAGAGAGAGTCCATATAAAACTTAGTGAATCATTCTCAAAATCTTCGGTAGAACAAAACAGGCGAAGAGTATCCTGAAGGCCCATCTTGTCTTTTGTTGCATTCAATGCTTTAATTCTTGGAGGATAATTGCCTACGGTACGCCCGGAGTTATAATCGATTACAACTCCATCCACAAGTATTTTACGCTGCTCATATTTAAAGGATGAACCTTCAGGGACAAAGGTTAACAAAATGGCCTCATCAGCCTTGATGGTTACTGAAACCGTATCTGATATGCCCGTAGCGATTATTTCATTCGAAAGGCTTTCATATAAATCAAAACTCCCATCCGGCATTGTTACCAAAACGTTTTTTACTTGTTCATGTGGATTGTAATATAGATATGTTGGAAAAGATTCATTAAAATAATCTGTTTTATTTAGATCTAATTTTAAAATCCCGGGAATATTTGTTGTATCGATAATTGCCCCAAAAATACCGACATGAGATGATCCGTACAAAGCCAAATTAGTACTACCCCAATTGTTTCGCATTGCATCTCCCGTAGCGTATGGGGTTTCACCGGAATGCCACTTATATTCTCGCAAAGCTTCATAGGCTATTACAGAGTTTGGGTCATATTCTTTTGCCCAGTCTTCATTGTCCTGATTTTTATCTGGTAAGTATTGGGCATAAAACAACCGGGATGCGTTGGCACAATTTAACACCCATTTTCCAATAGCGCGGGCAAAACGTTCATCATATTTAATCATTGGAAGCAAGGCCCCAGCCTGTTCAAACCCATTCATAATAAAAGCATAACCCGCATTTTCGGCCTCTCCGATCAATCCATCACAATCAAATCCACCCCAGTTACCTGTAACAGCACCCCAGTTCCGTACATTGCCATTGGTCGTAAAACACCAGTTTAACATTTTTTCAATATCATATTTCGTGTTCAGCTCTGCATTCATTCGTGCAGCGATATATACGCCATACGGTAGTTGCAATTCGTACGATGGGTTTTGTGAACGCGAATTTAAAAACTCCATTGCCCATTCGGCCCCAATCCGATATTTAGCAGCTCCTGTTTTCAGAAAGGCGTTATATAAAATCCACGCTATTGCACCCGCCGCTTCCGGTTCTTTTATCCCATCAGCCAACCCTGTCATTGTAGACAATCTCCAGGCACGATAATCCATATTTGGCAAAGTCCATGCTGTTGTGCTGCCTCCCATATAACCAACTGCTTCCAGCCACCTATCCGCTACGGCTTTAAATTGTCGTTCAAAATCACCGACACCGGGGTATAAGTCATTAAGCTGATAAAAAAATATATTGGGCATTGTATCGTACCACCAGTCACCACCACTGCTTGCCTGAAAGGTATTTAAATAAATATCCTCTTCCGGGCGGTTATTAAAGAATTCCTCACACATTAACACCCAGTTATGGCCATCCTGATCACTTTTATCGACACCAACCAGACTGGCACCAATAATAGCAGGGAGGACATTTATACCTTCTGCGGACTTATACGAGTTTATACCTACATAAGAATCTAACCCAAAACGTTCGTGATCCGGGTAGTTTACACCGCCATTATCTTTCCAGATCAGGGGCAAATAGTCACCGCTGGCCTGAAGGTCAAAAACAAGGGAATCATATCCTAAAGCAACTTTTTCCCAATCACGCATAAGATAAGGCTGGGGAAAACTTGGCATTATTTCAATACGCTCGATATTAGTTTGTTGTGCTTTACCAGACATTACAAAGATGATTCCCAAAAAAATAAAAATTAGAACCCTTGAAGGTTTGTTCATGTTAACTTTTTTTGATCACAAGTATTTTACCGTTTTCACTTAAAACCAATACTTCCACTCCGAGTCAATTGTAGGATAAGGTTGGCGTGGAAATAACCCGCCCTTTTTTACAGTGTAAACTTCTATGGCCCTGGGATCATTTTGTGTATCGACATATAAATCGTCCAAGACTTTTTTGTTGATTTCAATTTTATATTTTCTTTTGGCCGCCAAAACATTCTGTATCAATTTAGTACTGTACCTTTCCCTGCGCAGGGTATTTTTTATCTCTGTTTTTACATTATCGAAAGATTGAAGAACACCACTTTTTGAGCGGAAAAGTTCTTTGTTATTATGATAATAATCCAAAACCTCATCTTCACTAATTTTAACAGACTTGGCCAGCTCAAGTTTATATTTTGCATACACAGTTTTATTTTCCCACCATTGGATTTGCTTCAAAACCTCTTTGTGATTGTCTATACCACGTTGTTGGGCGCGGTCGGTTAAAAGTTTATCACGAACCATCCGAAAAACTATATTTTGCACTGAAACAGAAAAATCATCTTTTGAAAGACGGTTTAAATTAATGTAAGCCTTCCTGGGTATGTACCATGAAAGAAACTCTTTCAAAGAAATATATCCATTATTTAAATGCACTAGCGCCGCAGAACTATGTTTTTGGATTTTATTATCAAGATATTTGGTGGTTTCCATCTCTTTCTGTTCTATAAATCCCCATTTAGAAAACTGCTTTTTGGATAAGACGGTTTGGGCCAGCCAGGCGCGTAACAGGTTAAAGACCGGTCTTTTAATTACCGGATTATTCTCTCGCAACATAATTTCAACATAATGATCAGACAGGGAATCCATTTTTTGTTTAAAGAGCGCCTTACGTATTCTCGCGTTATGGTTGTTCCATTTTGTTTCTGTTAACAGAATATCGCTCCAGCCTTTTTCAATCTTTACGATATAAAAGCCATCTTCTGTTTTTATTGGATGCGTAAAACTGCCCACAACTAAGGTATCTATTATGGACATTAAAACAGGGTTATTCTTTTTTAATTTAAAAAGCGTAGTTTCCATGGAGCGGTCATCGATCAACACGGTGTCATTAATCTGTGTTGTAAACATTGAGTCAAACGATACCCCTTTAGTTAGCTGATAATAATCATATTCAATATTCTTTAAAGTTTTCTGGAACAACCATTTAATTTGGATGTGTTTCAGATCCTGCTCCACTGCATTTCGGATCGCGCTTTCTGTGATAGAAACAGAGTCCATAACTTCTTCTTTAAAAAGTTCATCCGTCATAAGGTCGGATTTAATTTGTAAAAGGGTGTTTTTTACATGGATTGTTTTATCTAAATTTTGGGCATACCCTTCTAAGGCCAACACTTTTTCATTTATCATCAAATCTAAATAACGCTGTTTAGAATCTTTTTTTCTTTTCAAAAAGGCAGGGCCATATTCATAGTTCAGTAAAAACTCTTCTGCAGAAATTTCAATATCGGCAATTGTGGCAACTATCCTAAAGTCATCGGCCATAATCCGGCCATCGATTGTAAATGGCTCTTGCGCAAAAGCACTCAAAACCGGCAGCAAAACAAACAATAATTTCATCTTATCTTGAAAAAGATTCATAATAGCTAACCCGGCCAGGCAAAAAGCAAGCCTTTGTTTGAAATATTAAAGATAACATTCTAGTTTTTCTTCTCTTACGAGTTCGTCTTTTTAATTTTTCTGCCATCTGTTCCCCCTTAATTGGACGGAACTGTCTGTCGAAAGGGAAAAACATGGCATCTTAACTAAGGGTTAAAAATTTAAACCAATAGAAAAAGTGTGCACATCCTGTAAACGACCCATGTCACGGAAAGCATAATCAAAATCAATAATTACTTGTGTTAAAAGGGAGGCTGATTTTATCCCAACGCCAAAACTCAACCCACCTTCTGCACCTTCTAAAAACAAGTCCGAGTATCCGGTACGAAGGTATAAAAATTCACGGTACATCAATTCTGTACCTGTGTTTATGCTCTTATAATTATCACTGGGGTTAATAGCGTCAACAGCCACTGTCCAACTTATATATTCATCATGATAAGCTTGTGCAGAAAGCCCGAATTGAAAAGTAAGGGGCAGGTCCCACGAGTCCATTTCGATATTTTGTGGGATGCGCTCATTTGACCCTAGCTTTGTATTGTCAATCCGGCCAAAAAGACGCGTATCCCTTCCAGACAATTGCATTGCAGAGCCAAAATTGGAAATGGAAGCTCCTATAATCATTCCCGATAATACATCCGTTTTAAACGTAGTCCCCATATCAACAGCAAAAGCACCCGCTTTCATGTGCCAAATCCTTTGCTCAATGTATTTTGCCGTAAAGCCGATGGCAAACCTGTCACTTAAAAACCGCGCATAAGATAAGCCAAGGGACAGGTCCCCTGCTTCAAAAAACTCGCCTGTACCTTCAGGCTGTTCCACTGTACGCACCTTCATATCATCCATGGTAAGGGAGGTTATTGTTAAACCAATGCTACCAAAATCTTGTAATGAGATAACCAACGCTGCAAAATCAAACCCAACACCGGCAATCCAGTCCGAATGTACCCCAACAAATTCGTTATGACCTAATCCTGCAATTCCGGCCACATTCCAGTATAACGCCGTGGCATCCTTTACCTGGCTCACGTAGGCGCCTCCCATACCAATTGCCCGTGCCCCAACAGGAATACGTAAAAAGTTACCAACCGATGTTCCTGCCTTTGACACATTTTGACTTATGCCCGGCATACTTAGGAATGCAACAATAAAAAGGGAAAAAAACAATTTTCTCATACTTAAGCCCTTGTGGCATTTTTAAAAGTTACTCAATTTCTTATTTAATCAAGGCAAAACGGCCTGTTTTAGTTCCAATCCCTGGCGCGGAAATATGGAAGATGTAAATACCAAAGGCAACGTCCATACCGTCTTTTGTTACAAGGTTCCATGATTTTTGCCCATCATCCATGCCGCTTTCGTGGTGTAAAGTTTTTACAAGCTTTCCATCTATCGTATAAATCCGGATTGTACATTTTTGTGGTAGATGGATAAAATATAGTTTTCTTTCCCCACGCCCCACATTTGATGAAGATGGCTCCCAGGAAGCTGCACCTACGTAAGGGTTTGGCACGACAGCAATTTTATCTAAATCAGAAACAGCACGTTCCTTACTAAATGACGGCGCTTTTGAAACAAACTCAACAAACTCGCCGGAACGAAAAGGTTTTTTTGTGGCTATGCGGAAAACATCGCCCGGTTGCGGCGCTCTTAAAGGTTCGTTTAGGGTCGTATCTCGTTTAAAGGAGAGGGACCAGCTTATTTTCGAATCCAGAAATTTTGTGGCCGCTTTTCCTGCCGAGTCACCATAAACGATATAAACGGCATCACCATCAATGCTTTCGCTATCAGGGTTGGCCACATTAAATAGTGAATCTTTTGCAAGGTCACGAAAGATAAATTGTACTTGTTCAGTATTTTCAGTAGTATTTTTTAGCCTGATATTTGTTGGGAGTGATTTGAGAAAAGTACTTCCGGGAAAAGACCAGTCGCCTGAATCCTTTTCTGTAAAATGGATTTCAAAATCTGCCGGGTAATTTATTCTGCGGCCGCTGTACCCAAAACGATCGTCAAAACCCACTTGCACAATATAGTTACTCTCCCCCTTTATCCAACCGGTTTTTTCAACATCGATTACAACCGATTGATCATTTTTAATATCCAGGGCAAACCCATGAACCACAGGTGTTTGTACTTTATCACCGGCCATTTTGCTAAGTGCAATAATCGTATCATTTCTACTATAGTCTATTAGCCGGTATGATGGATTCGGCTCATCATTAAAAGCTGAAAAATTTTCAAACTCAATTCTATATGTATGCTCTTCCTTAAGGGAATCCGGGTCAAGAATATTGACAGAAACAGAACCTGTTGCCGGCCCGGAAAAAAATTGATCTTTTATTTCGGGTGCGATATAACCTGCTGCCGGCGCCATTGGTGTAACAACAGCGGTATTAATATCCGTTAATAATTCGCCGTTGATTTCTCTTTTTATACTGCTGGTCGTTTCTGTGGGCGGTATGCCTATAAACTCGCCTTCAATCGTCGTAGTGGTGAACCCTTTGTCATAGGCGACAACAGCATAATAATAAGTTTGGCCATTTTGAACGGTTGTATCAATATAAGAGTGCTGCAAGCCGGTATCATCTCCTAAATAAAACAATGCACCATTTACGTTTATCGGGTGAAGCCCGGTAATACCATCGACCAGGTCAAACTGTGCCAAGGGTTTGCGGTAAGTCGGTTTCCCAAAGGCATCTGTAATTAATTTACTCTCAAGAAAATTTGGCTCCGTACTCCGGTAAACCCTGTATCCTTCAAAATTAACCCGTTGATAAAAGGCGTCAAATGTTTTTTCTGCCCGGTCGTCCCAATAAAGGGTCACTCGTTTATCCCCGGCAATAACTTTGACTATCGGTTTCTCCGGTGGCTTGGCAAAGCGATAGTTCGCATTATATATTTGCTGGACTGTTCTTTTTCTGCGAAAAATATCTTCCTTGTCAATCCCGAAAATTAAAGCCATTGAAAACCGTTCTGTTTCCCCTGTTTCCTGGCCATAGGTGTTTCTTCCATCGAGACGAAAAAGATAGCTGGAAAAAAAATTGGCAAGGTTTACACCAACCAGGGATTGATCAAAAGGAGTGGGCAACGCCGAAAGGGCCTCCCAGTTTTCTTCATCATTGTCAAGATCGTACGGTGTATGAGTAGGAAAAATAATAAAGCCAGTCAGGCCCAATTGATCCGATTCGTCCTTATCAAGAAGCCCAAAATTCGGTTCTCCCTGGTCAGGCCGGCCATTGCCTTCAGTACCATCAAAATCCGGCCCACTGTAGTTTTCGTCAAAGGGGCCTATCCCATCAGTGCCAACATCATCATTTAGGGGCTCGCCTTCATCCCAGGCGCCATTTTCATCATTATCTAGAAATGTTTTCCAGTTGCCATTTTCATCAGCATCCCAGTGTGGTTTCCATGAGATACCATAAAATTCCCTAAATTTTGTCGTGTCCTCAAATACATCCACAAGAAACGGATCATCTGAAGGGTTTTCAATGAATGTCTTCGCTACATTATCCCGCCGTTCATCGGTGAGACCATCTATATCATTGTCCTTAAAGTCATCCGAAATACCCGGGCTTTCTAGAAAAGCATAAGAGGACAACCCAACCGGGCTCCAATTGCCGGGACTGCCGAAAGGGACAGTAGACCAGGCGTATGAAATATCCAATAAGTCGTTAAAACTTCCGGCATTATTGGATGAATTATCATGACCGCCAATGCCCCAATCAATATACTGCGCGAAAAGGGTTTTTTCATAATCGGTGGTGCTCATATTTGTGATTTCATAAAACCAGAAAATGGCATCTTCGGCCAAAACCTGAGACCACTGAAAACCACGAGCCTTTACCTGCATCCCAAGTCCACCACGGTCCGGGTCATCGGCGTCGGGCCTAAAATTGTTCCCCAACAGGTATTCGCGGTCTTCATTGTCATCAAAAACAAAATATGTTTCCAGATCGGCATTTTGTATCCCTTTACCAAAAAAACCGTTCCATAACCCATCCCAATCAGCCGGCCTGTCCGGCCATCGAAGAGGCCAGGTATTGGCGCGGCTGCTTTGGGCCGGGCTGGATTGA
Source organism: Calditrichota bacterium (assembly GCA_024277115.1). Lineage (GTDB taxonomy): Bacteria > Calditrichota > Calditrichia > Calditrichales > J004 > JABFGF01. Next base: position 39,118 of record JAJRVW010000120.1, read on the forward strand.
AATGGGTTTGCATAACCTGGTAAGGACCACCACCCATAAGTAACGCCTGTTGCAGGGTCATAACGGGTATACTCATAATAATTTGTCTCAAGGGGATGGATCACCTTACCTTGCGGGTCCTCTGTTTCGGCCTGAACAATTAACGCCACTCCATCAATATAGGTGTGGTTTGTACCTTTAGGCCAAACACCGCTCCGGCTCGGTTCGTTCAGCCAATCGGCGACCTGCCCAAAATTATAGTATACAGTTTCTACAAGGTTGCCATCCATAATTCCTTTTTTTGTTTGGTTATGGTCACCTTTATTCCAATCAACTATCACTTGTGAAAAGGCAGCTTTAGCCAAAAGAAAGAGTAAAATGAAAAAAATCTCTTTTTTTAATTTTACAGGAAACATTAATAAAACCTCCGAAACATTATAGGGTATAATTAAAACGCATAAGAAAAACCTAGCACAATCTGTCGAGGTGCCGAGTAAAAATCGGGTCTTGTAAAAAACTCTTTCAGGGTGTTCATGCCACGTGGCGCAACCTGTGCTCTTGTTAGTTCGAGCGTGGTACCTGCGCGTCCGGTATCCCCAAAAACTTCCCTTTCATTGGCTGTGTCAAAAAGATTGTATACTTTTAAAAAAGCAGTTGCCCTGGCCTGGCCAAATGTAAGGTACTTTGTAATATATAAATCAGTTGTAAAGAACATCGGTTTTTTATCGCTGTTTTCCAAGCCCGTTCTTTGGTTTTGCAGAGAAGGTGTATATGGCAACCCGGAACCTAATTTACTGATAAAACTGATTATATAATCGCCCGGTGTTCCGAGGGTAGAGGTTAAGTTAAGTGAATGTGTACGGTCCCAATCCAGTGGTGATAGCTTTTTATTTTCCTCTATTGGCGTAGATGCACTGGCATTTTCAAACGCCGCATTCTCATCCGAAGAGTTTCCTTGAGCGATTTGATAGGTATAATCAATACTTGCCCCAAACCCATCATTTGTTAATATTTTTTCAAGCGAAATGGTAAAGCCTTTTACAAACCCATAATCTCGATTGATATATTTTGCGAATTTACGAAAATCATTTTTTATATAGATCTCCTGCCCCAGCAAGTTTCGGATATCTTTTGCATAAGCGGTAACCGTCATCCCAACATAGGGCATTAACTCCTGTTGCAACCCAATTTCATACATTGTGGTGCGTTGTGGTTTTAAATCCGCATTCCCAATTGTATTGCCAATAAAGTCGGGGAAATTCCCTGAGAGGGGAATCCTGAAATTTGGATTTCTATAGAGGAAATCAAAAGGCGGTATTTGAAAAAAATGCCCGTATGAAATATGGATAGCCCCTTTTTCCGATATAGGATACGAAACGCCCACTCTTGGGCTGAATTGATGTTTTGCCGAGGCTTTGGAAAAAAGGGAATCAGGAAAAGGAGGGCTTAGCGCATCTAACGCCGCAATTTTATTTGGATCATTTAATACAATGCCATCCGGTTCAAAATAGTCATAGCGAATCCCAACATTAACGACTAAATAGTCTAACTCTATTTTATCCTGAATATATGCCGCCAGCTGTAAAGGATTGTTTGTATACGTGTTATAATCAAAACTACCGGCTTTTGATAAAGCGGGCGCATACCCGCTAGAGGCATCTACATGAACCTGAAAAACTTTATAGTCTAATTGATGCTGTTGTATATCGACACCGGCCTTAATAAGATGTGCATTGGAAATTTGGGATGTAATATCGATTTTACCGGTATATGTATCCGTTCCATTATAAAAATGCCAATTTTCCGTTCCGCCACTCAAAAAAGCATTTCCACTTACGTCCCTTTTCCTTTCCGGGTTTACATAGCGGGAGTCCAATGGGTTTTTATAAACATAACGTTTGGACTCTGTTAAAAATGCAGATGCTTTAAAATCAACAAAGGTTGAGTTTGAAAAAATATGGGTATAACTGGCGCTTGTTAAAAAACCATTCTGAAACCTGTTATAATCACCATCAGGGTTTAATCTGTATCGATGGTTGTACTCCTTATAGTTACGCTTCTGGTACAACCCTTGCAAAACAAGCCATTTTTCCCCACCAAGCCTGATATGTAACTTTCCTTGTATATTTATTCTATTAGAAGAGTTCATGGAAACAAATTCATTATCTCCTGTGGCGCCAATATACCGTGTTTCCGGATCATCTGAAAACACAGAAGAGTCCGGTGGGTTAAATACGCGTTTCCCATAAATAGAGCCGCTATCATTGAAATACCTTCCGGAGAGGAAGAATCTCAGATATTCGTCCAGACCCGGAACAGGGCCACCGATACTCCCTTGAATATTAAAAATATCTGTAGGATTATAATTGCCAATATTAAGAAATATATCATTTCTGTCACTCACATAATCCCCGGTATAAGTAGATATCTCCCCCTTATAATCCTTACCAGGTATTTTGGTAATCTGGTTAACCACCCCAGACAGCGCTTCGCCGTATTCCGCGTTAAATGTTCCCGTCAGAACCTGAACTTCTTCTATGCTGTTTACTTCTGCTTGCAGGGAAAAATCACCCGAGAAGACATCATTTACAGCAATTCCATCAATCAGGTATTTAACCTCACCTTGTCGCCCGCCACGAAAGTGGCCTTCGACAACCCCTGCCTGAAGATTTACGACATCGGTAATATCCTCTATGGGTAATGCAGAAATTTGATCTCCACTGATTTTGGCCATCGTTGATGTAAGGTCTTTTTGAACAATTGGTCTTTCTGCAATAACCCGGATTGTTTCGGATTCAAGCGTTTCAGGATTTAAAGTAAAATCAATTTTAGTCGTTTGGTCCACAGAAACTTTAATATCACTATATACAACGGCATCATATCCGATATATAGAACTTCTAAATTATATTTGCCCGGTGGTATATTAATAATAAAATAAAATCCATCCTCGTCCGAGGTTGCCCCCATCGTTGTACCTTGCAAAATGATATTGGCTGCCATTAATGGTTCATTAGTCTTCCCGTCCATAATCCTGCCGGCAATTTTCCCTGTTGTGCCTGCCCTGACGCTAAACGAAAGCAACAAAATCATTAAACAACTTTTGATTATGTACTTAGAAGAAAATTCTTTCTCAAACATGGTTGCTACCCTTTTGTTTTCATGTTTAAAGTACTTTTGTTTGTCAAGTCCTGAAATAGGTTTACAGTATTTTATTTACTAATTGTTCTTTTTCTCTCCAATTATCCTTTCTGTTTGGTTCTGAAAGGACCGAACAGTTTTCCCTGTTTTGCGAAGCAAAAACAGGGGCGCGGGGGCG
>JAJRVW010000121.1 GCA_024277115.1 Calditrichota bacterium
ATTTACCCGCTGCATAAAAGAAATGAATATGGGCAAACTTTCCATGTGCCTGACCATGCTCAAGATTAAAGGTGGTAAAATGCAAATTTCCACCGCTGGCATGCCGCCCTCTTTTATTTTTAGAGAGGATACAAAAGTGGTGGAAGAACATCTTTTTAAAGCCATGCCATTGGGCACCATGACGAAATTCCCCTACGAGGTAAAAGATACCATTCTAAAAAAAGGCGATACCATTTTACTAATGAGCGACGGCCTGCCCGAACTGCAAAATGATAAAGAGGAAATGTTCGGCTATAAACGCATCCGCAACGGTTTTGAAGATGTGGCCGAAAAAGCCCCGGAAGAGATTATTGCCTTTTTGAAAAATGAAGGCAAAGCCTGGAACGGCGATCAGGCCCCGGATGATGACGTAACCTTTGTTGTGATTAAAGTAAAGTAACATTGTCATTTTGCATGCCTCGAGTTCTTATTGTGGAAAGGTACGCCGTGAAGTGAAGAGTCACATAGTTTAAGAGGAGCCTTAAATACTATTCAAGACAACATTTAGAATGTGTCTTAAAAAAGAAAGAAAACTATGAACAGAATAAATAAATTTATAAGCCTGCTATTTTGGGTGATATGTTTTTTATGGGCTCTACCTAATATTATTCATGCACAGCAAAAATATTTTTTTGAAAAACTTTCTGTGTCCGATGGATTATCAAATTCGGTTGTTCTTTGTGCCTACCAGGATCGTCTGGGTTATTTGTGGATAGGTACAATGGACGGTTTGAACCGCTATGACGGATATGATATAAAGGTATATAAAAACATACCAAGTGATTCGACCAGCATCCAAAACAATTTAATTTTTTCCATTGGTGAAGACAGTGAGGGCAATTTATTATTCGGTACAAATGATTATGTAGGCCGTTATAATAGAGAATCTGATAATTTCACTAATTTTAAAATTGACAAAGGGTCATTACTCAATTATTCCCGTGTAATGAATTTTTTAAACGATTCAAAAGGAAGGCTTTGGATCGCTACTTCTTATACCGGTGTGCAAATTTTTGATACATCAATAAATAACTTTAGAGAAATTGGTTTTCGTGATTATTCCGGTGAGCTCATTTCATATGCAAGTCAAAGTATCACCCGAGTTTTGCGTGTAGGTGTGGCTTTTCGGCATATTATCAGCAACGTTACAGAATTAAAAAATGGCAACATTTTAGCAACATCCCAAAATCACGGGATTTTTATTTACAATTCCTCACAAAATGAATTTCAACCCTATTTTTCAAAACCAAAATCAAAGATAAATAAAATAACCGAAATATTTGAAGACAGTACTGGCAAGCTATGGATTATCGCGACGGATGATATTTATATATATAATCCGTCAACTTATGATCTGAAACCATTAAACATAAATGCCCGAATACCAAAACGGCAGAGGAATAACAATTTTTTCAATATTTATCAAGAGCAAAGTAACAAAATTTTTATTGGGAGCGAATCAGGAATAATTGAAACTGACTTGAATGCAAAAAACCTTTCACTGATTACAGAAAATATTACGAATCTAAATCCAAATAGCCTTTATCGTGATAATTTTGGAATTTACTGGATTTCTTCGAGTGGGAACGGGCTTGTCCGCTTTGATCCCGCAAAAAAGCCTTTCCAGTTTTTTGAAATCAACAATAATGGACAATTGGGGATAAAAACCAATCCTGTTCGGGTAATTGCGCAAAATCCATTGAAAGAAAATGAATTGCTGTTATCACTTGAGGGTGAAGGGATTTTCACTTTTAATAGTAAATCACTGCAATTTAGGAAAATACATGGGCAGGTTGCTACTTTGCTTCTACCTGACAAAAATGAAAATTTGTGGTATACACAAGGAAGAAACCTAAACGCGCTAAACTTAAAATCAGGAGAAATAAAAAGTTTCGCATTTCCAAATCCCGAATATAGTCGTGATTATATTGTCAACCAGCTAAAATTTGGGCCGGATAATAAGATATGGATTGCTGACGGACAGGGTATCCAGACTTTCAATCCAGATACAAAAGTTTTTGACAGGCTTCCCTCCATAATGAACAAACCCCTAAGCCTCGATATTATGGCCAAGGTCAGGAACATTGCGCGTACTGAAAGAGCAATTGCTGCAATAAATAAAGTAGGAGAAGATGCCACTTTTTCAAAAGAATTTAAACTGGAAAAACCATCAAAAGTATTAATACTTAATTTTGGTGAAGGGAGAGCAAACAATTTAACACGTAATATGTTTGACTATGGCTGGCTCTCTGATAATAAGGGTAAAAAGATCTGGTCTGCAGATAAAATGGAAAACACTTTTTATGCAGGAGGTGGATTTAAAAACAGGATTGCACTAGCCTGTCTGGACCTGCCTGCCGGCACCTTTAAAATTAACTTTGTTAGCGATATCGGCCATAGTTTTGGGGCTTTTAATGTCACCCCGCCCCCAGATTCCACGTGGTATGGCATTCAGGTTATCCGATTAGATAATCAACAATATGCCTGGTTTAATGAAAAGCTAAGCCTTGAACCGGATAACTCGCATTACCCAACCTTTGAATGGGTCAATAGCATCACATTCAGTCGTAAATATTTTAATACAGCCTGGATTGCTCCTCTCGGAACCGGATTGATCAGGCATAATCTGAAAGATAATACACAAAAAAATTATCTTTTTGATAATGGTACGCAGCGATTTCCATTAAGGAATCGATTGCAACAAATTCTCGAAGATAAAGATGGCATACTTTGGATTAAAACCGAGGGAGGGTTAATTAAATTTAATCCCGAAACGGAGCAGCATCAATTCATAACTGAACAGGACGGCCTGGTCAGTAATCAGGTATTTTTTATGAAGGAAGATCAAAATGACAATATTTGGTTTGGTACTGCCGGCGGCATATCCATGTTGGATAGACAAAATGCTGCATCCCAATTGAGTTTTGTAAATTATGACAATACGGATGGGATAAAGTCATTGCCATTAAATGAATCCATTGCAATGACAAATGACGGTGAAATTTTTTATGGCGGATTTGGTGGGTTGAATGCTTTTTATCCGGGAAGTGCAAACACGACAATGCCAAAACCGATTATAACCAGCTTAAGTATTTCCGGGGTACCTATTGAAAAACTGGCTTCTAAATTTAATCTCAAGACGAATATCAGCGAAACCAAACAGTTAGAATTAGTTTATTCAGATAACAATCTTGCCATTGAATTTGCTTCCATTCACTTCTCGCGGCCTGCTAAAAACAAATTGGCTTATATGCTGGAAGGAATAGATAAGGATTGGAGTTATACAAGAAGAAGATTCGCATCATATCTCAATCTCCCACCAGGCGACTATGTTTTCCGATTAAAAGGATCAAACGGAGATGGCTTCTGGAATCCTGAGGAAACTACTTTGAACATTACAATTACACCTCCTTGGTGGCGTACCTATTGGGCCTATTTTGGATATTTAATCTTAACTGTTTTAGTCGTTTTTAGTATCGATAGAATACAACGCACGCGCGTAAAGGCCCAGGAAAAACACCGTGCAGAAATGGCCATACTCGAAGCAGAGAACAAGCGAAAATCCCAGGAACTGGAAGAAGCCCGCCAGTTACAGCTTTCCATGTTGCCCAAAGAACTGCCGCAATTGCCCCATTTGGATATTGCCGTGTACATGCAAACGGCTACCGAGGTCGGCGGGGATTATTATGATTTTCATGTGGGCTTGGAAGGCACATTAACTGTTGTTATCGGAGATGCAACCGGCCACGGCATGAAAGCCGGCACCATGGTCACCACGGCCAAAACCCTTTTTAAAAGCTATGCCTCCAACCCGGATATCCTGTTTTCTTTCCAGGAATTTACCCGTTGCATAAAAGAAATGAATATGGGCAAACTTTCCATGTGCCTGACCATGCTAAAAATTAAAGGCGACAAAATGCAGATATCTACTGCAGGCATGCCCCCGTCTTTTATCTTCCGCAGTGATACGCGTGTTGTTGAAGAGCATCTCTTTAAAGCCATGCCATTGGGCACCATGCTAAAATTTCCTTATGAGGTAAAAAAGACAACGCTCAACCCTGGTGATACCATTTTACTGATGAGTGACGGCCTGCCCGAGCTACAAAATGATAAAGAAGAAATGTACGGCTATAAACGCATCCGCAATGGTTTTGAAGATGTGGCCGAAAAAGCACCTGAAGAAATTATTAGTTTTTTGAAAAATGAAGGCAAAGCTTGGAACGGCGACCAGGCCCCGGATGATGATGTAACTTTTGTGGTTATAAAGGTGAAGTAATCGATTATTAAAAAAAAGGCAACACTGTCATTCTGAGCGAAACGCAGTGGAGCGAAGAATCCTGTGGCTTTTGCAGCAGGGATCATCCTTCGTGCCTCAGGATGACAACACCATCGTGTCATTCTGAGCGGAATGCCATGGGGCAAGGAATCCCATTGTTTTAAAAGAAGAACCCTGTGGATTTCGCAAACGCAACAGGACGAACAAGCACGATCAAGATAATAAAAATAAATTAAACAGAACAGGTAAAAAATGAATTTTAGAATAGTAATTTTAGCACTTTTAATTTTAATATCTTCCAGGCTAGGCGCTCAACGGAATTACCTGTTTGAAAATATTTCAATCTCGGAAGGCCTCTCAAATAAAGAAGTTGAACATATTTTTCAAGACAGCAACGGGTTTCTTTGGGTCTCCACAGTAGATGGATTGAACAGGTATAACGGACACAGCATAAAAGTTTTTAAAAATGATCGCAACGATTCCACAACCTTAGCTAATAATTACTGTAGCGCTATTACGGAAGATACGGACGGCTATATCTGGGTGAGTCATTTAGGTGGATCAATTTCAAGGTTCGATCCGATCGATGAAAGTTTTAAAACCTATCTAATCCAAGGAGGGAACCTGTCAAATGTATCCGAATTTTATTCTGCTCTTACAGATTCAAAAGGAAATGTTTGGTTCACAAGTTCAAATCTTGGTGTGCAAAAATTAAATAAATCGGAAGATCGTTTTGAAAAAATAGTGCTTGATGCTAACAAAAATGGTGCTGTTCAATGGGGGCAAATCCATCATATAATTGAGCTAAAGAATGGGACTATTTTGGCACCCGATTTTCAAAACGGAATAATGATCTACAACGAAAAGTTAAATCTTTTTCAGCCTTATTATCTCAAGGGTAATTTCAGCCCTGATGGGATTATGAAAATGTTTGAAGATTTTTCCGGGAATATCTGGTTTGGTGGAAGCGAACAGCTAATAAAGTATTCTCCTGTATATTATACAATCGTGGATGATTTTTTTAATAGTGCTATGAGAAAAACCATCTTTTATGATTTCATAACAGGTATTCAAGGCGATGCAGACGGCTTTATATGGTTTACCATTTTTGATGCTGGTTTATATCGACTAGACCCGAAAACAGCAGAAATCAAAAAGTATGATTTCAGTTCGGAACAGAGTATACTAGGTCAAAAAATCACAGATCAACTTTACAAGGACAGCTTTGGCGTATTTTGGATGGGCACATGGTTTAATGGTTTATACAGGTTCGATCCGCTTAGAGAACCATTTAGCTATACTAAATTTGAATCAAAAGAAATTGTAAAATCGGGCGTAAATAATGTAACCACCATTGCCGGTTTGCAACAGGACAAAGAAATTCTAATAGGGACGAATACACAGGGTCTGTTTTCATTTAACCTTAAAAACAAGAAAGCCGTAAAGGTGAGGGCAAAACTTGACCCGGCAACAATATTAGATGGGATAATAAATGTTCAGCAAATCACAAAAGATGATAAAGGCAACATCTGGTTTTCATATAATAATCTTGGCCTTTTCAAACTAAATAAAAATCTCACCGCGATTCCTGTTGAGTCACCCCATAAAAATAAAACAACAGTCTATAATGCAAATGATTTAAAAATGGATTCAGCCGGTAATATCTGGATTGCTTCCCGATATGGATTTGAAAAATACAATCCGGTAACTAAGGTGTTTTCTCTTTTACCCACCGAAATGAATAAACAGATGAGTGAGGGTTATAAGAAAATTATATCACAAATCCCAGAATCCAGAGAACCCATTGCATCGATTCTAAAAGTGGGTGAAGCATTTAATTCAGAAAAAGAATTTGTCATCAATCAGGATCAAAAAGTACTTGTTCTTTGCGTCGGTGAAGGTCGTATAGTAGGCGGAAGTGAAAGCCTTTTTGACACTGGGTCGCTCTTATCAGATAAAAATCAACTTATCTGGTCCATGAATAATTTTCATAAAACATTTTATTCTGGTGGTGGATTTAAAAACCGCATAGGTGTTAAATGTGTGGAGTTAAAAAAAGGCACTTATAAGCTTACTTACGCTTCTGATGTGGGGCACTCTTATGGAAATTGGAATGTTGTACCACCGTCTGATTCTTTGTGGTGGGGAATCCAGATATTACCAATTAGTGATGCTGAGTTCTATAAAATCAAATCAATAAATGACAAAGAGATTAATGTTAAAAACTTTATGCCCATGGAAGTAGGTACAACTATTGAAATTAGCAAAAGGATGCACAATGTACTTTGGTTGGGTTCGTCTGCCAACGGTTTTTTTAAGTACGATTTAGCAACTGGTATATATAAACAGTTCAATTTTGATGAGAAAAATAAATTTTCAGGCGAGAGTTCTATATCAATCCTCTTTGAAGACAGGGATGGTATCGTTTGGGGGGCATCACAAAGCAATTTGTTTAAACTTAATCCTGAGACTGAACAAATTGAAACTTTTGACCAAAAAGACGGCTTGCCATCAAATAATATAAACACAATAGTTGAAGACCTTCAAGGTAACCTGTGGATTAATACTACGGGTGGGCTGGCAAAATTGAATAAGAGTGCACCCAAGGAAAATTGGAATTTTGTCAATTTTGATTTACAGGATGGCTTACAGGATTACGGTATAGGCAATGCGAGTTGGATTAGCAAAGATGGCGAGATTATTTTTGGTGGCATTAATGGTGTGATTTCATTCTATCCCGGAAGAATTAATACAACCCTACCTGATATTGTAATTGAAGACATCAAAATTTCAGATGTTTCAATCATGGTGGATTCTGCGAATGTATATATCGACGAGAGCATACCAAAACTTGAAAAGCTTAATCTTACCCATACACAGAATAATATTTCATTTGAGTTTTCATCGATTCATTTTTCCAGACCGGCAAAAAATAAAGTTCAGTATAGACTGGCAGGTTTTGACAGCCACTGGAAATCAACCGAAAGGAATTTTGCATCATTTACAAACCTTGATCCGGGTGAATATACTTTCCATGTAAAAGGATCGAATGGCGATGGAATTTGGAATGATGAAGGTAAATCCATACGCATCACAATTTCATCACCTTGGTGGCAGACAGGCTGGGCTTATACCGGATATGTATTGATCTTTGGATTACTCATTTTTGCTATTGATCGAATCCAAAGGGCACGAATATCAAATGAGGAAAAACATAAAGCAGAACTTACCCTGTTGGAAGCAGAGAATAAAAGAAAGTCCGAAGAACTGGAAGAAGCCCGCCAGTTGCAACTTTCCATGTTGCCAAAAGAACTGCCGCAATTGCCCCATTTGGATATTGCCGTGTACATGCAAACGGCTACCGAGGTCGGCGGGGATTATTATGATTTTCATGTGGGCTTGGATGGCACATTAACTGTTGTTATCGGAGATGCAACCGGCCACGGTATGAAAGCCGGCACCATGGTCACAACGGCCAAAACCCTTTTTAAAAGCTATGCCTCCAACCCGGATATCCTGTTCTCTTTTCAGGAATTTACCCGTTGCATAAAAGAAATGAATATGGGCAAACTTTCCATGTGCCTGACCATGCTCAAGATTAAAGGTGGTAAAATGCAAATTTCCACCGCCGGGATGCCGCCCTCTTTTATTTTTAGAGAGGATACAAAAGTGGTTGAAGAACATCTTTTTAAAGCGATGCCTTTGGGCACCATGCTAAAATTTCCTTACGAAGTGAAAGACACAACGTTAAAAACAGGTGATACAATTTTGCTAATGAGTGACGGCCTGCCCGAGCTACAAAATGATAAAGAAGAAATGTACGGATATAAACGCATCCGCAATGGTTTTGAAGATGTGGCCGAAAAAGCCCCGGATGAAATTATTAGTTTTTTGAAAAATGAGGGCTCTGTCTGGAACGATAACCAGGCCCCGGATGATGATGTGACTTTTGTAGTGATTAAGGTAAAGTAAAGTATTATTAGAATCGATGCCATCACTTTGAGCGATGGCATCGGGGAATAACAACAAAGCAGTGTCATTCTGAGCGAAGCCCCGGATTATAGGGCGAAGTGAAGAATCCCCTTTTTTCAATGATAGGATGTTGAATCAAGTTCAACATGACAGACAATTCTGTCATTCTAAGCGGAATGTAATGGAGAGAAGAATTCTGTGGCTGTCGCAGCAGGGATCCTTCGTGCCTCAGGATGACAGTAGGACTGTGTCATTCTGAGCGGAATGCAATGGAGAGAGGAATCCCATTGTTTCAAAAGAAGAATCCTGTGGCTTTCGCAGCGGGCAAGCAGTTCCTTAATATGACAGACAAACCGTAATAAAAAGAACAATCGTCCCAAAGGGCCAATGCTTCAAATGGGACAGCACCCTATGAAAATAAAACTAAAATCAAATATGGCCCTGAAAAGGCAGAGGAAAGATACCCATGAATAAAATTATAATATATTTTTTACTTGTTTTTACTTTCCCTTTAAACACCTTATTGGCCCAAAACCAGGGACACATGCAAACCATAAGCATACCGGATGGACTTTCCAGCCCCAATGTAATGAGTATTTATCAAGACCGCTTCGGCTATATCTGGATCATGACCGAAGATGGGTTAAACCGCTATGACGGTTCAACAATAAAAATTTACCGTAACGACCCTGATAACCCGAACAGCCTGTTTAGCAACTCGGTATACAGCGCAGTGGAAGACATGGAAGGCTATTTATGGATCGGGGGTATTGGTTTTGCCAGCAGATATGATTATGCCACAGAAACCTTTGAAGGTTTTAACTTTAACTCATTATCATCCGGTGAAAAAGATAAAAAGGTTATTTCCCTGTTTACAGATTCAAAGGGAAGGATCTGGGGAGGAACATCCGGAGGGTCTATCCATAAACTGGATAATGAACTGGGTACATTTGAAATAGTTAATTATGGTGGTAATATTGAAGCATATTATACCGGTGAAATATGGTCTATCACTGAATTAAAAAATGGTAAAATATTATACGCAAATCGTACCCAGGGGATTTTCCAATACGATGAACCTTCCGGAAAACTTTCAAAATTCCTGTTAGATAACAAGTACTCACCTGTCAAAATATTTAGGATTCAGGAAGATGATGATGGTACTATCTGGTTTTCCGGTGAAGACCAGGTTATTCGTTATAATCCAAATTTTTATTCGTATGAAATATTGGATGAATTTCAGGTACAATCTAAAATGTATTATACTGGGTACCATAAAGTAAGCAATGAAAATTATATTTTTATCTCAGAACCTTCTAGTCTCATCCGTTATAATCCAAAAACTTCGGAGGTAATTGAGATCATAAAAACTGAACTGAACCCATATTGGTTTATTTCTGATAAATTTGGCATTGTATGGATTGCTGCCCGGGGCGGTCTGATCAAATATGATCCCAATAACGAGCCGTTTAGCCACGTAAAAATAAATGTGGCCGAGAATCAGGATAACCGGGGCAATGTAATCAATTATTTAAAACCGGACAGACTTGACAATCAATCTATTTGGATGCTTTCGACAGGTAATATGCTTGTAAAATATAATCTAATAAACAGCAGTAAACGTTTATTCAAGATAAAAGCCCCCGGCCCACAATTGCAATTTGACCGTTTTATACAGGACAGCCAAGGGGATTTTCTTTTAGGAAGCTCCAGTCGTGAAGGAATATTTAAATATGATATTAAAAGTCAAAAATTTACCCGGTTTAATGAAATTCCAGCTTCATTTTCAGGTGGGTTCCGTATAAGGGATTTTGCTTTTGATCAAAATAACAACCTGTTTACAGCATCTACATTTGGATTGATTTATTATAATTTTTCAGATAATACTCAATTTATGCTACCTACCATTGCAAACCGCCGGTACAGTTCGCAAACAGAAGAAATAATCCAAAAGGCATTGATTAATGCTAAAAAGCTTGCCCTGATTACTCAGGCAAATGAATCTAAAATCTACAATATCGATTTTTCTTTAAAAGAAGATTCTTATATTTTTATCCATTGTCTTGGTGAAGGGCAACTTGATGACCGTTCAGGGGACCTGATATGGGATTATGGCATTCTTAACAACTCTTTTGCAAACACTATCTTTGAAATGCAGGATTACCATAAAACATTCCATGCCGGGGGCGGATATAAAAACAGAATGCAATATAAAACCATACGATTAAAAAAAGGTGAATATAATCTTATTTATACCATGGACAGTGGACATTCATATAATGATTTTAATGCCCCTGCGCCTGATGATTCAACAAATTATGGCATACAGGTTTATAAAATAACCGAAGAATCCTCCAAAGAAATTGAAAGGTTTATAGCCATTGACCTAAATAAAACCTTAAAGGCACCCCTTGAATATTTAAGTGATATTGAAGTCAGCAGGAAATTTAGTAACGCCATATATTTATCTTCGGACACTCAGGGACTATTCCGGTATAATATCCTCGATTCATCATTTACGCAATACACTTTTGGTGAACTTCAAAGCAGCAATCAGAAAAACTGGCTGCAAAACAGTTATGAGGACATTGCCGGCAACCTTTGGATATCCACAGCACAAGGATTGGTTTGGCTAAATCCGGATAATGGCAAATGGCGTGTCTTTACTGAAAAGGATGGATTGCCCAGCAATAATATATTAAATACTATTGAAGATAATAATGGGGATTTATGGATTATTTCATTGGGCGGGCTCTCCAGGTTCAATAAAAATGATTCTGTAGAAAAATGGAATTTTGTTAATTACGATACCCGTGATGGTTTAACAGGTTATTCCTTTAATGGTAATCCACTTAAAACACCGCAGGGTGAAATACTTTTTAGTGTTGCTGATGATCTTCACCGTTTCACACCGAGAAAATCCAATTCCGTTAAACCTGATATTGTCATAAATGATTTTAAAATTTCCGATCAGTCTATCTTTAATTCGGAAAGTCCCCTAAAACTCAAAAAAAGTTTAATGGAAACAAAAGAAATAAATTTACCTTTTAACCTGAATGATCTCTCCTTTAATTTCAATATCGTTCATTATTCACGCCCTTATAAAAACAGGTTATTTTATAAAATGGAAGGTTTTAATGAGAAGTGGATTGAATCGGAATTGGGAACAGCCACATTTACAAACCTTGAACCCGGAAGTTACGATTTCAAAGTCAGGGGTATCAGTGCAGATGGTATCCGTAATGACGAAGGTGCTTCAATCAAGATTAATATTTTTCCACCATGGTGGAAAACAACATTTGCCTACATTGGCTATTTTCTTCTTTTCGCCGGATTATTATTTAGCATTGACCGCATTCAACGGCGACGTGTTCTCTTAAAAGAGCGAGCGGCAAGCACTATAAAAGAGGCGGAACTAAGAGCGCAGTTGGCAGAGTCGGAGAATGAACGTAAAACCAAAGAACTGGAAGAAGCGCGCCAACTGCAACTTTCGATGCTGCCCAAGGAACTGCCACAACTGCCCAACTTGGATATTGCCGTATACATGCAAACCGCCACAGAAGTCGGCGGGGATTATTATGATTTTCATGTGGGTTTGGATGGCACATTAACTGTTGTAATCGGTGACGCCACAGGCCACGGCATGAAGGCCGGCACCATGGTCACCACGGCCAAAACACTTTTTAAAAGCTATGCATCCAACCCGGACATTCTGTTTTCTTTCCAGGAATTTACCCGCTGCATAAAAGAAATGAATATGGGCAAACTTTCCATGTGCCTGACCATGCTCAAGATTAAAGGTGGTAAAATGCAAATTTCCACCGCTGGCATGCCGCCCTCTTTTATTTTTAGAGAGGATACAAAA
>JAJRVW010000122.1 GCA_024277115.1 Calditrichota bacterium
ACATTTGTAATCAACAATGAGTATAGAGGGTTCTTAAAATCAATCTCTACTCCAAAAACCACTACATATTTTTATTATCCTAAAAAAGCAAGTCACTATACTGATATCCATGCAAAATTAATTCAAACAGATGGTTCAATTATTGATACATCCTTTTCTCATTGGGAGTTTCAAAATCAACCTATACAAACAAAAATAAAATTTAATAGTAATTCTGATAGCATAACTGTTTTTACAATGTATAAAAACAATGAATTGATTTCCGAAGTGGACAAGAATGGCTATTATAATGAGTATACTTACGACCAAATAGGTCGAATTACAAAAGTGGGCCTGCCAGGAAGTTTTAGAACAAGTATTGCTGAAAATTATTACATCGAGACTGAAGGAAAAATCCTGCCAAGTTCAAAGAATTTAATCATAGATGAGAATAATGATATTTGGGAAGATTTAAAATATGATGATTACCCTATTCAAGCTTATACAGATCTTGTAAATATTAACTCAGTTGGAACTCCTGTTATAAATGGGCCAAATGATCCATATGTACCAATCAATCCACAAGGTAATATAGCATTTTATACATTTCTTTCAGAACCTTATGAACCTTTTTTAGCTGATAGTGTGGAATACGCAAACTTAGTGTATAAAATGACTGAGTATTTTTCCAGCCACCCACTAATTATACTTTCTAATACTTTTACTATTGAGGCAATTACTGAACCCTATTTAGTAAACAAAACTAATTATGTGACAAACGGTTCAATAATAACAAGTTTTATCACCGGATATATCGAAGACTTAGACGTATTATCATTAATAAATGATTTAAAAAATCAAAATTTAACACTATATGGGTTTAAATTTTCAACAACTATTAATAATCCCCCAGCTAATGAAATTAGCTATAAAACATTTAACTTTGATGAGAATGATCCACCCTACTTTAAATTTCAACAAACACATTTGAAATTAGACGAATCAAGATCTGAAGGGACTGTCATCTATACATATAATGATGATGATAATATTATTAATATGGATATAAAAGTTTTACATGACCCTGTTGTTGAATATCCTGTTCTTGGACAAAGATATAATTACGATGGTTTTGGCCAGGTTAGAAAAGTTGAACGAAAAAATAATAATTCAATATTCGAAACGACCTCTGAGACCGATTATAATTACCTTGGCCTTGCTGCCCGGCAAACAGATGCTGAAGGCCGAAATGTATATAATAAATATGACCTTTTCTCACGCCCAACAGAAACCAGGTTTGTGACAGACGACCCCACCAGTGATCGCACAACTGTTACTTATGATCACCAAGCTACAAATGACTATTTCCAACGGACAACATCAACCGATGAAGAAGGGAATTATGTTGTAAGTTATTTTGACATTGTTGGCAATAAAATCAAAGAACTACGCGAAATCTCACCCGGTAACATTGCCACAACATATTTTACATACGATGACCTTTATCGCCTGACACAGGTAACTACCCCCGAAGGGATGATTACAAGCTATCAGTATGACAACCGTAACGACATGGTCCAAAAAACCACGGTGGACGAAGGTACGGTCAAATATAAATATGACAAATACAGCAACCTGCGTTTTAGCTATAAAGTAAATGCACCAAGCGGTGATCAACGTATCTTGTTCAATACTTATGATGACCTTGACCGGCCTGTTATTACCGGTTCGTATACCACGGTTGCCAATTTTGACGCCCTTGACGGTGACAAAGATTATGCATCCACACAAGGCGCAATCGGCCATTTTGAAAATTATGATACCGACACGGATAAATTCCTGGTCGTAAACCAGTACGACGGCTATGAAGGAAGCGGTGTTTTTACTGGCCTTAGCCTGCCGGTTACAGAAAGCTATTTAAATGCGCAAAACCAAAAAGGGGCTTTAACGGCCACGGCCTTCCGGGATGAACCGGGCCAGAGCTGGAGTTATAAGTTATATGCCTACGACCATCGGGGACGCGTTGTTGAATACTGGGTAAAATTTCAGGGCAATGATTGGAAAAAAATAAGTAGCGAGTATGATAATTTAAACAACCTGCTACATCAAAAAGTGGCCGGGGATATTTATTTCTGGTACGAATATGATATACAAGGCCGCATGGTAAAAGTTTACAGCCATAACTCGGACAATAAATCTGCCGCCACGCTGGAAGCCGAATATGAATATAATAAGGCCGACCAGGTAGATAAGCTTTGGTTAAGAAACATCAATAAAAATGTAACTTACACTTATAATGCAAGGGGATGGGTGGAGCGTGTTGCCCGAGGTTTTAACTTCCGGCAAGACCTTACATATTTAAAGAATGGCAATGTAAGCAGCCAGTTATTTAAAAATAAAGCCAATACAAGTTGGGGCGACATGACTTTCAATTATACCTATGACGGCCTCAACCGTTTGACGTCGTCCTCAACCACCCAGACCAGTTATAACGAAACTTATGAGTATAACAAGGACGGGGATTTTTATAAAAAAATAAAAGGCGGCCTGGAAACAATTTATGACAGGGAGCTGGGCACGCATAAACTATATCAAACCCGTAAGGAGATTGCACAAAATACCAGTGGCTATAACGGGTTGTATGCCGGCGGCGGAACACAATACAATACGATTGATGTGAATTATAACGAAATTGGCAATTTGGATTCCGATGCGTCACGCAATATTACAGCCATCAGTTATAATTATAACAACCTGCCCTTGACGGTCAATAAAACCAATTCTGTTCAATACCTTTACCGCTATGACGATACAGGCCAGCGTATTTATAAAAATGCCGCCGGGGAAAAATAATATTACCTGCGCGATCAGACTGGGCGCGAGTTGGCCATCTACAACCAGTATACGGGCACAATAAAAATGGCCAATATATTTGGCAATGGACTTGTTGGCCGTATTGAAGTAAATTACGACTCCACCTGGGTAGGTGGCGGAGGGACCAGTAATACAGGTAACAATTGGGCGGCTTTGCTTGCCAATTGGCATATTACCCGAAACGATACACGCTATTATTATGTAAAGGACCATTTGGGCAGCATCCGCCAGACGTGGAAAGAGAACGGCGCTATTGTAAACGGGCAGGATTATTACCCCTTTGGCGAGGTGTTAAGGCAATACACGGTAAGCAACCCGATAGAGAAATACATGTTTACCGAGAAAGAGAGGGACAAAGAGACAGGTTATGATTATTTCGGCGCCAGGTACTATGACCCACAGATCGGGAGATGGTTGAGTGTCGATCCTTTGGCCCATAATTATCCATCACTTAGTCCATACAATTATGTTGCAAATAACCCACTAATATTTATAGACCCAGATGGAATGGGAATATATGATATGAAAGGTAAACAAATTAACGCATCAAAGGCATTCGGGCTGATTGTTGATGGAATAAAATCACTTTATGCAGATAATTTCAAAGAAAGTTATCGAAATTTTGTTCAAAAATATGAGATAGGAGATATGTTCGAGGCAGGTTGGAGTCGTATTTCTACGCCCATGGGTAGAGGGATTATTTCTTTTGATCAGGAAGTCATTGGCGATTTAGAAAGCGTTGAAGTAAATACACTTGTTCCAGATGAAATGGATAAAATAAATTTTTCACCTGCAACAGAAGGCTCAGAAAATATTGCTATGCGTGTATATAATTTACGCGGTGATCAACTTATTAAAATTGTTGGATCAAAAAACCAAATAAATAAATTTTTAAAACAAAAGTTTGGAAAAGATCAGATTTCAGGGGTGAAGTATGGAAGGAAGAGAGAAGAATTGATGAAAGCATCAGGTTTAGATATTGAGGAATTTAAGAAATATCAGCAAAAGAAGAGAAAGAGAAAAAAGGATGATGAAGAAAGATGGAAAGAATATGATGTTGAAAATAGTGGTGATTAATTTTTTACTAATTTATATAGTTTGTAAATAGAGGTTAAAATATGGACTTATCTCCAGAGTCAATTTTGTTTTTTAATATATCAAACTTAGTTTTTATTAGTTTTCAAATTTTATTTTTAATTGTTTATTTTGCCTTTTATAAAAGGTCATATTATTTAATTGCAACTATTCTACAATTGTCAATAAATTTTTCTTTTATCATTTATGTACTTTTTGAAAACTACAAATCCTATATGCATTTAAAAGGTTTTTATTATGATTCAGTTCCATTAATCAATATTCTTGGAGCTATTGAGTTTACTCAAATGTTCTATATCTTCGAGGCAATAATTCTCTTTTCTAGTTTATTGTCAATATATATATTTTTTAAAAACTGTTATCTAAAAAATGTCAATCTCACAAGGTGTAGTACAAGACCGCTCCGATAAAACCGGGATTTTACCCCGCCTAAAAAGAGGCGGGACGCGGCATTATGTCCTCGTTATATAACACGGTAAAACTGCGTTTGCCTATCGGTATACAACTAATTCTATGGCGATGGAGTGATCAGTAATGCAGGAAACAACTGGGCGGCTTTGCTTGCCAATTGGCATATTACCCGAAACGATACGCGCTATTATTATGTAAAAGACCATTTGGGCAGCATCCGCCAGACGTGGAAAGAGAACGGCACAATAGTCAACGGGCAGGATTATTACCCCTTTGGCGAGGTGTTAAGGCAATACACCGTAAGCAACCCGATAGAGAAATACATGTTTACCGAAAAAGAGAGGGACAAAGAAACAGGCTATGATTATTTCGGCGCCAGGTACTATTGGAGTGAAGCGGAAATCCTCGATGTTTTTTATCGGGATGACCCACAAATCGGGAGATGGTTGAGTGTTGACCCGCTGGCCTGGAAATACCCTTCTTTATCTCCTTACAATTATACTTCAAACAATCCAATAAAATATGTTGATTACGATGGAAGGGACTTTGGTGTTTTATCTGTTCCAGCAGCAATTATAATTGGGGAGATAATATTTTCAGTTGCAGTAACAGCTTGGACGGTTAATACTGTTACAGATGGAGCATTATGGCAAGAAGTTCAACCAGTACAAATGGCAAAAACAGATCCTTCAATTGTTATTGGTGCACAGGAAGGAAAGAAAGATTTAACTCAGAAAAATCCTGCTCAAGAAAAAAAGGCTAACCAAAATTATAAGAAAAGCCAAAAACAAGAACCAAATAATAACAACAATGGAAATAATAATTCGAACAATTTTAAAAAAGGTGTGAAATATGGTGCTGCCGCTACCGCTACAGTTAATTTGTTGGATCATGCAAGACAAATAATTGAACAAAAAAGGAAAGATGCAGAAAAAGCGAAAAAGGCAAAAGAACAAAAGCCACCTAAAGAAGAGAAGAAAAAGAATGAGACAAAAATAGAAGAAGACAAGCCATGGAATTAGCTAATAAAGAAATCGCCAATGGCTTTATAGAATCATACTTAGCAAAAATTGATGAAAAGGAAGAATCGTTAAAAAAAGCAGTAAAGTTTTTTAAAAAAGAAAAATTCAATTATAAACCGTTTGAGTACTTGTTTGACTATGAAATTGCAAAGATAAGCCACTACCATTTAGGGGATAACAGAACAGGAGAAAAATACTATTTCGAAGCATTAAAAAATATTCCTAATGATGATGTTATTACAAAAGGCGAAATATATTTTTGTTTGGGAAATTTGTATAAAGATTCTCTTGAGTATAGTAAATCAAATAAGTACTTTTTTGATTGCCTGGATATTTATAAAAACCTTTCGGACTTAAAACCAATAGAGTATAAAGAAATCTGTTATAGACGCATTGGCGCTAATTACGAGGATGAAAATGATTATGACAAAGCTATTGAGTTTTATTTAAAAGGAGATAAAATATCACGGAAAACACAATATTCAGGTATCTCTTTATTTCTGCTTGGATCGCTTTATTCGAACAAATTGGATGATGAAAAAACTGCGCTCAATTATGCAGAAAAAGCTGAAAAGTTACTTAAAGAAAAAATATATATCGTTGGAAATTATCGGCTTTTGGGTCATTTACATCTTATGCTTAAAAACTATGCTAAGGCAATTTCCTATTGTGAGGATGCTTTAAATAAATACCCAGATCAAGAATATGTAATTGATTTTTATACAATTTTGGGTAAAATATATTGTAACTGGCATAAAGAAGAAAAAGGTATCCAATATTTTAACTTGGCTTTAGCAAGCCTAAAAAATAATGATCCAGAATATGAAGAAAGATATGTTTATTTAAATTCTTGGATGGCGTTAGCAGAAGAAGGAAGAAAAAATTTAAAAAAAGCTCTTGATATTTCTACTTCCATTATTGAAAAATATAAGAGCTCGGCAGTGGATTTAATTTTTCCAATTACAACAAAAGGTCGGGTTTTGCAAAAATCTGGAAACTTTTTAGATGGTTATTCTTTCTTAAATGAAGGTTTAAAGAATTATGAGAAATCAAGGTTTTTTGATAAATCAGATAGCGACTATATTGAGGCATTAGACATAAAGAATGAACTTTATAAAAAGCTACCCATCCTAAACAAGTTTTTTGAAAGGTTTAAGAATTAATATATTTGTATGCCCTTGATTTTCCAGGCTCCCGCGGAGTAGCGCCCGCCCCGGCGGGCAAGCAAGGCCACTTCGCTACGCTACGTTTTTACATAATGTCCTTGTTATACATTCGCCTTCGCACACTGCCGGGGAAACATTTTTTAGATAAAGGTTTTTAATGTCCGGCAGTGTTGTATAACCAACATTCATGTAAACTTGGCCCCCACTTCGTGGCTTTGGCGCTCCGGAGGGAAAACGCGCATTGCTCAACCGCCTACTTTAACCGGGCTTTTGGGCAAAAGAAGATTTTACATTTCACGATGAAAAGGCGGCATCGCAAACACGCAGCGGCGCCATCGTTTTTTTACCTTTTTTCTAACTGTTTTAATAGAGATTAATATATTTATGTTGTATATTTCCACGTGTTAACTTTAAGACTTCCACTCCCATAAATAGAAAGCCCCGGCTATATGAAAGCGACCACAAAGCTTTTTTGTATACTATTGCTTATTCTTCCCGTTTTTCTTTATGCAGGCGATTCCCTTTCTGTCAAACTCGTTCAAAAAATAGACCGCCTCGATTTTAAAAATACCGATATCCGCGATGTGGTTCGCAGTATAGCCACCAAATATAATTTAAATATTTTTGTTGATAATAACCTGAACATGAAAATCACCCTGCACCTGGTTGATGTAAATGTAAAAGACGTGCTCGATTTCATTGTTCAGGACAATGGCCTTAAGATGGAACAGACAGGCTCCATTTTTAAGATTAGCAAGCCCCTCCCGCCCAAAGCGCCACCAAAGCAAATAAAAGTCACTCTAAAAAATAACCGTATAACCGCCGATTTTGAAAATGATGATATTAAAAAAGTAGTGCGCGCCATTCTGGCCATCAGCGATAAAAATATATTGTTGGAACAAGGCACAACAGGCACGCTTAATGGCATTCTAAACAACATCGGTTTTGAACAAGGCTTTAGGCAGATATTGTCCAATAATGGCTTTCGCCTGGAAAAACGGAAAGACATTTATATTATCAAACGTGATTTTTTGGTAGACGGCCAGCAAGGTAAAAATAGCAGGCGTAGTTCATTTTTCCTGAACTTGCAGGATTCGCTTATTACCCTCGAGGTTCGTGATACGCCGATCAGCCAGATCATCCAGGAGGCCGCGTCACGTTTGGAAGAAAATATATTTATCTATGGTAAAATAGAAGGTACTGTTAGCGCCCGCGCCGATAAACTTTCATTTCTGAGATTGCTTGACCTGGTGTTTCAGGGCTCTGAATATACATACAAAGAATCCGATGGAATAATTTTGATCGGCAATAAAAATGTTAAAGGCATCACCAGCGCGGAGCTGGTCCGTTTAAGTTATTTAAAGGCGGATAAGATTACAGAGCTTCTTCCGCAAAGTGTTTTGAGCAAGGCAGAAATCAAACCCATCATTGAGCAAAATGGTATTATGGTGATTGGCCCCAAAAGTGTGATTAATAATATCCGGGCTTATATAAAAACTATCGACCGCCCCAGCCCGCAAATACTTATCGAAACACTGGTGATAGACATAAACAACACCAAAGCCCGTGAACTATCGATTGAAGCTCAGCGGGGTGGTAACCTTAAAACAGATACTTCCGGGGTACGGGTGGCTGATTTGCTTTTACCGGGCTTAGATGCCATTTTGAACGCCAGCTATCTCAATAAACAACTTAACGGACTGGGTAAAATTTTTGGGGTCAGCAATATTGGTAAACTCCCCGCTGATTTTGATGTCAAGATAAAAGCCCTCGAAACCAATGGTATCGCAGAAGTTCGGTCACGGCCACAAATTGCCACGCTTAATGGTTATCCAGCCGATATCTCAGTTGGCCAGACCGAATATTTTAAACTGACTACAAAGACCCCAATCCGCGATCCAAACCAATTATATGTTTCAGAGTATGAGCGTTTCGAAACCATTGAGGCCAATATTTCCCTGGAGATAATTCCCTGGGTCAGCAGTACCGGTGAAATTACTGTGGAGATCCATCCAAAATTTCAAATCCCCGGAGAACGGATTAGCGCCGATTTGCCCCCGACAATCCAGACCCGTGAATTAAACAGCACCGTGCGCCTTAAAGATGGCGAAACGATCATATTGGGCGGGCTTATCCAAACAACCAACAGTGAAAATGAAACCGGTATTCCTATTTTAAGCAGTATCCCATTGATCGGGAATTTGTTTAAAAGCCAGAACTATATTAAATCCAAAAATGAACTGATCATTTATGTTACACCGCATCTTTATTATGGTGATGATTAATGGATATTCTGCTCGGAATTGATAAATTAGCCCTTCGGGCGCTCACCGTATTTACCCCGGCCATTGCCATTTACCGCACGCCTTCACAAACCATTGTTATCGAAAAAACGGCCAAAACTTTAAATAAGAAACACTATGACCTTGGTATTGACCAGCCGCTCTTTTGGGAAAAGGCGAAAGAAGATTTCGATTTTAACAATAAGCTTGTCTCAACCAATCTTTATGCGTCTGCCGGGCTTTTTAAACTTGTCGAGTCCCCCAAGCTTGATAAAGAAGAAACAGAAGAATGGCTCAATGAAAATGTATCTTCTTTTTTTAAAATCCCCAATATGCCAGAGCAGTCAATCCTTTCTTACCGCATCGTTGATGGTTCCGGCGATCCTGTTTCACTATTAACCGCTTTAATCAATAACGAAGAGATTGAAAATATAATTACGATTTTTAAAGAAAATCAAATTATCTTGTCAGCAATTTCTTTTCATAACATGCATATTATTCCCAAAGAGGTTGCAGAAGGAACATTGGCTATCTCATACATTAAAAATACAAATTTTGATGAAATTATTTTGGCCGATCAACCCGGCCTGGTTTATTATAACCAGTTCCCCAAGAGTACGCAAAACACAATAAATGAAGAATTAGTCTGGGACCGGTTGCACCAGCTCGAAGCACAAGAAAGCCATATCCTCGGTATAATAAAAGAAAACTGTGAAAAGACAGATTTCAGCCTTGTAGAGTTCTCTGCTGATAAAATAGAAAAATTTGCTGAATCTTTGGCCGATTTTTCTTTGAATCCCTCTATACAAACATTAAAGGTTTTGCCCGAACAAGCCTGCATACAAAGGGATAATTTTATCTGGGGAAGGCTGTTTAATCGGTTTGTTACAGTATTGGCCACTATGATTATCGGATTGCTTGTTTTGCACTTCTCGGTTACAGGGGCAACAAAATTGCTTATCAATAATTTAGCGGATAAAACAGCAGAGCTGCGCCCACAATTGCAGGAGATCGATTCCCTTAGGACCCAATTTCAATCTTTAAGTAACGAATATAACGATCTGCAAAGAAGAAAAGCATCGCGCACAAACACCTACCTGATCCTTAGAGGGCTTGCTGTATATGTAAAGAAAGATATATGGCTGACCTCTGTTGCGTATAATCCTGAAGATGAAGAAAGCTATAATACCATTGTTACGGGATATTCAAAAAAACGCAGTAGTGTAACCCGGTTATTATCAAGCATTGAAAATGATGAAAATTTTATGAATGTAAAACTGGGGTATATAAAAAGAATGTCGTCAAAAGAGTTCTTTAAAGAATGGAAGGTTAATAGCTCGAGATACCAGGAATTCCAAATTTTATTTAGATATTAACAAGGTGAAGAATGAAGTTATTTTCAACAAAAGATGAGGACCGCACCTCATTTTATAAAATCCTGATGGTTTTGGGCCTGTTGTTGTTTTTCTTTTTTATAAAAAACATTTTTATTGACCAGGCGCTTAGCTCAATAGATGAAATTGACAGATACATTAACATGTCCGAAAGATTGGAAAGCCTGAGTAACTGGAAAGAAAAAGAGATTGGGCTGCGTCAAAAAATTAACAAACTTGCAACATTGCTTAGTAAGAATAAAAAAGGCCAACAAGGTATGGGCGAATCTTCTTTAGGACTATTGGTCATAGATTCACTGGCCAAAACCACCAAAGTGCAAGTCGAAGAAATAAAAATGAGTAAACCGGGGAAAGAAAAACGTGTCAATAGTTTTAATGCAATAATAAAAATTAGGGGACGTTATTTTAATATCAGTGATTTTATAGAAAAAATTGAAAAGCAGCCTACTTTAATTAACGTTAAGCAATTCACGGTGAAAACATCGTCACTTTATTCCCAAAATATACATGCCGATATTAATGTAGAGCTTCTTTTTTGAAAACCGTGAACGGATATTTTATATCGTTAGAAATAATAAAACATAACAAAAATTATCATGCCTAAAAAGTGGATCAACCTAACATTATCAACAGCAGTCTTTATTATCTGGATTGTGATTTTTTATAAATATTTTCTTTCAGAAAATAACGAAGGGAATATTTCAGGATTTACTGAGAAAGAAGCAGTGGTTGAGGCCGTTGGAAAAAAGGTTGGATATGAAATAAAAAACCTGCATGACCCCTTCCAAAACCCCTTTAATTTTAAGCAGAAATTAGCGCGTAAAGTACAACCCAACCCGGAACTTAAAACACAGGCAAAACCACTGAATATAAAACTGTTGGGTATACTCACAGATGAACGTGGAAAGCTTGCCATTATTGAGCTTACAGGTGGCAATACTCGATTTGTCCGAGTGGGTGAAAAGGTACAGGGCATAAAGGTTGTTAAGATAATGAGTAACGAAATTGAAGTACTCTTTGATAAACGGAAAATAAAGGTTGGGTTGTAAAAGTTAAATAAATTAACTTTAAGCAAAAGTATTTTTGTAGTTTATAAAATAATAATTTCTATACTTACTGATTTTATTAATTAGAAATAACGGTTTAAAGCCCATAGATAAAGCCTTAAGCATCTTTTTTTATAAGGTAGAAAAAAATTATCTTGACAGAGAAGAAATAATTTCTATATTTGTAGCAATAATTTTAAAATATAAAAAGATATTAATACCTGTTTCTGAGGGGGAAGGGTGTTAATGTCAGGATGGAAAAGTAGGTTCCCCCTCGTATGATTGTATCTTCTGCTGTTTTTCTTCGAGTGGGCTCACCTTTTCTATTCTATCCAACTCAAATAATACAATAAGTGTTAGCTATACTCATTTTTTTTTATTGGATGCCCTTTTTTTCAATTTCATTTACACTATATAAGTAACAACCTTTTTAAATTTACAATTCCCGACATTTAGAATTTCAATATAGATTATAGGAGCCTGCTATGTATTCTCGCTTTCATATTCATTATGTTATTTCTGTAGTTTTTTTATTTTCAATTCATTTGTTCTCTCAAAGTGGTAAATTTTACAATGTAGGGCCTGGAGGTGATTTAGGCGTCTCAATACCTTTGATGAAAGTGCCAGGATCAAGAGGATTAGAACTTCCTATTTCTTTAAGATATAATGCAGGAATACAAGTTAAACAAAAAGCATCTTGGGTTGGTTTAGGGTGGGATTTAGAAATTGGGAGTATAACAAGAAGTGTTAGAACCTTTAATGCCAACAATAAGTGTGACTTTGCCCAATATTCTGATGTACAACCAGATCTGTATTTTGTCAGTTTACCTGTAGCAGGTGGTACTATGTTCCCAACAAAGTCAAACACAAATAGCCCGAATTTTACTTTTGAAAATTCTAAACCATGGAAGGTGGAATATGAAACGGGGATTGTGACGGATGGTGATGTTATACAAACTGATGAAGCTGATTTTACAAAATTTATTATAACTACTGAAAATGGTACTAAGTATATATTTAATATGCCAGTTCTTACAAGTGATTTTAAATATACCCGTGAACTCAATGCTGAAAAAACGGTATATGTAGAAAAATGGATGCTTACAGCAATCGAATCACCCAATTATAAAGATATAAACGGAAATGGTTATGATTCTGAAGATAAGGGAAACTGGATAGAAATTAAGTATTCATATGGTGATCAGTATTGGGTGTATGAAACGTATGAAGATATTCAGTATGACGTTAAACCTGATAATTTAATTCAAGGTGTAATCTTTCCTTATTCTATTAAAACACCAACACATAAAGTCCAGTTTGTAAATTTTCAAAGATTGTATGAAGTACCAGCTATAGAATTTAACATAAACAATCAGGAAGTAGAATATGATGAAGATGTATATGGACTAGAAAGAATAAAACTTTTTTCAAGATTAAACGGTATAGATAATTTTATTTCTGGATGGAAATTTGACTATGGTGGTGGGGTTACAAGTAGCGAAGGTGAGGGTTATGAGGGTTATACAGCCAGCGGAACAATTCTATTTGAAAAAACTATATCCGGACAAACATCAAAATCAAAGCTTACACTAAACTCATTCTATAAATATTATGAAAATGAAAATTTCCCGAAATATAATATCACTTATCAGGTTCTTAATCCAACATGGAATGATATAAGTTTTGGAAGTAGTAACAGAGAAAACTACATTGATGATTTTGGGTTTTATAAATCTGGTTCAAGTAGTAATTCTCAAGCAGAAGCATGGTCAATTAAAAGTATTACTACACCTGTAGGGCTTACGGTGGAATATGGAATCGAAACGGATCAATTTACTACTGTAAATTTAAATCTTGGTTATTCTGAGCTGTATTTTGACCAATCTAATAACCCAAATTTTTCTCTCAAAACAGCAGATTCACCATCTTTTACAACTCAAGGTGGGACTAGGTTGCAGTCTGTTACCTATAAACAAAATACCTCCATTCAAAAAATTATTGGTTTTGTTTATCCCCTTGGCCAGATATCTGGAATCCCTCAATCAAACCTTTCTGCCTATTATGATGATTTGAACAATAAATATTTATCTGAAAATTCGGGAGCTGAGCAGAGTAGGGTTTATTACCCTCAAATTACAGAAAATATCAAAAATAGTACCGGCCAGATACAAGGGTTTAAAGAATATAATTATACAACAATTGACCTTGATCCTGTTAAGTATAAACAAAATGAAAGTGTTGCCATCGGTAATTCTTACAATAGCACCAAAGATTATTTTAATTTAGTTACCGACAACAGAAGTTGGAACTGGGGTCGACTTTATAAAATTTCATCATACGAAGCTCCCAATGGAACAAATATAAAAACAAATGAACAGGTATATTATTTTGCAGACACATTGATGAGCGAATCTTTTATAACACAAGCTTATAATGACGACTCTAAAGATGCTTTAAAAATGATGGCCTTTCTAAGTAAACCTGTCAAATCAAAGAACAAAATTTTTTCTGCCGGTCAATCCATTCAATCAGAAACTCTTTATAATTTTAATATTGAAAACAATCAACGAACAATAGTTTCCCAAACCAACAGTGATGGGACAATCAAGAAAATTGAAACCTCTTTTGAGAAAGCACCTATTGGAAAAAGTACAGCTTTAATAAATGGGGATTTTAATGATACGCCCGGTATGTATACTTCTGGAACAGAAACTTTCTGGCGTATAGACTGGAATGAATCGCCGGCAATTAAAGGATGGAACCATATTAGCCATACAAGTGTGAGTATGATATGGGTAGATCGGGACGGTACAACTTTAGATCAGTACTTACAAGTAAATGGCGAGGGAACAACTTTTAATAAATTGGAGATTAAAAGTGACAGAGTTAAGATAGTCGGTGATCGGAATTATAATTTTTACTTTGATGGCTTTTTAGATGCTGTTGGTAGTAATAGTTATTCAAAATTTGTTGCAATACTATCTGAATATGATACACAAGGAAATATTATAATAACTGGTGGAACCAATTTGTTGAACTTAGAACAATACAATTCGTCATTAGCGATACAACACACGGTTTCACAGCTTCTTGATGCAAATACTGTAGAAATAGAAATTAAACTTATTCTTGATGCAAAACTTGCAAATTCTTATTCCAGAATAAATCATGTTTCAGTTTTACCTGGTTCGATTAATGCTACTGGCGGAAGTTTGGCTTATAATCTTGCCTCGAATAATCAATTAACATTGCTATCAGAATCTAAGGTTTTTAAAGACAATACCTTGAATAGCTATTCAATAAATGAGTATAGTGATTTTGATAACGATCCCTCTGTTGAGAATATAAGGCGCGTTAGAACTAAACAATGGCATGATTTGGACGCGGATTTTATTGTTGATACGGGCGAGCTGGAGCCGACAGGGGAAAATAAGATATTTGACCAAAAGGGGAATTTGCTTGAAAAAAGAGATGCACGAAATAAGCTTTCTATTTCAAAAATTATGGACTTTAATTCATCATATCCGGTTGCTTCCATTAGTAATGCCTATAGTGATGAAGTTCTTTTTGAACATTTTGAAGGTGATGGTTTTAATTCTGCAAATAAAGCAACCATCGGTGGGTTCACCGGGAGTTCTGCTACAAAAGCAGCGTTAATGGACTGGAATAATAAATCTGAGATTACACTTTATAGTGGAAAATCATATAGTGTCTCATATCGGCTAAGGAAGGGAACGGCACTAAACAGTCAGGTAGCAAGGGTTGTACTAAAAAGAAAAAGTGATGGGCTCCAAATTGCAGACATGAACAGTTCACCCCTTGCAAATAATGACTGGATTTTATTTGAAGGCACCTTTTCTGTAATGGCCGGTCAAGAGGGAGATTACGATGTATATTTACTTTCAAACACATTTGGAAGCTTGGACTTTGCAAAGTACCATTACATAGATGATTTGAGAATACACCCACTTGATGCAATTATGACAACATCTGTATTTAACCCAGACAATGGGCGTTTACTTGCAACGGAAGATAATAGTAGAAATGTTGTACGCTATGGCTATGACGCCTTAGGGAGGAAGGTTATTAAAAGAGATACCTATCATAATGTAATCAGTGAGAGCTATCCGTTTTTAAGCAGAGAAAAAAATACTAATTATAATGCCAGCGATCCTAACCTGAATAGACAAATTGTTTATAACTCGGATTTAAATGAAGATAAATATGGCAATATGGTTGCGAACTCTGGGTTCGAATTAGGATATTTCGGCCAAACTACATTACCGGTTTTTTGGAGCAATTCAAATGCCACAACAACAATTGTGGGTGGCGGAGTAGATAATACCTTTTCTATAAAAATAACAAATAGCAGTCATTTAGGAACAGAGCGCATGAGAGTTACCGGTGGCGAGAATTATTTTGTTTCAGCGTTTTTAAAATCAACCGGGACACCTGCAACTGATTTTACAGTGAATTGGTTGGATGAAAATCAAACGTTTATTAGTTTTGATTATGTACTTTCTAATAATGATTTAAGCCCAAACTGGTCTGAATATTTCTCAGTTCTCACGGCACCAGCCACCGCATACTATGCGGAAGTATATATCTTAAACGGTAACACAATTGGAGAAACGTATGCTGATAATGTAAAGTTTATTCGTTCAACTGTTAACCAAAACATTCAAAGAAGTATTTCAACTTCATTTAAAAACGGTTTTGGTAAAGTTTTTCAATCACAAAGCTTAAAATACAACCCTAAGGATGATGAGTTTAAACTTGTTGTATCCGGTATTGAATATGATGATTTAGGGCGAAAGTCTAAATCCTATTTGCCCATAGAAATTTCAGAGAACGATGTTACAATTAATAGCCTTATCGATTTTGTTCCCGATTATTTTACAACACGAGTTAATTCTGCATATACAAGTACAACACGTCCTTACTCAGAAGTAAAATACTTACCAGAAGCTTCCGGGCGAATTTCTGTCACTACAATCCCTGATTTTGATGAAGTAAACCACACTGCTTTTAATTATGCCTTAAACGTTTCAGGGGATGTTTCAGGTTACAACCCTAACTCTCTTTTTAAAAATACAATTACGGATTATTCGCAAGATAACAATCCTGTTTTAACCACTGCTTTTAAAGACTTATTTGGAAATACAATTAAAACTATTAAGGATGTCGGTGGGCTCGACATCGAAACTACATATGAATATGACATACTCGGTCGTGTACTAAAAGAAACACATCCTGTAACCCGTGACTATGAAAGTTTACAACCATTAAAAACCAATTCTGCACAAGCAAATATGATGACCAATGGCGTTGGGACATATATTACTGTCGGAGGGATGGATACAGATGTAATCAGTAAAAAAGCTGTTGTTACGATGAGCTTTTCTGCAAGCCAAAGTCGAACGGCTTCTATCTCTTATAAATTGCAATATTGGGCCAGTTATGATCAATGGGTGGATTATGGCTCCTATTCCTTATCAAAAACAGGATATAGTGGAAGTAAAACAAATACACATACAATTTCATCATTCCATCCAGCCTTTAGCTCAACTCAATTTCGCATTAAAGTTACTGCGAAATCATCCACAAAGTTTTTTAATAGTTTTACCCTTAAATTACAAACGGAGTGGAAACTTAATCTTAACAACGAAACTGCAAATTTGATTTCTCAAAATATCTATAATACTTTAGGCCAACTTACAAAAGAGATACTGCCAGATCAGGGCAGTATCGAATATTTATATGATAAAAACGGTAACTTGCGTTTTAAACGGGATGCCATGAACAATGCCAATGGAAAAATGCTTTATTTTCAATATGATAATCAAAACCGAGTAATTGAAACGGGGATATGTAATGATAAAGCGACAGGTGAGATAGGTGAAGATTATTTTACTCAAGCTTATGCCGATGGAACCCTTCCTACTGCGGAAACAGACAGTGATAATGAAAAAGTAAAATATATATATGATACAAACGGTTATACCAATGCCAATAACCTACAAAACCGCTTGTCTTATAAAGAATACATCAATTATGGAGGTACCTATAGAACCTATTTCTCTTATAATGACAAAGGGCAAGTTGAATGGATTGTACAAAAAGTACGGAATATAGAAAAGAAAATTGAGTATACCTACAATTTTGGTGGCGCTATTACAAAGACAAAGTATGACCCCAATGGACCTGATCAATTGGTATATTTTTATCACTATGCAGAAGATGGCGCTTTGGAACAAATATATACTAACACAGTGGATAATCTCGAGTTGGCAATTAAAGAAAAAAAATTTAATGGGACAAATGTGCGTGGTCAGGTTACAGAATTAAGTTTTGGTTATACAACACAAACAATAAATTATGAATACGATCCATTATACGGCTGGCTAAATGCCATTAATGACCCGAACAATCTAGGTAGTGACAAATTTGCAATGCGTTTATATCATGATGCTACTCCATTTGGCGGCATAAAATATTATAATGGGAATGTAAATAGTTACGAATTAGCTTATCCGACATTAACAGGCGTAACACGTAAAGAACACCGATATGATTTTACCTATGACAAATTAAACCAGTTAAAGAGCGCAACGTATAGTTATAAAGGATTTGGAAGTAATTGGTATAGCGGAGGCACAAAATATAAGGTGGATAACCTGCAATATGATGAACTGGGCAATATTTTAACCATAAGGCGCCACGATAAAAATGGTATTGTGATGAATGATTTTTACTATAAATACAATGCAGGCAGTAACCAGCTTAACGGGCGCACCTACGAACAGACTGATTTTGCATATAACCCCAATGGCAGTATGACCCAGGACAGTGAAAAAAACCTCTCCAGTATTGATTATAATTATTTAAAACTACCGGAAGTCATTACTACAAATTCAGCGATTACCCATCAGGGCTATACCGATGGTGCGCAACGTTTGTTTAAAGAGATGGCAGGGGATTTTAATTCCCAGTACATCTATGGCCTTGATGGCCAGGTGATTGCGGAATACGATAAGGATAATATTTTAAAATATTGGCGATTGGGCTCTTTCGGCCATAAAACCAAGGAAAATGGTGTAACCAGTTATTATTATTTAAAAGACCACAAAGGTAACGTAAGGGTAACAGTTAAGGATGATGGAACAATAATTAGCAAAGACGACTATTATCCGTTTGGGATGCAGATGGCTGGACTTAACTACACAAGTGGGAACGGTAATCTAATTAAATATTCCGGTAAAGAGTTGGACCAGGACGGCGGCCTGAGTAAATACCATTATGGTTGGCGCGAGTATGATCCGGAACTTGGCAGATGGAATGTGATTGATCCAGCACGACAATATGCCAGCCCCTATGTTTTTAATGGGAATGACCCGGTGACTGGGTTTGACCCGGATGGACGGGAAAAAACAGATGCGAAGGCACTTCTTTTATGGATAAAATACTGGGAGAGATTAATTGACCAGATGAGTGGGATAGATATTGGAAATAGTGGTTCTGGTTATGGAAATAGACAAGGAGGCCTGGAAGAGAGTCCTTTAGATCAATACAGAAGAGAAAATCAAAATAATTCTCATGATCCAGAAAATGGCTTCAATCCCACTGACATCTTTCTGTTTATCTTTAACCAAGCCTTTGATTTGATTAGTGCACCAATAGATTGGTTATTTGGTGGTAGTGTGGGTACTCAAGCTGCAGCAGGACCTGGTATTGAATATGAATTGGCTGAGGTTAGTGCCTCTGTTGATAATGATTATAATTTAGACTTAAAATTGAAAACATTATTTGAAAATCCGATTCAGCCGTACGGAGATAGTCCTATCAAAATAAATGACTATCAAGGTTTTAGAAGAATTGAGACAACAATTAAATATACGCCAAGATTTGCGCCATTTATTTATTTCAAACAATTTACGCATTTAAAAATTTACACAGAACTCTTTCAGGCATATCAGGCACAACAGTTCAACGATTTTTATAGTAATAATATGGGGTGGTAATTATGACTACCAAAATTATAAATGGGATTGAAGTTTTTGTTCTGGTTATTTCATTTTTATTGGCAATTACTTTAATAGTTAATAATGTTTTTAATTATCCTCTAGGGACATTGTGGCTCTTTCGATTCAGGGTTCCCGGATTTTTTTATCTCTCTGACGAAGTTAGCCAAAGCATAATGAGATCTATATTTTATTTAATAATATTTGTCCAATTTATTATTCCCATCTTGTATTTTAAGAATTTGCATAAGGAACTTCTTAAAACAATGTTATGTCTGGTTTGGTTTTTTTTTGCTTTTGGAATCCAAGTGTGGAAGTTTGGGTGGGAAATAAATTTTATTTATGACATAAATTATGATTGGCATTTCCAACTTTTTGATTTAGCAGATTTTCATGTTATGATTAGTGTTTTTTCAGCTGTTATCTTTTTTTTATCACTTATAACTATTAAAGAACTTCGGGAAATTGCTAAGAAAGAGTTCTCAGTAAATTAAGATAAAGTAGAATTATAGGTTGCTTTGATAATCGAGTACGATAACGACAATAATTTAAAGCTCTGGAAGCTTGTTGGAGCGCTGTGGAATTCCTCGAGTATTGGGAGCTTTTGGTTATAAAACACCTAGTGGTGAGAGTTATCAGTATATTAAGGATTATAAAGATAATATCCGAGTTACGGTAAAGAATGGTGGTATTGCCACTAAGGATGAATACTATCCTTTTGGCCTACAAATGACCGGGCTTTCTTATACAAGTAGTAATGGTAATGATATGAAATACTTCGGTAAAGAACTAGACCAGGAATCCGGCCTGCACAAATACTATTATGGCTGGGGAGATTATTACCCCGAATTTGGCTGTTGGGTAGCTCCTGATCCGGCTCTGCCAGTCCTTATGTTATTGTACGCAATAACCCCATAAACGGTTTTGACCCAGATGGTAAGAGGAAGTTAAGGTCTATGGATTTTAGTTACAATGGCAAGACAGGCAAATTTTATTAGTTAAAAAATAGAATCGAAAGCAGTATATTGAGAACTTATAGTTTAATTAAACCATTATCTATCATATTATTTGTCCTTTTCCCGAGCTTGGTTTTAGGGCAAGATTTACAAATGCAGCAGTGTGAGGAGGGAATTCTTTATACCCGTGATCTGGATGAGGTTGATTTTGACGATATTCCCTCGAGTAAGGATGTGGATTTTGTCGGGAGGATGGCTTATGGCCATGGATTTGGAATAGCAACCCATGGAACGATTGCCTATTATAGTAAATTTCATGTAATTGAAATTGCTGATCTTAGAGATCTAAAAAACATAAAAATCCTTTCTCGGGTTCGTACGCCGGACCGGGTAACCAAAATCGTTTGGCAGGATAATAAGCTGTATCTTTCTAATTGGGCCAAAGGTATAAGAGTTATTGATGTCTCAGATCCAAAGAATCCAATTCTCCTTGGTTCATTTGCAGTGGATGCTATTTTACGGGACATCAGTGTTGTTGATGGTATTGTTTATTTGGCAGCAGGAACCCATGGCTTAAATATCTTAGATGCTACAAATCCTAGCGATATTAAACTATTGGGCTCTTTTCCTGTTAAAAATGAATCAATGCGAATCACCTCTGATGGTATCCGTGCTTATCTTTCAGAAAATAAAAAGTTACATATATTTGATGTTACCGACCCTTTTGAACCCAAGGAATTGGGTTCCATCACATCCTCTTCGTATGAAGTAAAAAACCTTGTTATTCAAAATGATACGCTTTATACCGTTCAAGATTATGGTACATTACATATTTTCGATGCCACCGATCCAACCCGTGTTAGGAAAATTACATCCTTTGATACTGGCGGACGATCTTGGAGAATAAAAAAGAAAGAAAATCTACTTTATATTGCTGATGAATCTAAACTAAGTATTGTAGATGTAACGGACCTTAAGAATATTAAGTATAAAGCTTCTTATGAAGGTAATTTAGCTGCTTTATATGATCTTGAGTTAATGGGAGATTATGTTGTTTGTCCCGATTTTTATAGAGGCCTTTTTATTATAAATGTTAAGCACCCTAAGGGGCCAAAACTAGAAGGTTTTTTAAAAACATTCGGTAATATTGTCAATATAACGGCGACCAAGGATTACATTTTTCTTGGCAAGGTTTTGACAGAAGAATCAAACGGGATACGGATTATAAACACTACAAATAAAAATCTACCTTTTGAAGAAAATTTTTTCCATCTGAAGTATCAGGGGCCAACAGATTTATTATTAGTGGATAGCCTGCTATATGTAACCCAAGGCCTCCAAGGCTTAAAAATTGTTAATGTTCATGATCCCATTAATCCTACTATAATAGGCAGTTATTTAAATGAGACTTCTTGCATAAAGGTTGAAGTTGTGGATAGCTTGGCCTTTATTGCCACCGCTTTAGGTTTTGTCATTCTTGACATCAGTGATGCGTACAACCCCATTGAAATAGTTGATTTTAGGGAAACAAAATATACGGGGGCTATTGCTGTGAAGGATAGTATCCTCTTTGCGGCACACACATTAAGCAATGGTTTTCAATTTTCTTCAATAAATATAAGCGATCTGTCAAAACCTTTTATTTTAGACACCAAACCAACTTATAAAGAAGTTGAGGATATTAAAATCGTTGATAATTATGCTTATCTAGCTAATGCTTTTGAAGGACTAAAAGTATTCGCAATTAGTCGCCCAAAGAATTTGAAATATACTACGCAACTATCCGTGGAATATGTACTTGATATTTCTATTGAAGGGAATCTAGCTTATTTGGCTAATGGACGCGGGATCAGCATAGTTGATTTCACTAAACCTTATGAGTTGAAAGAGGTAGGATGGTATCAGACAGATGATTGGACAAGAAGAATTACTTTAAGGGATGGATATATTTATACGGCTTCTCAAAACGACGGTATGTATATTTTAAAATATGATCCCGTCACCGGGATTTCCGAAGTCGCGAACCGTCAGCCGAACACCTATAATTTAAGGCAAAACTATCCCAATCCTTTTAACGCCACCACGACCGTTGAATTTTCACTTGAAGAAAAGTCCCATGTCAGCCTGGCCGTTTTTAACACAGCCGGTAAAAGGGTTGCGGAACTGTCCAGCAAAGTTTATACGCAGGGGACGCACATCTTAAACTGGGATGCGGGCAACCTGGGCTCCGGTGTTTATTTTATCCGCTTAAAAAGCGAACCATTGGGGGCAGGTTCCCAACCCTTTGTCCAAACTATTAAAAGTATCCTCTTGAAGTAGTTGTTATTTTGATTTAGTTTACTGTTCCATGCGTGTGAAAACTGGTGCCAATTGTATAAAATAGTGAGGCGGAAATGTTAGCAATTAAAGGTATCTATGATGGTGAGTCAATCAAACCCATTGAGAAAATCCCACCCCATAAACAATGTCGTGTTGTGATCACTTTCCTTGATGATGAACAGTCGTCTTTAGAAGAGGAGCTTACACAAGAGCAATATCAAAGATTGCAAGATTCAGTAAGCCAAGCAAAAAATGGTGAAATCCTCCCTCATGAAGACGTAATGCTAGAGGCAAAAACTTGGTTAAAAGAATAAATTGGACGCTAAACGCAAGGGAAGATTTAAGGTCTGTACTTCAATATCTTCAACAAGATTGGCCAATAGAAACAACGCTTGGTTTTCTACAAAAACTCACTGATAAACTTTCCATGCTCCAACAATTTCCTGAATTAGGACGAGGTTACACTGAAAGTGATTCCATTCGGAGTTTAGTTTTGATAAAACAAATTTCAATCTATTATCTTTACAAAGAAGAACAAATTACTGTTTTAGGATTATTTGATACACGCCAAAATCCGAATATTAAAAAGTTTTAAAAAAAATGTCTTTTTTAACCAATCTTCTTCCCCAGCAAAAAGTAAAATTCACCGAACTAACTTCCTTTACCCGCCAGTTCTCGGCCATGCTGGAAGCAAAGATTTCACTGACCCGGATTTTAGAAATCCTTATTTTGCAAAGTGATGGCAAATCCCTGCAAAAAATCCTAAAAGATGTGAAAAAGAAAATCCAGGGCGGTGGTACTTTAGCGGAGGCATTTGGCCGTTACCCCCATGTCTTTTCCCGTTTTTATCTTAGTATGTTGCGCGTTGGAGAAATGACCGGTCGTTTGGATTATATGTTAGTACGTGTGGCTATTTACCAGGAAAAAATGAATGACCTGCGCCGTAAACTGATCCAGTCCATGTCCTACCCGGCCTTGGTAATTTTTGTTGCCTTTGGCGCGGTCTCCTTTTTACTTACTTATGTTGTGCCCACCTTCGCAGATATGTTCAGGGATTTTGATGCTGAGCTTCCGGCTATAACCGTATCCCTGATGAATATTAGTGACTTTATCAGAGAAAAATATTGGCTGATTTTGCTAATTATTTTTGGCACTGTTTTTGGCATCCGCTACTACGCCCAAACAACCAAAGGTAAAAAACAACTCGATGCCCTTAATTTAAGTTTTCCGATAACAGGAAGCCTGGTTAAAAAAAACTATATCAGCCGTTTTGCCCGGACATTAAGTATTTTATTGGAAAGTGGAATCCCATTGCTTGAAGCGTTAAAAGTATGCAGCGACTCCATGTCCAATTCTGTGGTAAGGCAGGAGATAGACCGTATGACCCGCTATGCTGAAAAAGGGGAAATGCTGACCCACTCCTTAATGCGCTCCAAAGTCTTTCCGGTTATGGTTACCCAGATGATTTCCGTGGGCGAAGAAACCGCCGAGATGGATAAAATGCTAAAACGCGTTGCCGATTATTATGATAATGAAATTGACGCGGCTTTAACAACACTTTCCAGTGTATTTGAGCCCTTGATAATAGTTTTTCTGGGGGTTATATTGGGCACAATCCTGATAGCGTTATATATGCCACTGTTCAACCTTGTAAACATCGTACCAGGATAATTTTTTACTCGTACTCGTACTCATGCTCATTCTCTTACTCTCTTTACTTTACCACTGAGGACGCAGAGTTAGCAAAGAAAAAAGAGGTAAAATTTGCTGCTGAAATGGAATAAAATGATAAAGATAAGAAAAATTAAAGAAGAAGATGGTTTTTCACTGACCGAATTACTTGTTGTAATTGTAGTAATTGGGATACTCATTCTTCTTGCAATGCCCCAGTTTACATCGGTTGTAACCAAGGCCAAAGAGACAGAAGCCAAAATAATGCTCAAACATTTGCATTCGCTGCAACAGGCCTATTTTTATGAGCGAGATACATACTCAACAGATTTAGCCGCAATTGGTTTTGAACAGAATAAACTAGTGTCAGAAGGTGGTGAAGCGCGTTATATAATCTCAGTAGAGAAGGCAAACAGTTATGAATATACCGCTTTAGCTACAGCAGCCGTAGATTTCGATAAAGACGGTACCTTTAATGTGTGGAGCGTCAACCAGGATGGTGAGATAAAACAGGTCATACCGGATTGATCATCATTTAAACAGAATAATACATAATATGCCTCTTCTTAAAACCCTTTTAGTCTTTGTAATTATTGTTTCAGTTTATTCATGTGCACAAATCTATCCCATTGTAAAAAGATCGGATGGTTTCCCTCCGGCAGATTCCCTTTATTACAGATATGCTGTTTTAGATTTTGACTATCATGGACAAAACCTGACAAAGTTTATTGCAGACAGGGCGGCAGACCAGTTTTCAAATGAGCTTTATAGCATTTTGGCTTTCCCTGTTACCGAACGCACTATTGTGAGGGCGGCTCAAAAAAAGTACAAGGAGAGTGGGCGGAGTAGGATTACTGTTGAGGAAATAAAAAAAATCGCGGCGGAAACCGATGCTGATTTTATTGTCCTTGGTACCTTAAACTCACTTGCAAGCATTGAAGATGCGCTAAGTTCCAAACAAAATGAGATAGAGTTAAGCATTCGCTTTATAGAAGCCAAAACAGGTGAGATGGTTTGCAATATCCAGGAGAAGCGAATTTATAGCGGCTCATTAAAACAACTGGTACACAACTCTGTTATTAAAGCAACCCGCGCATTAAAAAGTGACCTGCATTGAACCTAAGCCAATTTTTAGTCCTCCATGTTTTACTTTTGTTCTCATATCTCTTTTTAATGATAAATGATTTTAGGCATTTTAAACTTCCCAATTCCCTACTCTTAATTTCACTGATTTTATGCATAATATTAAATTGGGAACACAGTTTTTTATTCTCAATTTACTCGGGGGCTGCCTCATTATTATTTGGGCTGATTATATACTATGCCGGCTTTTATTATTACAAAAAAGAAGTTTTTGGGATGGGCGATGTGAAACTTTTTGGTATAATTGGGTTTTATGCCGGGTTTCAAGACTTTATTCTAATTATAACAATTGCATCTGTTATTGCGATTGTAGCGAGTATATTTAAGTTTCACACCTTAAAAATCCCTTATGGGGCATATATCTCTATGGTAATGGTTATTTTTATTTTTGGAAGGTTGTTCAATTATGTTACCTAAAAAGATTGATGAAAAAGTATTACAGCTGATCCCATTTGAATTGGCAGTACAAAAAAATGTGTTGCCTATTAGTCTTGATCAAAACCAACTCACACTTGCATTGATCTCAAAAGATAATTTTAGTCTGGTGAGAGAAATTCAATTGATTACAGGCAAGACAGTTCAAGTCGTTGAAATACCGGAAGAAGAACTTAAACCTGCCCTTGAGAAATTCTATAAAGTCAGTACAACCCAGGTGGAACAGTCTCAAAGCTTTGAAGACTTTAAGATTATCAAGAAAAAAGAAAATAACTTTTCCGATCAAAAAGCCGTTCAAAATGATTTTGCCGTTGTTAATAAAATTAATGAGCTGATTAGTACGGCAATCAACCAAGGTGTCAGTGATTTACATTTCGAGCCCTATGAAAATGAGTTTAGGGTACGCTTTAGGGTTGATGGAAAACTAAGGATTGTGGAGCAACTGGAGCAAACAAAACGTTTTGCCTATATTTCCCGTTTAAAAATAATGGCCGAGCTTGATATTGCGGAGAAGAGACGTCCGCAAGATGGCCGTATTAGGATGGGGAGCGGGGTAAAAACAGTTGATATCCGCCTATGTACCATGCCAACCGATTTTGGGGAAAAAGTTGTTCTAAGGATTCTGGATAAATCTTCCTTTAAGCTTAGTATCGATAATATTGGTTTTGATAAAAAAACAAAGAAGAAATTTCTTGAGAAACTTTCATCACCTTATGGAATGATTTTGGTAACGGGTCCCACTGGAAGTGGCAAGACGACCTCGCTCTACACAGCATTGAGCCATATTAATAAACCCGATGTGAACATCATGACCATTGAAGATCCCATTGAATATAACCTGACAGGTATCAACCAGGGACAGGTGAAACCTGATATCGGCTTTACATTTGCCAATGCCTTACGTTCGTTTTTAAGACAGGATCCGGATATAATTATGGTTGGAGAGGTCCGTGATGGTGAAACAGCAGAGATCGCCATCCGTTCGGCTTTAACAGGCCATTTGGTTTTAAGTACATTGCACACCAATGATGCGGCTTCAGCTATAACACGTTTAATTGATATGGGTGTTGAGCCTTTTCTTGTTGCGACTTCTTTACAAATGGTTATGGCACAGCGCTTAGTCCGGAAAATATGTACGAATTGCAAAACAAAAAGTAAACCCAATGAAGCTTTGGTTGGCCAATTGTTCAATAATGGGGGTTATAAGGAAATTGATTTTTTCCATGGTGAGGGTTGTGAAAAATGCAGTGACACTGGCTATAGTGGACGAACAGCTTTAATTGAGCTTC
Source organism: Calditrichota bacterium (assembly GCA_024277115.1). Taxonomy (GTDB): domain Bacteria; phylum Calditrichota; class Calditrichia; order Calditrichales; family J004; genus JABFGF01. The sequence goes on from JAJRVW010000122.1 coordinate 27,104, forward strand.
TGCCCAACTCTGAGAATATTTCACAAATGATAATACAAAATGAAAGTGCATCTAATATTCGTAAACTTGCCATGAAAGAAGGCATGCTCTCGTTGAGGGATCATGGTATTCTTAAATTGCAAGAGGGGATTACTACGATTGAGGAAGTTTTAAGGGAGACTTTGTAGAAAGCTCAATAACTTCTAATAGGTTGTATGAATGCAACGTAATACAAATTTGATTTTGAACGAAATCCCCAATATATAGATTATAAGTAGTAACAGATTAAACAATATTGAAAGATAATTACTGTAATATAGTAAATAGTGGGATTGTACTTCGCATAAGATAAAGTTTCCCTAATGGGGCTTCCCCAAGGGACTACGGATTATAGAAAACTTAAGTATATGAATAGAATTAAATGAAATTTAATATTATATTAAATAATCCGAATAAAAACTAAAACACCAAAAATACTCACTATGAATAAGAAAATTACATCTTCTTTTGCGTCTGAAAAGGCACTTCAAAAGCATTTATTTAATTTGAAGATTAACTTAAAAAGTAATTATGAATTTGCTTTACAGAGAAGGGAAGTACCGATTGGAAAGTGCATACCGGATTTTATTTATATAAATTTTAAGGAATTACCAAATAGCAATTTGTTACCAAGGCATTGTAGTTACAGACATTCTTTTATAATCTGGCTTCTTAAGAACAGAAAGAAACTTAAGCCTATTGAAATAGCCGATCTTTGTTATGAAAATCTTAAAAGAATTGAGCCACTTATTGAAGACCTTATTAAAGCTGGTACTATAAGGAAATTAAAAACAGGTTATATTACATTACAAAACAAACTCTTTAAGCAAAAAATTGAAGTAATTGCTGTTGAAGTAAAAATGTACAGATGGACTGAAGCTTTCAGGCAAGCCACTGAATATTTAAAGTTCGCTGATCGTGTTTTTATAGCGATGCACCCAGAAAAAACACCGAAAAAACCTGATAGTTTAAACATGATTGCGGATAGTGGAATTGGATTGTGTGAGGTAGGGGAAAATGAATTAAATTGGATAATTAAACCGTCCCTAAATAAAAAACAACTTAGTCCTGATAGAGAATATGTAATTGCATCATCTGCGGCAAAAGCTACTCAAACATTATGGAGTTCTCTATAATTTATAAAGGCATCGTACCAAGCCTCTATATGATTAAATCGTGTTTTATAATTATTTCTTAATGATCCTGCTATTTCTTTAGAGTTATCAAGTGCGTTTTGCAACCAGTTTTGGACAAAATCCTGTATATGCCCTGTATAAGAATGTTGAACCGAGTCACTATTTATTGCTGATAATAGATAATGTTCTAATGACGCCGAAATGTTTCCCGATCGATATTCCCATGCAGGAACATTTTCGGAGCGAATACCATTTCTTGCAGCTAAGATTAGATTTTGTGAAGCGTCTGTTTCATCAGCTATTTTTTGGAGATTCCCAGAACGATTAATCTGGTCAAAATCATTTTCTAAGTGGATATCAGATATACTAGGATAGTTCCAATAACTAGGATATGCTCTGCCACCGGCTATTTTGTCCGCTAACCTTAAGCGGTATAGGCTTTTATACCAATTACTTCCCCACAAACTGGCTCCTGCTGCCTGACATGCTAACCCAAATTGACCTAAAAAGTTAACTGCAACATCTAGATTGCAATCATTTTTAAAAATATGTGTCAAATGTAGAATAGAAGACAGTGCCCTTGAGCTACTGCATTGACGCGTTTCTGCTTGCGAGGATGCTTGCTCTAGGACAATGTAAACCCCATCAATTTCTCTTGAACTTACCGAATCCAATATAACACTTAACAAAGCGTTAGAATCAGGTTCGAGATGATTGACACATAGATCAGATAAAGCAATTGATGCAAATATTGGAATATTAAAATCCGACAAACCAGAAATATATTCTAGTGATAAGTCAAGCCACAATAATTCATCCCTAAAGTCAGAGTTTAAATCTACTGTTAAGGGACTTGGTAAAATTATTGAATTGCAGCCAAACCGTATTTGAAAATCAATGCAGTCTCTTACAACTCCCCTAATATTTCTTTCATCTGTCATATGAGTTCGAGGCCAAATAGATGAAATCCTTTGTAAAGCATCAGTTTTCCATTGTTGTTGTGTTTGCTGACCACTATCATAATTTCCCAAACCGCCTACTCCAAACCATGGATATGTAGCCAGTTTCAAACAATGCTCGTTACTAGTTGCAGTGTCAAGGCCAGCTAGATACAATTGTGGGTCAAATAGTCTATTCTTTAAATGAGGGTATTTGTTAATCTTTCTTCTCTCAAGCTGATGATAAGGCATAGCGCTTGCCAGAATAATGCTATCATCTGGTTCAACACTTGCAGGAATACTAAATCTAAAACCAATATTTGCGTAAAAAGACATGATATCTCCATATTTTGCTTAACTATATGAACGAAGTGTTTCAAGAACCGTACCAGGTTTTGGGCGGAAAGTTGGTCTTTGATGTAATAACCTACATATCAGATCCGAGAAGTCGCAATTTTTTGCTTCCTGTGGCAGATTAGACTCTAAATTGTAATTTATACTTAAGAGCCTTAATTGATCGTAAAAAGTAGGATGACTTCCAACAGCACATTCAATCATTAATATACCTAAAGCATATAAATCTGATTTACATGTTAATTGTTTGACTGCACTGAATTGTTCTGGGGACATGTATCCCAAAGTGCCCCAAGCTATAATTCCCGATGTCAAATTTGTTTGATCTATATGGCGCGCTATTCCTAAGTCGATAACACAAAACCGGCCATCGTCTTTGCAGATAATATTACTCGGTTTGATATCGCGATGAACAATTCTTTTAGCCCACATATATTTGATAGCATTTGTGACATCGTATCCAAGTGTTCCAATTTGTGCGGATGAAAGACTATTTTCGCTTATAAGCGTTTTTAACGTTTGTCCAAATACAAATGATGTAGCAACAATTGGCAGTAAATTTCCATTTATTTCAATCTGAGAATGCCAAAGTAGATCAACAATATTAGGACAGTTCAAAGTCTTTAGGGCAAGAATTTCCCTTACAATTCTCTGGTGTAATTGTCCACCTGGAAAATAAACTTTTATAGCTGCTGGTGAATCGTTAACCAAGCCTTTGAAAACAATTCCCTGTCCACCTCCTTCATGAAAATTTTCGATATAAACAAAGTCTGGTAGATGAAGATTTATAATATTTGGATCACTAAGCCATTCTTTTAAAGAATTGTTAAAGTTGTACAATTGTTTTCCCAGATTTTTAATACGTTAAATGTAGTGAATTATATTTTCATTATCAAAAAGAAAATGACCTTTCAAAATATAAATGATTGAAACAGAATTAAGCCAACTTATCTATGGAAAGAACATGGTACCGAATCGTTGAACCATAGTTTTATGACTATATTTTCATCGTAAGAGAAATCTGTGTAAAATTAATAAGATTTTAATTATTGGAAATACAAGAATTGACTATGAGATTATTTTTAGCAATTGACTTTCCTGAAGAAATAAAAAATTCATTTAGTGATCACATCTCTGGTTTGCAAAAACAATATCTAAAATTAAGATGGGTTAATAAGCCTTCGTTTCATATCACTTTAAAATATTTGGGGGAAACAGATTCGGCACTCAAAGGAAGAATCGAATCAACCTTAAATAAAGCTTTTCAAACAATCCCGCTTTTTAACTTGACAACAACTCCAACCAACTTTTTTCCAAACAATAAAAAAGCACGCATTTATTATCTTGGATTGGAGAATTCTAAAACGCTGAATAAATGTTATGATATAATTGAAAATAGATTATCTGACCTGGGAATTGGGAAAGAAAAACGAAAGTTTAGCCCGCATATTACTCTTGCCCGTATGAAAAATTATTTACTCGATCCTGAACAACAGAAAGTCATGCTAAGCCAAGAATTTAAGGAAATTAAAATTCCGGTTACGCATATAACTCTTATGCAGAGTAAGGCTACATTTTTCGGTGTAAAGTATATTCCTCTGCACAAATTTTCTTTACAGTGAAAATAAACGCGTGCCATATGCGTGCCATGCAGATGGTCAATTGTAGGTGTTATATGGTTACAAATGGTGACAACTAATGTCGGTTCTTGGTGATCTAAGTTATTGAATTATAAATAGGTTATGTTGTTTTTATTAAGGTTAGGTAGGTTGGCTTTTGAAGGACTGAAAATCCGTGTGTCCCCAGTTCAATTCATTCATTGAGTAAATTTAAAATCATGAGATAGGGGAAGGGGGATCTATATATTGTATCCTATTCATTTTATGATTCCATATGGCAAATATGTGGCAAATGATGGTGTGGACTGTAATGGACAATACTGGATAAGTATAGAAAAAACAACAAGTAACGTTTTGGCCTCTCGATTATATTTTATTGTTGTTTTTATTGAACTTAGCCTATGAATCGTGGCCTTTTAAGCCATTGGTCCGGGGTTCGGGTCCCCGCTGGCTCACACTGCTAAAGCCTTGTAAACACTATGTTTGCAAGGCTTTTTTGTTTTGGGTCAATTCCTCTTCTGATTGATTTATGGCAAATATGTGGCAACCTGTTTAATATTTTCCTTTTATACGCTGAAGTCAGGTGAGAATATCTTTCAACCATTTTTAAACTACTGTGTCCTAAGATTTCTTTCAATGACATTAAGTCTCCACCATTCATTACGTAATGTGAAGCAAATGGGTGTCGTAAGTCGTGAAGTCGGAAATATTCAATTATAGCCGTTTGCAATGTTTTTTAAATGGTATAGTTACTGACTTAAGTGGTTTACCTTGAGCCCATAAATACCCTTGTTAGTTATTCAAATTTACCCGTTTCCCAGATTGCACAGCAAATTGATTAATGACTTGGTTCCAGTTTCGGATCGGCATTTTTCATTTTTTTGAAATATGCTATAAAGCCAGAAAAATATTATTTAAATCCGCAGTGATTTTTTTACGGTTTTTCCACGAAACAAAACGTACCGAGTTGCGCACCATGTGGACAATGTACAGCTATATATTAGTATCGGGATAGACAGATTCAATGGCTTCGGGAAATCCCCTTAACCCATCGATACAGGCAATCAGCATATCTTTTATACCGTGGTTTTTAAGCTCGGTCAAAATAGAGAGCCAGTACTTTGCCCCCTCGTTATGGTCGATCCACATGTCATTAAATTTATTGAGACGGTGTTGGTGCTTTTTTTTCAAACTGCGGTTCAAAATCACCTTCGTGGTCACGGGCACTTCAATTTCAAAGGACTCATTCTCCGTACAGATAGTCTTTTTGTTTACACAAAAAAGCTTACACTCCCGAACCACTATTTCTCGATAGTCAACACATTGTGTGAAGACCCAAATTTATTCAATTAACAATAGATAGTGTTCTGCTTCAGAGCCTTTTGGAATTTTCGTGACAATTTAATGCTACGGGTTTCTTGTTAACCTGCCAGCCTTAAATTCTCGTATTCACGTTCTTGTTTGGCCTTTAATACTTTTTGTTTTCTTTCTTCTGCCAGGATATTTGGATCGCCATTATGCCAGATCGCCGGTGGCATATAATCTATCGAAGAATGCAAGCGTACCTGGTTGTAATGTCCGGTCCATTGGCCCACCTGCCGTTTTGCTTCGATTAAGTTGCCATAATAGGCCAGCCCTTCTTCCCGCAACGTACGGTGAAAACGCTCATCGATCCCATTGCTTTGAGGATGATAAGAAGCGGTCCGCACATCTTTGCCCTAGTGCATTTTGATAACTTCACTGAATTCTTTACCGATAAATTCCGGGCCATTATCGGCGATTACCACCGGGTTTATGCCACAAGGCGCGCTATCATAAGCTTCCTGTAATACTAAACTGGTGTTCAATGCCGTGCCCTCGGCATGGATGTCCCATGCAATAATATAGCGGCCGTAGGCATCGATTATGCCTTGATAATAGTAAAGTTCGCCATCAATTTTGAGCTGCATCAGGTCCGTGTGCCATTTTTGGTTGGGCACGCTTGGCAAGGCCGGCCTGGCGCCAATGCATACCGGTTGTGTGCCCAACGTACCACAAGCCCCAACCCTTCCTTGCTCAAATGCCTGTAAACCGTTGAAGGGCTTGTATAAACGATATCTTCGTCGATCATCATATAGGTTAGCCGCCGATAGCCGTTTCCAGGGTTGGCAAGATAATAATTACAGATCGCCTCTTTTTCCCAGTCCAATAAACACTACGAGTTTTTTCCGATGGGCTGGTGTCTTCTAAGCGGTTTTGGCCTTGGCGTTGCGACCAGTTGTAAAATGTTGATGGCCCAAGGCCCAAATGCTGTAAGATTGTTTTCTTTTCGGCCCCGGTCAATTCAATCAAACCTGAGACAAACCCTAAGATATCCGCTTTCTCTTCTTTGTTGAAACGCGTTTTTATTCCGGTCCCAGCACTTTTTTTTTAAGCTCTAAGTGTTCCTGCGTCAACTGGATAATAACGGCCTTAAGATGTTCGAGTGCTTGTTCGCGCCTGTTTAAAGGCTTCTCTTTTTTCTTTTTGGGTTGTAATCCTTCTATCATAGAACATTTCGCCTGTTTTTTCCACCTGTAATAATCTGTGGGATAAATATCGTAATGTCTGCACAGATCTGCAACCCGTACATTAGGTAGGGATCCTTCTTTAATAATCTTAAGTTTTTGATGTGGGCTGTATTTTTTCCTTATTTGTCTTGCTATGATTTTCTCCTTATCTTTGAAGGGTTAGATCATAGCATTAAATCTTTACAAAATTCCACTTTTGACTGAACCAATACAAAGAATATTGTAATCTTTTAGATTAAAAGGTTAGGTTAATTTAATATTTTTTCCAAAACTATGATTGCGTCCTTAAATTTGTGTAAAAAGGCAAATATGTGAAAAATTGCCATGTCCTTCCTAAATTTAGTTTGACCAAAAAAACAAAGGAAAAAACATGGCAAAAAGAGAAAATCAAAATATAGGATTAGTGAAAGAAA
>JAJRVW010000123.1 GCA_024277115.1 Calditrichota bacterium
CTGGTGGCGGGTAGTGAATGCACAATTGAAGATCAGTCTGCGCTCGGCCAATGCGCACCATATTTTGCAAAGGCAACTTTTACAGGAAGAGGATGTCGTGTTTGATAAATATGGGCGGATCGGGGAAAGTTTTAGGTATACTTTTTAAACCGGGTTTTATAATTTTTCTCAGTCCGTATTGGGTTATATAAAATGCGAACTATTAATCGGTCCCAACGAATTCTAAAAAATTTTCTGTGTTTATAACTTTGGTCTCATTTTCGGGATACGCGCTTAAAAATGGTGCCGGGAAACGGGTTTTGGTTTTAGGGTTCCATTTTATTTCGAAGGCGTGCATAACCCCGTTATATTCTTCTATAAAATCGATTTCTTGTTGCTGATGCGTGCGCATAGGATGACAGCTCTTTTTTAAACAAGCGTTCTCGTATAATCAGGGGTAAATCTCGTTTTATCATAAAATTAGGTGATTATAATCTCTTATTTATATGAATTTAGGTGAGTACGTTTTAGGGAATATACTTTTTAAGTATGGGCAGAGTAAATAAAGTGCTATAATTTTTCACGTTTGGAATCATGCGCATCAAATGATCTTATTTCTTCAAGTGTAGGAAAATCTTTCCATGCCCCGGCAAGTTTTATGATTTCCTATGGCCAATTCTTATTAGTGATTTTTGGTTTTTGCCTTGGTGGTTTGTTTTCTTTTTTAGAATGAATAGATTTATGCTGCATAATTTTAGTCCTTGTCTTCATACTTTACTTCCCCGCCAACAATGGTGGAGAGAACCTTGGTTTTTAAAATCTCGTTTTCTGGTACGGTTAAAATATCTTGAGAGAGCACAACAAAATCCGCCAGTTTGCCCACCTCGATCGATCCTTTAATATCTTCTTCAAACCCGGCATAAGCATTCCAAATTGTCAGTGACTTCAACACTTCTTCCCGGCTTAAAACCTGCCTGGGATAAAACTGCGTGCTATCCGGCAGACGCCGTGTAACAGCCGCGTAAAAATTCTCGATGGGTGAGAGCTGTTCTACCGGACAATCGGTGCCATTGGCAAAATGTGTACCGCTTTGCAATAATTTTTGCCAGACATAGGCGCCTTCTTCCGCGCGTTTGTTTCCAATCCGCACCGGAACCCACGGGCCATCGGATGTGCAGTGCACGGTTTGCATGGAAGCGATAATCCCCAGCGGGGCAAAACGCTCAATGTCATCCAAAGATAAATGTTGGGCATGCTCAATGCGCCAGCGACGAGAAGTGTCTCCCTTTAAAACATCCTGATAAATATCAAGCATTTCCCGGTTGGCCCGGTCGCCGATGGCATGTGTACAAAGCTGGTAGCCGTTTTTATAAGCAAACTGTGCCGTTCTTCGGATCGAATCCAGCGGGGTTACATTAAAACCACTGGTCGAGGGCATATCCGAATAGGGCTGCAACATCCAGGCGCCCCGTGAGCCCAACGCGCCATCGGCATATTGTTTTATGGCACGCACGGTGAGGTGGTTATTGCCAAAACCAATCATTTTGTATTTTTGTAAAAGGGCATCGGACAACGATTCTTCGGATGAAACCATCACCCAGAGACGGATGTCCAGTTTATCTTGCCCGGCAAATTCTTTAAACAGGTCAATTTCATTAAAGAAAGAACCGGCATCGCTAAACGTTGTTACGCCATTTTCCAGGCTGTGCTGCATGGCGGCTTGCAGCTCGGCACTTTTGATGCGTTTTTGTTCCCCGGGACTTAATGTATTTAAATATTTTTGGTAGGGCTGATAGACAAGGTCCATGGCCGTTTCCAATAAAACACCGGTCGGGTTGCCTTGTTTGTCTTTAATAATTTCGCCACCGGCCGGGCTTTTTGTTTTGGAATTGATCCCGGCAATTTGCATGGCCTTGGCGTTTACAAATATCGCATGGCCACTGGCGTGTTTTAAAATGATCGGGTTGTCCGGGGATATTTTACTTACAGATTTATGGATTGGAAACCCTTTGATATTTTGCTTGGGCGCACTCTCCCATTTTTCCTGGTGCCAGCCGCGCCCGGTGATCCAATCGCCCGGCTGCGCTTTTTTTACGGCGTTCTCAAGCAGCGACACGGCATCGTCCCACGCTTTAATCCTGCTAAGGGAAATGTTTTTTAATGAATTACCAAGGCTTAAAAGATGGGCGTGGGCATCAATAAATCCCGGGATAACCGTTTTGCCCTTAAGGTCGATTATTTTTGCGTTGGCAATGTTAAATCTTTTTAGCTCGCTGTTTTTACCTACAAAAAGGATTCTATCCTTTTTTATGACGACCGTTTCAGCTTTTGGGGTTTGCGGGGATAAAGTGAGTATATTGCCGTTTACCAGGATCATATCCACAGGCTCTTTTTGTGAACAGCTAAAAAGTAAAAGCAGGCTGAGTATAAATAAAATTTTCATATTGTCCTTTTAAAAGTGATGAGAGACTAAAAGTAAAGAGGGGGAAATCGATCTTCAAATTTTTATTTTTCTGTAGTATCAACGGTGGCGGAGATGTTCCCCCGCCAAGCTGATCCTCAGCATAATAGTAAAGTGAGGCTAGCCAGGCAGGATCGATATTTTATTTAGAAGTTCATCTTGCGAATATTTTTGCAGTATTTCGATCTCGTGTGCCGATAAATTTTCCCCGGCATTTTTCTCCACGTTAAAATCATAATCAGCGCGTAAAACATTGGGCGGCAAATCTTTTGTAAATAAGTCGTCTTGCCAAAATGCCGGGTTATATTCCAGGCCAAGAAAATCGATAATACTTTTTAAAACCCGATCTTTTTCCCCGCCCAGTTTATTATGGTTTACAATTAAAATACGCTGATGGTATTTATTAAAGGCAGTGAGCAATCCTTTAATGTAGCCCATATAATGGCCAATATATCCCTCCAAAGTAAAACCCCTTTTTTTGTACGAAGTGTACTGATAGCAGGTGTTTTTAAAAATAACAACACACTTTGCATCGAGCTTTTGCATGACCTGATCGAGCACGGGCATGTACGCAGGCGTTTTATCCAGAAGGATTTCGTTGTTTTGGAAGAGTGGGGAAGAGCTCCTTATTTTTTGGTACATTTCCGGCCAGGTGGCGCTGTTGCAAATTTGGTTTAGGTCATTTTGGCTAAGGCCCCATTGTACGGGCGGCTTTTTGAGCATCCATTTATAAAAGGGCTCGATGGATGGAAATTGATTGGGTTGACTGGCCAGTAACATACCGCCTTCAAACCCGCCGGCAATTTGCGGATGACATTTTAAAAGATTGGAAAGATATGTTGTGCCGGAATGTTCCATCCCGGTCAATAAAATGGGTTGCTGATTTTTTTGTCGTGTTCGGTTCATTTTTTATTTAACATTTCAGGGATGACATTGCCAAGAGCGATGGCATCTGCCAGGTGAAAAAGAATTATCTGCAAAGTGACTTTTAAAATTTGTATTTACAAGGCATCGCCTTAGTTTTATACTTTATTAGTTGCTGATGTAAAAATTTAGAAATATTTAAGGATTCCGAAATAAATTCGGAATGACGAATTTATTATAATGATAAAAGTCTCCGTTATTCTCCCATTTTTTAATGCGCGCTCAACCCTAAACCGTGCCCTTTCCAGCATTGCTGATCAGACCCTTGGCGATTTTGAGTGCATTCTTGTAAATAATAATTCTAACGATGCCAGCAGGGATATTGCCGAAGAATGGATCAAAAATGATGACCGCTTTAAGCTAATCGATGAAAAAAGACAGGGCGTTGTTTTTGCTTCCAATGCCGGTACGGATTTGGCAAAGGGGAAATACATTTGCCGGATGGATGCGGATGATTGGGCGTATCCCGATCGCCTGGAAATGCAGGCAAAATTTTTGGATGAAAACCCGCGTATTGGTGTGGTGTCCGGGCAGGTGGATTATGTGGGACATCATGAAAATACACAAGGTTTTCAGCGTTATGTAGATTTGATCAACTCGATCCAAAATGAACAACAAATTTCACTTCGACGCTTTATTGAATCGCCCATAATAAATCCATCGGCCATGTGGCGCAGGGAAGTTGGCGAAAAAGAAGGTATGTACCGCAATGGCCCTTTCCCGGAGGATTATGAGCTGTGGCTACGCTGGTTGGATGCAGGTGTTCGGATGTATAAAATCCCGGACAAAGTTATACAATGGCATGACTCAGATAGCCGTTTAACACGTACGGACAGGCGTTATAGTGACAAGGCTTTTTATGAAATTAAAACAAAATATTTAGCGCGGTGGCTGCAAAACCACAACCCGCATCATCCGGATGTGGCCATTTGGGGTGCCAGCCGGATTTCACGTTTACGGGCGCGGTTGCTGGAAAAAGAAGGCGTTCGTATTTCCTGTTATATTGATATTAGCGGCAAACGAAAATTGGACAAGCCTGTCATTAATTATAAAGAAATTCCCAAACCCGGGGCAATGTTTGTTTTGACCTATATCCGCCAGGCCAACGCCCGTGAAGAGATTATCCGGTTTTTAGAAGAAAAAGGGTATGAGGAGGGTGTGGATTTTTTACTGGTTTCGTAGTGGGAACGCTTTTCAAGCGCGTCCAATATCACCCTCGGGAGAGGGGTTCTACCGTTTAGCGAGAAAGGGTGGGTGTGTTTAAGTCGCCGTCGGGAGAAGGCTCCTACCCACGATAAATACGCGAATAATAACGCATAAAAGTCGTTTCTATTTTTTGCTGGTCGTCGCTTTTGATGGAATCCGTATTAAGTAAATCATTTAGAGTGTATTTTTTTAGGAACTCCAAATCCTCAGATTCAATTCCTTTGTTGTGGCCATATTCAACGATCTGGATGATGCGGTCCAGGGAAATATTTTTAAAATGATAAACGATAAACGGCTCAAAAGATTCACCGATCTCTTTGTCCAAAATAGAGATAATTTCATCGACAGGCATGCGGTCGGCATAGGGCCGGCGTGAGGATAGGGCGTCAAATACATCGCAGACGGCCAAAATTTTCCCGCCACGCGGAATCTCTTCGCCCTTCAAACCTTTGGGATAACCGCTGCCGTTTATGCGTTCATGATGTGTGGCGGCAATTTCAATTACCGGCTCAAGCTCCTTTGGGAACTGCACCCTCTCCAATAATTCACGGGTAAGCGTGGCATGTTGCCTGGCCATCTGAAATTCATCGCTGTTAGGGCGTTTGTCCTTAAGCAGAATAAGTTCGGGCACACCAATTTTTCCGATGTCATGTAACAGGCCGGCATACTGCAAAACTTCCTTTTCCTGTGCGGAAAGACCCATCAACTTGGCTACTTCCATGGCATAAAGCGTAACACGTCGCGAATGCCCGGCCAGGATATAATCACGCGTATCCATGGCATGCGAGATTGTGTCTACAAAAGAATCAAAAGCATTTTTTATGGCATCGTTTTTAAGGGTGGCCGTAAAAAGGTTGGCGGCAATTCCCGCCCACTCGCTGATCAGGTTTACAACAATCGGCGTGATGGGATGGATTTTTGTATTCATCAATTGCAACACGCCAATCACATTGTTTTCTTTTGAGATCATTGGGAAGCAAAGTATATGGCCCGTGTTGGCGCCCGGGATGGTATCGGCTTCCTTGTGGAAGTTTTTGTCCTGCCCGGGATCGGAAAGATAAAGATAATTAAGGCTGATTATAGTTGAACCGGCAATGGATTCTGTTTGGGGCACTTCAAAATTTTTTTTGTTGATACGTGTCCAAAGCGATTCTTTTTCCGGGTTATAAATCCAAATCAACGCTTTGGCGCAGGGGACGAACTTCTCTAAGGCAAGGGCCATCTTTTTCATTAGTTGGCGCGTGGCAGTGATCCCGCATACCTCCTGCACCAGTAACAGCAATTTTTGCAATTGGGCCTGGCTTAGTGTGTACGAAGATTCAATAATCCCTGTCGCGCTGTCAGTCGAGTTCTTCAAAATCTGCATCCTCTATCTTAGATTGGTTTTTCTTCTGGAAATCCTCTTCCTCTTTTACCGGACGGCTATTTTTTACCTTCGGTGTATTGGATGTTCCAAAAAACCATTGACGGACTGTTTTGAAAATATAGTAGCCTAAAAGGCCAAATAAAATGGATCGAAAAAACATTATTTTTATTTTTTGTTGAATGAAATTTTATTTGTCAGGATTCTTCACTCCGTATCCTCCGTTCAGAATGACACGTACCGGGCTGTCATTCTGATTGAAGCACAGCGGAAAGAAGAATCCGTTTGATTTTTTAGCGAACTGATTGCTCGGATATACGTTTTATAATTTCTTTAAAATCCTTATCGGAGTTAATAAAATCCTTTTCGTCCATGTGGATTGTAATAACCTGTGTTTTTTTATAGTGGACAAAAAACGAATCGTACAGATCATTTAGTGTGTTAATATACTCCTCGCTCATCTCTTTTTCAAAATCGCGGTTTCGCTTGCGGATATTGGCCATCAGCCGGGCTGTGGATGTTTTAAGATAAATCACAAAATCCGGGATGGCGATTTGCTGCTCCATGATATGCGCCAGGCCGTCATAAAGTTTCATTTCCGCATCCGATAAGTTTGTCGTGGCAAAAATACGGTCCTTCTGAAACATATAATCACTGATAATTTTTGAGTGGAACAGATCGTATTGCCTAAGTTGTCCTTGCTGGCGGAAGCGGCTTAACAAAAAAAAGATTTGTGTCTGAAAGGCATAACGCTTGCGGTCGGTGTAAAAATCCCCTAAAAACGGATTGGTCTCAAACTCTTCCATCACCGGGTGCGCGCCGTACCATTTGGCCAGTTTTTGTGCCAGGCTTGTTTTCCCCGCGCCGATTACGCCCTCTATGGCGATATATTTAAAAGGTGTTCGCTGCATCTTACCAATCGTGTTTTAATAATGTGACGGTGGTTTCGTCACCACAATCATCCAAAAGTTTTTTTATTAAACGGCCATCGCGCGCTTTAAAACCAGGCTCAATTTCCAGGAGTGGTTGCAGGACAAATTTACGCTTTTCCATCTCCATATGTGGGATATTTAAATTTTCTGACTGGATTAACGGACCGTTATATTCAATTATGTCGATGTCAATTTCCCTCGGCCCCCAGCGGTATCTTTTTTTGCGGCCCAGTTTTTTTTCAATTTCTTTGATTTTTTTTAACACGGTATGCGGGTTTAATTCGGTTTCAATTTTTATCACGGCGTTAATAAAATCATCCTGATCGGTTTCTCCAACGGGCGCGCTTTGATATAACGCCGACTTTTTTAATAGAGCGCTAAACCCGGCCAGGCTTTCCACCGCCTTTTTTAGAAACAGGGCCTTATCACCAATATTGCTTCCGAGGGAAAGATAGTAGATCATTTTAATTATTTCAGTAGGCTAGTTTAAAACATTGATTTTTTATTAAAGGTTTTTGCTTGACAGGTATTTCTAAACGGTAAAAATTTTACTTGAAACTTGAAACTTGAAACTTGAAACTTGAAACTGTCTTGTCCTGATTATATTTACAGAATTTAGTAAACTTGTAAATATAAAACAAAGGAGCCCCCATGTCAGCACAAGCGATAAGCTATCGGTATAGCGAAGCCTTCAAGCAGAAAGTAATAGGTGAAATAGAAAGC